>CALXOP010000026.1 GCA_944390035.1 uncultured Alphaproteobacteria bacterium | reverse complement strand
AGTAATTAAAAATTATGTAAAGTATCAAGGACAAAGGGATTTAGGTCAACTCCATTTGGAGTTGTAAAGAAAGGCACCTTAATGGTGCCTTTCCAAGAACCCCGGGTTTACCCGGGGATATCTATTTTAAAATCAAAAAATTTATGGAAGCAAATTCTGAAATTGTAAAAATTCTGCAAGGTGTTGTGCTACCGGCAGTTAAGCAGTTAAATGTACTTTCTTCGTCAGAAAGAGAGTTTTATGCCCCTTATCTGATAGGTGGCAAAGATGCCGTAATGAAAGTTCAAGTCCTGTTGTTTAAGAAGTTGTACACACCGGCCGTGATTACGGAGCTCATCAAACGTGATGCTTGTTTGTGTAAACCCTATTTGGTAATGTCCCAAAACCAGCTCTTGCAACGCAATGCCAATTTGCCGGAGTTTAAGCGGCAACTCATAGCCTCCGGCAATGAAAGTTTGTTACGAGCTTTCTTAGAGATTTATTCTCTAAATGCCGAAGATGAAAAACAACTCTTAGCCTATCGTCTGGAGCATGGTAAAATCTCGACAGAAGAGCCGGACGAATTTATGAGGGTGTATTTTCAAACCCAAGGCCTCAAAAATACAACTTTATCATTGTTAAGCCGCAAAGAATACCAACTCTATTGGGATTTATATTGCGATTCCGTCCCCGTTTCTACAGGACAAAAATTAAAACACAAGCTTTTATCTTGGCTTCATTAAAAGACACAAAATCCGAAGATTAACTCTTCGGATTTTGCGTATCATGCAATTTGAGAAAATTAATATTTTATAACATATCTAGCACCACATGGAAGGGTCCTACCTATTGATTCAATTCCACCTGATTGGCTACCCCAATCAGCAAAATCTTTATCATCTTTTTGTACGCAGAGACCTCCATTCGCACTATATAATTGTGGTTTAGATAATCTCATTAAAGCTACATTGACATCTCCACGAACTTTATATAATGAGGAAAATGCAGTTGGAGTTAATACTGTCCATTTCCCTGCAGAACACCAAGAACAATCTGCACTGAAGGAGGAAACACGTCTAGGATATTTAAGCGATGAACCTGAACTTTCATCTAAACTAATTGCTAATTTTGCCACAGGATCAAAAACAACAGCTACTGCAGTTTTGTTATAGTTAACGGAAGAAATTGAACAAGTTTTATCGGAATATAAAATAGAGCCTGCGGAACAGTCTGCCACACAACTATTTCCCAACTTAGTATATCCAGAATTACAACTCCAAGATTGAATTTTAGATTGGCAATCAGAAAAATAAGAGCAGCTAGCGTTACTAGGACAAGAACTAATGACGGCAGAGCGATTATGACAATTATCAGTATAAGCTATTTCGCATTTTGATTGACAATCACCAAATGCTTGCTTGCAACCATAAGGAGCAGAAACAGCTGTACGATTTCGACAATTATCAGCGTATGCTTTTTGACATTTAGATTTGCAATCAGAAAAATATGTCTCACATCCATAAGGAGTTTGTACTGAAGTTCTATTGTGACAATTGTCAGGATATGGAGTTTTACATATATTATTGCAAGGTGCAGCATAATATTCTTTGCACCCCCATTGTCCGTTATTGGCATTAGGACAGACACAAGTAGCATATCTTGTACCAGTATCATCGCTACAAGAATTTCCTTTTATTTGAGGGGAATTACATGCCGGATAAGGATAAGCGGCAGTATCGCAGTAACAACGGTATTTTCCGCCACAACTATCAGAACTTAATCTTTTAGGACTAGAACATTGAGCTGCTGTATATTTATAGATTGCATCACAACATCTGTCATATAATTTATCATTATAAGGGCACGCTCGATTAAATAAACCGGATGCACAAGATGCAATACTATAGCCTAGGCGCTTACAATTATCTCCAGTAGGATCAGAAAAGTCATTGTTTTTAGCGTCTTCATTATTAAAGTCCATATCTTTATTTCCGGTGATAAAATAGACACCGGCTGTTTGATAGTTTGTACGATAGGGCAAGCCCTCATTCAGGCTTGCCCCTGACAAAGATTCAAAGGTTTGGTTTAGACTGGTTCTTACGAAGTGCGTGTATTGTGGACTTGCACCTTGTAATTTGGTTGAAACATAATTTTCACTTACACCGCCCAATCCGGTTAGTGCAAGAATTGATACTCCTATCACAAGCTGCTTTCTCATAATACACCTCATTATAACTGAACTTTGTCACTTTATAATTTAGCATATTGTGAAAACGATGTCAAATATTTTTATTTGAGCAGTTTTATTTTGGCTAAAGAGGATAAATCGATTTTTATAAGAGTCTTCGAGCAGAAAGTATGGCGCTCTCGATACAGCAGGGATAATTTTTCATTGTCCAGTCGCCGCAAATTTGCAAGTTTGCCCATTTTGTTTGCGCCGAAGAGGGGCGTAAGGCATTGTTTAGTTTGTCTTGTTTTATGGTGGCCCTCTTGTGACGCAACACTCTATATTCCGGCATAAAGGCGGCGGCTCTTCCTCTCAAAACACAAATCTCAGCCCAAATCTGCCGAGCTAATTCTTCGTCACTTAAAGAGCAAGCATTAGCATTGCTGATTGTAATCGCTAAGATATTAGGAAAAGAAAATACCCATTGCGCCAAAGAGCCCTTTAGGCCGATAAAGTGCAATCCTTGTGGCAAAGTGATTGCCATGCTGGTGTGAAAATAAATATTGATGATTGCGTTATATTCAAAATGTGTCGGTTCAAATATTTTGCCGTAATTATAGCTATCCAGCGCCGAAATCACTTGCTCATTTTCTGTAAGGGTAATGCTTTGTTGGTTAAAAATGAGCTTGGAGATAAGCTCTCCTTGTTGTTCTATGCTTAAGAGCTTGCAGCCGTAATTAATATGAATATCAGGCAGTTGCAAAATTTGCGTAAGGTCTTTGGTTAAATTTCCTTGCGAAAATGCGGCCAGAAATTGCTTCGGAAAAAATGGAAAAAGCTGCCAAGCAATATTGAGCCATTGTTTGTACCCCACTTCTGCAAAAGAGGTGTTAAAAACCGCCTCGGCAATTTCATTTCTGAATTTCCACTTAGTTGGTTGCGGCGCGGTTTGCCCTTTTTCCAAAAAATAAATTTTTTGCCACTCCTGAAAAGAGTGAAAGACACGCCAAGCATTTTGGTTAGCTTTGAGCAAAACATGCGTTGCATTATCAAGACTTAATTGCCAATCCTTGTCAACAAAAGAATAAGCTCTTCCGCCGATGTGATGAGCCGCTTCATAAAGATAAATTGTCGCTTGAGGAAATTTTTGTTTGATAAACTTGGCGGCACTCAAACCGGCCACGCCGGCGCCGATAATATGATATGCCTGACGCGCCATGGCTTATTTTCCAAAATAAGCCCGCAACGCAAGTGTGAGTTTTTTCATTTTGCTGATTTGCGGTTTAGGTGAAATAATTTCCCAACCTCTGTTTTTCATAATCTTAAAATATTTACGATAAATTGCGGCAATCATCTTAACCGGACGCGCCGTCTTTTTATCCAGCTTTTGAATCAAAAATTCCGATTTAATGAAATAATCATCAGCCAACTTCGCCAGCTCTTCTCTGGCCGTGGCTAAATTTTTATCGACCACTACGGTTTTCGGGTCGGTTGAAGTAATGTTGGCCTGGAGCAAAAATTCTTTCGGAATATAAAGGCGATTACTCATGGCATCTTCCTTCACATCTCGCAATATATTTGTAATTTGCAACGCGTTTCCGAGATTTGTTGCTAATTCATTGATAATTTTTTCGTCTTGGCAGCCAAAAATGCGTAAAGACAGATTTCCCGGAACACCGGCCACCCCGCGGCAATATTCCAAAAATTTATCCAATGACGGAGCTTGTAAAGGATTGGGAATATCCATAGAAATACTATTGATAAGGCGTAAAAATTCTTCCTTCGGCAACTTAAAACGCATACAATTTTTGTAGATACGACGCCCGATTTCGGTAGCCGGAACTTTTTTATCGTAAATATTGTTCATTTCCTCGCGCCAAGCATTGAGCAGCTCTTGCTTTTCAGCCATGTCGGCATCACCGTCAACAATATCATCAATATGCCGACAAAAGGCATAAATTGTGTACATTGCCTCGCGTTGGGCTTTAGGAAGCATACGCATACTCCAGAAAAAAGAAGTGCCGGATTTTTTTACAATTTGTTTAATGTCGTTCATCTACAACCCTTTATTAGTCAAAGTTTTTCGGCGGATAAACAATCCCTTTCCAACGCCGAGGAGCACAGCTCTCGCCCAATCAAATTTGTTGAGCTTAATTTGCGAGGCCAAAACATCTCCATTTAAGAGTTTATATATCATAATATTGGTTAAGGAAAAGATAACGCAGAGCACCAATCTTAACCTTAAGCTCTTGACAATGCAAGGTAAAATTTCGGCATCTTTAAGTAAACCTTTAACTCTTTTCAGCATTTCGCCGACCATATCTTGAAAGGCAACTGGGCTTTTATTTTGCGCCAACACATCTTTGGAGAGACGAAATTGTTGCCATAAGTCTTCAGGAATATAAATCCGTTTAAGCAGTTGAAAGTCATATTTCACGTCTTGAATATGGTTGACAATTTGCAAAGCGGCACACAAAGCATCTGCCGGCAAATAAGTAGATGGATTTTCGTTATGAATTGCCAACATAAACCGTCCCACCGGTGCTGCCGAATTGCGACAATAATCAATCAATTGTCCCCAAGTCTGATAAAAAAATCCCTCAGCATCTTGGCGGAAGGCTTTGAGCAAATCATCGGCCAAAGAAAAGCTCAAATTCTCTTGTAAGAAAACTTTGCGTAAAAGAGCGGCTTGCTTGTTCTTTTTCGCTTCTTTTTCATTAAAGAGAGCTTGTTCGGCAGCCTCCAAACGGTCTAACTTTTGTTGAGAAGTCAGGGCAGGGTTATCAGCCACGTCATCACAATATCTGGCAAAATCATAATAAGCGGTCACGACTTTTTGCGTGTCTTTGTCAAACAAAAAAGAGGCAACCGGAAAATTTTCGTCTTTTTGTTGTTTGTGGCGCATGTTGGGCATTTATCTGTTCTCCAACCAAGTTTTAAGGTCCTCAAGTGCACGGCGGCAATAGGCTTCTTTGCGCTCCATACCTTTGAGCTTTTTGAACTTACCGTTAACGGTAGTTTCGCCCCTAATTGTCGGAAAAATTCCAAAATTAATATTCATCGGCTGAAAATTATCAATATCGGTATCATCAATCAAATGATTGAGCATTGCGCCCAGAGCGGTTGTTTGGGGTGGCAAAAGAGCATCTTTGCCAAGCGCGCGACAAGTGGCAAAATATCCGGCCAACAGCCCGATGGCTGTACTTTCCACATAGCCCTCGCAACCGGTAATCTGCCCTGCAAAGCTGATATATGGCTTTGATTTCAGGCGTAATGTGGAATCAAGCAAAATCGGACTTTTAATAAAGGTATTTTTGTGAATTCCGCCAAAGCGGGCAAATTCGGCATTTTCCAGCCCCGGAATCATCTGAAAGATTCTCTTTTGCTCACCGTATTTCATCTTGGTTTGAAAACCGACAATATTGCGCAAAGTGTCTTCTTTATTGTCTTGGCGGAGTTGCACCACGGCATAAGGTTTTTCTGAGCTATGCGGATTGGTCAAACCAACCGGTTTCATCGGCCCGAACACAAGCGTTTCGATACCTCGTTCGGCCATCACTTCAATAGGCAAACACCCGTCAAAATAGTTGACTTCTTCCCAATCGTGAAATTCGGCTTTTTCGGCTTTTAAGAGCTCATCAACAAAATGATAATACTCTTCTTTGGAAAGCGGGCAGTTAATGTAGTCAAATTTATCGCCCTTGTCATAGCGGGATTGATACCAAGCCTTATCAAAATTAATGCTGTCTTTATAAACGACCGGTGCAATCGCATCATAAAAAGAAAGAGATTGGGCGTTAACCTCGTCCAAAATGGCGTGCGCTAATGTTTCACTGGTCAAGGGACCGGTGGCAATAATCACGTCGTCCCAACTCTCATCTGGCAAAGTCGTAATTTCTTCATGCCTGAATTGAATAAGCGGATGAGAGGAGAGTTTTTGCGTTACCAAACGGGCAAAACCTTCTCTGTCAACGGCCAAAGCTCCGCCGGCAGGCACTTTTGTTTCATCGGCGCAAGCCATAATGAGCGAACCGGTACGGCGCAATTCTTCATGCAGCAAACCGACGGCATTATGTTCATGGTCATCCGAGCGCAAAGAGTTTGAGCAGACCAACTCGGCACAATCGGGATTTTTGTGTGCCGGAGAAAAGCGTTTAGGTTTCATCTCGTGAATAATGACTTCAATTCCGGCTTGAGCAATTTGCCAAGCGGCTTCAGAGCCTGCCAGACCGGCACCGATAATATGAACAGGTTTCATTGTTTTTCCTAAAAGAATTCAGTTGAGTTTCTTTATATCAATATTCACAAAAAAGTAAACCCCCGAAAACAGGCGGATAACTTTGCTTAAAATTTGAAATATCAGAAAAACAGGTTATACTAAAAAAAATTTTTTAAGAAAATATCAGTACTGAAAAATGAAATTGAGGATTTTACTTTGTGCCGCCACGGCGATTCTGGTGCCGTCAGTTTGTTGGAGTAGTGAGGAATATGACCCGCTGCTTTATCCTGATTTGGCTCAAGAAGAGGCCGTCCCGCTCTCAGAGCCCAGACCATATAATGAGAGCCAAACTTTGGCTTTGCCCAAAGTAATGTCTGATGAAGATTTAAATTTTGAGAATATGGACTTTGATTCTTTGGATGCCGAGCCCACACCTCAAAAAACTTCAACCGAAGAAGTTGCCCAAACACCTCTTCCGCAAACAGCTCCTGTAGCATCGCAAACTTCGCAATCTCAATCTGCCACGCCGCCAAAGGTTGATAAAAATAAAACCCTGACCGATAATTTGGAGGCCAAATCAACCTCAAATGAGGATTCGGTGGTGCCTGTTCCCAAAGTGGAGGGTACTTGGCTGGCCAAAATCAAAGAACCTTTGCTTAGTGAGAGTTCGTCTTCCGAAGAGCCGACGGCCGTAGCTCCGAACAACGAGCAAGGCAAAGTCAATTTAAGTAGTCTGATGGAAAAATCCAAAAGAACGGTCAAACGCTCAAATGCCTCCGTATTTGATATTTCGGGCGCCATGCTGCGTATGTCTTTTGCGCAAATTGATGAAGCCTTAACGCGTCGCGGATTCCGTCGCACCATGCAAAAAATGGATATTCCGAATTTTATTCGTTGGCGCAATGAAGACAAATGCCGTGCATCAGGAGTCGTAGGCTACGAACGGTTGGAAAACTGTGTGATTCAAATGGCCAAAAAAGACGGCTACCAGTTTATTGAACGGGCGACTTATTCAAAATTCAAAACCCGTGAGGAAATAGAAGTTCGCTTTACCAGTACGTTTACCAATAATAAAGCCTATCGAATCTCTTATAAAAGTGAGGCCGCCACAAACATCAGCGGTAACAGCCAGAAACATATTTATCTGCGAAACATAAAAGTTTACGATTTTTGGAAAAAAATTAACCAAAAGTATGGTACACCTGACAATAAAGACGATGTGATTTGGGGATTAGGCGGAAACAAACCTTATCTTCAAGCCGGCACGGGACGTTTGGTATTGGAAGATCCGATGCTGCGAGAGCTGGATTATACGCGCATGTCCCGTGAAGACCAAAAGTTTATGAATACGGATTTATATAGTTTTTAAGAGGGTGAAATGAGTGCAATAGTAACACAAACGGAGCTAACGGAATTAATCTGTACCCGTATCAGTCACGATATTATCGGCAATATTGGGGCCGTATCCAACGCAGTTGAATTGTTGGAAGAAGGGGATATGGATTTTTTAGATGATATTCGTTCGATTCTCAAGGTCAGTTCCTCTGTTCTATCCGCAAGACTCAAATTTTTTCGGATGGCTTTTGGTTTGAATAATGCCAATTTGGAAGATTTTGCCACAATTCAAACCACAACCGAAAACTACCTCAAAACCCTTGGCTCACAAAGTCATCCCACTTCGTTAACTTTGGAATTGCATACAACGCAGTTTGCCCGCATTGCAATGATAGCGATTATGATTGTGGCCGATACGCTCATCAAAGGTGGTCAACTTGAAGCCCGCGAAATTGGCGGAAAACTGGCCGTCATTGTCAATACGCCGACACCTTTGTCTGCCGAAAAAATCAAAAACATCAAATTGGTTCTGGCCGGCAACAAGCCTGAAAACAACATTGCGCAATATGCCCCGGTTTTTTACCTGCAAACTTTGCTAGCCAATCAAAACAAGCATCTCACGTTGATAGAAGAGCCTACTTTGGGCTTGATTATGGAGTAAGATAAAGATGTCAAAATGTTTAGTTGCCGACGATTCTAAAATCATCCGCATGTTGTTCGATAAAATTATGGGCAATTTAGGTTTTGACGTAATTGAGGCCGAAGACGGTGAAGAAGTTGTTGAACTTTGCCAGCTCAATGAACCCGATGTCATCATTATGGATTATCGCCTGCCGGTTTTAGATGGCATTGATGCCATGTATAAAATTCGGAGTTTGCGCATCGCCAAACAACCAAAAATAATCTTTTGTTCATCATTAAATGATATAGATACCATTAAAGAGGCTCTGGACAGTGGTGCCGATGACTATGTCTTAAAGCCTTTTGATGAAGAAATAATTACCTCAAAATTAGCAATTCTGGGATTGGTCTAGCAACATGAAGAAAAGTGATTTTGAATATATATTAAGCCTTCTCAGACAATATGCCGGTTGGGATTTGTCCAACGACAAATATTTCATTATTGATAAAAAACTGTATAATTTTATTTGCGAAAAAGGCTATCCCTCGGTTGAAGAATTGATTGCCGAGTTAAAACTCGGGCAAAAAGCGCTTATCTGGCAGGTTGTGGAAGCGCTCACACTTTCTGATACTTATTTTTATCGGGACTATCCGGTCTTTCGCGGATTCGAGACTTATATGCTGCCGCAACTGCGCGAAATCAATCGAAGTTCCAAAAAACTACGGATATGGAGTCTTGGGTGTTCAACCGGACAAGAAACTTATTCCATCGCCATGGCCGTCAAGCACAATCTGAAAGGCATAGGCGATTGGAAAGTTGACATTATCGGTACGGATATTTCCAACTATGCCGTCACCAAAGCCCAAAAAGGAATATATAGCCAATTTGATGTGCAAAGAGGGCTGAATATGCGCCAAATCTTGGGAAATTTTCACCAAGAGAACGGGCAGTGGGTTGTCAATGATGATATTGCGTCAATGGTCGAATTTCGCCGCTATAATTTGTTGGATGAACTCACCCATGGCGAGCTGTATGATGTGATTTTCTGTCGCTATGTCTTAAGATATTTCAATTCCGAAGTTCAACAAAAATTAATTGCCAAAATATATAGTCGCCAAGTTCCGGGAGGATTCTTGTATTTAGGGCGCGGAGCCAAGGTTGCCGGATTGGATCATTTTTATGAACCGGTCGGTGGAATGGAGTGCTTGTTCCAAGCCAAACCGGATGTTGAAATTCCTAATCTGGAAATTGAAAAAGTGACCGCTGCGGAGGATACTTTGGAGCGAGATGAAGATAATATACCGAGCTTTGTCCGCCCGAGCAATGTGTCCTACGGCGCCCCGACGGCCGAGATGGTCAACGAACTCAAAAAAAGAGATTAGCCGCTTTTACTTAAATTTTTTCTCATCAATCTGAGGATAAAGGTTTTTTATTCTTTGTTTAATATCCTCAAGTTTGAGGGCAAGATTTGGATTCGTCTGTGTTCGCTTGGCATTTTGTATTTGTCGTAAAGCCACTTCCGGCTCACCCATCCTCAAAGAATACTCTGCCGCAGCATAATCGGCATAGTCAGCTTGCCCTGCTTGGTAATAGGCTTGCGAGAGCAGAAGCCACCCCTGGGTCGTCGGTCGTTTAATCAAGGCTTGATTAAGCGCCTTAATAACACCTTGAAGTTCGGTTGCACTCGGCGTCCCGGCCAGCACAATTTGCGCCCAGTCAAGTTGAAAAAGTGCCGTATTCGGACGAAGTTTCAAAATCAGTGCATATTCTTGTTTGGCCTGCGCAATTTGCCCTTGCTCCAGATAAATTTGCGCCTTAACTTCGTGAAAATAAGGATTGTTTGGCTCAACTTTTATCAAAGCATCAATAATATTATGAGCATTGGCAAAATCCAACTTTTTCATAAAAGCTATCGCTTGAGCATAGCGCGCGGGAATTGAGCCATTGGTTAAAGGATAGCGCAAAAAGGTTTGTTTCGGGTCATATAGAAAAGCACTGAGCTTGGCTTTAATGCGCAAATAAGCCTCATCGGCCTGCGCCTCGTGCTTAAAAGGCGAGGCTTTAACTGCCTGTTGCAAAAAAGTGATTCTCTCTGAGGTCAGCGGGTGTGTTCTAAAATATACATTTTCTTCCACCCCGTTCAGCGTATTTTGTTTTTGCAATTTTTTCATAAAGTCTAAAAGCCCTTGCGGCGAAGTATTGTCTTTTTTTAGGAAGACAATAGCGGCTTCATCGGCACTTCTTTCTTCCTCCACGCGATAAGCCAGATAATGTGAAAGTAAAGAGCTTTGCGACCCCATCATCACCGCCATGGCGACATCACCGCGTCCGCTGGCCGCCCCCAAGGCTCCGGCCAATACCATCGAAGCCAAAGAGGCCTCTTGCATATCTTGTATTTTGAGCTTTTGGCGTAAAATATGCCCACCTGTGATATGTCCGACTTCGTGTGCCAAAACACCTTTGAGTTGCTCGGCATTGTCGGCCTTAATAAGTGTTCCCGTGTGTACAAATAAGTTATTTCCGTCCGCCACAAAAGCATTGAGACTGTCATCGTTCACAATGTAAATTTTGTTGCGATTAAAAGGAAGTCCGGCTGACTTAAAAATTGGTTGAATAAGTTTGCTCAAATAGAGCTCTGTCTCTTCATCGGAAATAATGCTGATTTGCGCTTGTGCTGGTAGAGACAACGCCAAAAAGGCTAATATCGGTATCATACCGATAATTAGCCTTTTGCAATTTTGCCCTAAGCGAATGAGCAAATCTAACTTTTGATGAGTTTTCTCCACCAAGTTGATTTTTCCTTCGGTTCGTTTTCTTCCTTCGCCTCAGCTTGCGGCTGCGGGGCAATATCTTCATGACTGTTGTACAAGATAATTGCTTCGCTTTTTTCTTTTTTGTGCTCTACGGAAGCCGAATGTTCGTTATCATTATCCCGATTTCTGCGACCTCTGTTTCTGCCGCGCCTGTCAAAACGATTTCTTCTGTCTCTGCGGCGATTGTTAAAACGACGTTCTCTGTCATGAGATTCGTTGTCATGAGATTCATTTCCAGCATTTTCAGGCTCGCTGTTTTCTTCTCTGACAACTTCGGTAGAAGTTTCTTCATCCTGATTGAGTTGTTCTGCTTCCTCGTTCAGCTCGGCCGGCATAACTTTCTCAGCTTTTTCCGGAGCTTCATCTTTTTTGCGCCGTCCTCTCTTAGATTTTCTGTCTTGTTTGGCAGACGGAGCAGGGGCAGTATTGTCGGCTTCGGTAATAACAGCCTCCTCGGTTTTGACTTCTTCGCTTTGCGGCTTTGCCTGAGCTTTAACTCTCTCAATGCGATAATCGGCAATGTTCTTAATTGAATCATCGGCACAAATAATAACTTCCATATTATACTTATCTTCTAAGGCCGATAGATTTTTGCGTTTTTGATTCAAGAGATAAACGACAAATTCACTCGGCAGATACAGATTAATTCTGGAAGATTTATTTTTAATTCCTTCTTCTTCAATGCAACGTAAAATATACATTGCGCCTGATTCAATCGTCCTGACAATACCTTTGCCATGGCAATGCGGACAAACCTGATAATTGCTTTCAAAGAAAGAAGAATGCATTCTCTGTCTTGAAATTTCAAGCAAACCGAAGCAACTCATTTTTGCAATTTGAATTCTGGCACGATCTTTTTTCATTGCCTCTTTCATGCGCTTTTCAACGGCTTGATTATTTTTCGGGTCTTCCATATCAATAAAGTCAACCACAACCAAACCGGCCAAATTACGCATTCTGAGTTGTTTGGCAATTTCATCGGCAGCTTCCAAATTGGTTTTAAGCGCAGTCTCTTCCAAGTCTTTTTCCTTGGTAGCACGTCCGGAGTTCACATCGATAGAAACGAGTGCCTCTGTCGGATTAATGACGAGATAACCGCCCGATTCCAGTTGAACATTTGTGTCGTGCAACTTATCCAGTTGTGATTCAACTTGAAATTTTTGGAACAAGGGCAGGTCGCCTTTTTTGTTTTCTTTAATTTTTTTCAAATTATTCGGCGATAAAATCTTCACAAATTCTTTAGCGGCCTTGTAGGCTTGTTCTCCGTCTACGATAATTTCGGAAATATCTTTGGTGTACATATCACGCAAAGCGCGTCTGATTAAGTTTCCTTCTTCATGAATCAAAGCCGGAGCCTTTGCCTTTAAGGCATCCAGGCGAATTTGGTTCCAACTTCTGATGAGATAATTATAGTCGCGAACAATATCGGCCTTAGTTTTTTCTTCGCCGGCGGTACGAACAATCATTGACATTTCGTCATTAAGCGGCAACTCTTTAACAATGCCTTTCAAACGTTTTCTGTCAGCCACATTGGTAATCTTTCGAGAAACACCGCCGCTTTTAATGCGGTTCGGCATTAAAACGCAATATCTTCCGGCCAAAGATAAATAAGTCGTCAAAGCGGCGCCTTTGTTGCCTCTTTCTTCTTTAACCACCTGAACCAACAACGTCTGACCTTCTTTAATAACGTCTTGAATCTTGCTGCGGTGGAACATCTTGCGGATTCTGAGCAATTTGCGTTGAATCTCAAAATCGGTTTCAACATCATCATCGTCGTCGTCATCGCCTTCTTCAGCCACATCTTCTTCAGCCAAATGTTGTGAAGTTGTGGATTGCGTTGCCGGGGCCTCAACTTCGCCCGATACGACTTCATCATGATTTTCAACTTCGGCCGACATCACGACGAGCTTTTCCTTATTTTCGGAAGGAGTATCTTCGCTGGCAGAAACTTCGGCTTTTTCCTCTGTTGCTGCAGCTTGTGCCTTTTCAACCGCCTGCGGAGCGTTTTCTTCTTTGTGAGAGGCCTCCAACGCCTTGCGGGCACGTTTTTTTAAGATTCTCTTTTTGCGCGGATGTTTGCGGTCATTAATCGGCTCTTCGGCAACCTCAGCTTCCACGCTACCTTCTGCAGTAGCCTCAGCGGCAGGTTGCTCTTGTGTCATTTGAGCTTCTTCGTCAGAAGTTTTTTCTTCCGCGCTGTTTAAGGCAGTCTCAACTTCTGCACTGTTGGCTTCTGTTGTCTCTTGCGTTTGTTTTTCTTGTTCAGCCTGCAAGGCTTCAGCTTCAAGCCTAGCTTTTTCTTCAGCTTCTCTAGCACGGCGCTCTTCTTCACGGGCAGCTTTTTCGGCACGGTATCTTTCTCTTTCCAACTCGCGCTCTTTCAAGGCTTGGCGTTTAGCCTCAATAATATCATCGACTTCCTTATCAATTTCAGCCAATTCTTCTTTGCTGAGATTATAGTAGTCCGGGTGAATTTCGCCAAAAGCCAAAAAACCGTGCTTATTCCCGCCGTAATCAACAAATGCGGCTTGCAAGGAGGGTTCGACCCTCATAACTTTAGCGAGATAAATATTTCCTTTAATTTGTTTGCGTGTTGTCGATTCGAATTCAACGTCTTCAACTTTATTGCCGTTAACGATGACGACACGAGTTTCTTCGGCACAAGTGTCATCAATCAGCATTCTTTTAGTCATAAATAATTCTCCCTTTATCACAAATTTGCATTTGTGAAACGATTGTCACAATCCGGAAGAGTTAGGCGAAAGTATATGTTTCTCGGCACGCAAAACAAAAGTCCCCAAAAGACTAAAACGCACCCTAATCATAAAATCCAACTTGGGGCACAAATCCCCAATTTATATATCATCTTTCTTTTGTATCCGACAAACCGCTTATTGTTTGCTTTATTATTTGTGGGTTTGCAGGTAAAACCTTCCGGTATAAATCTTTCCCTTATATGGCGTCGGCAAAACCGACCGCACCTGTCAACGTGGTTCAGAGAGCAAACGCTCACAAATGAACAAAATTCCGATGCATAGCGCATATAATTAAAGTTAGCATATACATTTTTGCATAAAACACAATAAGTTTTTTCAAGCTCATTGCAAAAATCTGCTTGCCAGTTTGGGAGAAGAAATGTAAATTGCAGAGGAATTTAAAAAACTTTAACCGATTGGTAAGAAGTAATCATTTATACTATTCCCATAATGGACTGAGTGGATTTTTTTTATGGTGACGGACATTTTGCCACATATTGTCAGCTTTTTCAAAAAGATGACAACATTTACGGCTAAGCTAATGCTTTTAGCCGCACTGGGGCTTTCTGGCATAAATTCGGCACAAGCGGCGGGAATAAGTTCCATGCGTATTGGTCAGGGCGTCGGCAATGTGCGCATTGTTTTTGATGCCGACCGAAAGTTTGACTATCAGGTATTTTTGTTAAGCAGTCCTAAAAGATTGGTGATTGATACGTTTGATGTCCCGGTCAGTTCTAAAATAGAAAAACAGCAAGACGGCAATAATTTGCTTGCCTCTCCTCGTTTGGGCACGGTTGGTGTCAACGGCACCCGCATAGTTTTTGATTTGAAAAAGCCGGTCATTGTTAAAAAAGCATTTATGTTGGCACCGCAAAGCAATTTCGGTTGGCGTTTTGTGATTGACGTGGCCATTGCTTCTGAGCGAGAGTTTGCCTCTAAAGTCGGCTCAAAATATGCACTCAGCACCGAAAATTCTTTTGCCGGCAGCTACTCTTCTTCCAATTCAGGCAAAAGCGAAAAAGCCCGTCCTGTCAACAAAAAGAAAGTTGTTGTTCTGGACCCCGGACATGGCGGAAAAGACCCTGGCGCGATTGGTTATTCCGGTGTCTATGAAAAAAATATCACACTGGCCATGGCCAAAGAGCTTAAGACGATTCTCGAAAAAGAAGGCTACAAAGTTTACCTCACCAGAAGTACGGACGTGTTTATTCCTTTGCGTGACCGCGTAAAAATTGCTCGCAAGCACAATGCCGACTTGTTCATGTCTTTGCACGCCGATAGTGCCGTTAATCGCAGTGCCAAGGGCTTGTCGGTTTATACTTTGTCCGAAACGGCCTCCGACAAAGAAGCCGAGGCCTTGGCCGAACGTGAAAACAAAGTGGATATTGTTGCCGGATTAAACCTGCTGGAGCACTCCAAAGAAGTTTCCGATATTTTAATCAACCTGGCGCAAAGAGAAACCATGAACCGCTCGTCTGAATTTGCGGGCTTTATGGTACAAGAAATGCGTAAGTCGGTTCAACTCAAAGACAATACTCATCGTTTTGCCGGCTTTGCCGTTTTGAAGGCACCGGATGTCCCGTCGGTATTGTTGGAGATGGGATACCTTTCCAATCGTACCGAAGAACGCCTCTTAAAGCAAAAAAGCTACCGCAAAAAATTAGCGGTATCCACCAGCAAAGCGGTTGAAAAATATTTTGACAATATGCAACACGCCTCCGTATTTTGAAAACAATTAACATAAATTCAAGTTTTACCTGTTAAAAGCAATTTTCTTTTTGCTTTTTTTATAAATTGTAATAGATTAGAGCTAATTTTGTGAAGTTATAAAGAAAAGTGGAATAATTCATGTTTAAGACGTTATCATCTCTGCTCAGCACGTTTTTCTTTTTTGCGGTGATTGCCGTAGTCTTGGTTATTACAACCTTATGGGAATATTCCGAACAACTTCCGGACTATCATCAACTGGCAAAATATGAACCGGCCGTAACCACGCGTCTTTATGCCGGTGATGGTCAGCTTTTGATGGAATATGCTGCCGAAAAGAGAATTTTCGTTCCCGTTGATAAGATTCCCGATCAAGTAAAAAATGCCTTTATTGCCGCTGAAGATAAAAAGTTTTATTCCCACTCCGGTATTGACTATGTCGGCATTATCCGTGCCATAATCGGCAATATTAAAAACATTGGAACCGGGCGTCGTCCGGCCGGAGCCTCAACCATCACGCAACAAGTAGCCAAAAACTTTTTGCTGAGCTCTGAGTTGTCTTATGTGCGCAAACTCAAAGAAGCCATCTTGGCCACCCGTATGGAGCAAGCCTTCACCAAAGACCATATTTTGGAATTATACCTAAACGAAATCTATCTGGGCAATCGTTCTTATGGTGTAGCGGCCGCCGCGTTAAATTATTTCGGTAAATCATTGAATGAGCTTACGATTGAAGAAATGGCTTATTTGGCTGCTTTGCCCAAAGGTCCGAATAACTATAATCCAAAAACCAAATATGATGCTGCCGTTGCCCGCCGCAACTGGGTAATTGACCGTATGGTCGAAGATGAATATATCACCCCTGATGAAGGCGCCGCTGCCAAGCAAAAACCGCTGGTGACCATCAATCGAAATGCTGAATTTATCAAAAGTGCACAATATTTCAGTGAAGAAGTCAGACGCGAGATCAGCGACAAATTCGGCTCCGATGCCCTCTATGAAGGAGGATTGATTGTACGAACCACCATTAATCCGAAACTTCAAGAGCTTGCCACCAAAGTCTTCCAGAAACAAATTAAAAATTATGATTTAAGACACGGTTGGCGCGGCCCTCTGACCAATATTACCCTAAACGAAGATTACCTCCAAGCCCTGAAGGACTTTAAAGCACCCGCCGGGGCCGATAAAACCTGGCAAAAGGCGATTGTGCTAAAGGTTGAGCCAAATCAAGCCTCAATCGAAACTGTTGACGGCCAACAAGGCATCATCCCGCTCCAGCTCTTGTCCTGGGCCCGTAAAAATTTGCCCAAACAAGGGATAGGCTATGCCCCTAAGGCAGTAACGGAAGTCTTAAAAGAGGGCGATGTTATCTTTGTT
This sequence comes from uncultured Alphaproteobacteria bacterium, assembly GCA_944390035.1. Classification (GTDB taxonomy): domain Bacteria; phylum Pseudomonadota; class Alphaproteobacteria; order RF32; family CAG-239; genus Scatocola. The sequence continues at coordinate 23,059 of CALXOP010000026.1, read as the reverse complement.
GAACCGTCATCTGACAAAGTCAAAACTTCAAAAAATTTGGCACAAAACAGCTACGAATTACGCCAGATTCCAAATGTTGAAGGTGCCTTAATTGTCATGGATCCGCACACCGGCAAAGTTTTGGCTGTTGTGGGGGGCTATTCTTTTGCCAAGTCGCAGTTTAACCGTGCCACTCAGGCCTATCGCCAAACAGGTTCGTCTTTCAAGCCTTTTGTATATTTAACGGCGTTGGAAAACGGATATTCTCCGACAGACCTGATTTTGGATGCGCCTTTTGTACTGGACCAAGGTGCTGGCCAAAAGCGCTGGAAACCGGAAAACTATTCCAAGAAATTTTATGGCCTGATGACCTTGCGTGAGGGAATAGAAAAATCCCGTAACCTGATGACCGTGCGTCTGGCACAAGATGTCGGGATGGATAAAGTCTCCGAAATGGCAAAACGCATAGGCGTAAACAAGAATTTGCCCGAGTTGTTGTCTATGTCTTTGGGAGCAGGTGACACACGTTTGATAGATATGGCCAGTGCTTATTCGGTTTTGGTCAACGGCGGCAAAAAGGTTGAACCGTATTTTATTGAACGCATACAAGATCGCAACGGCAAAACCATTTACAAGCATGACCAAAGAGAGTGCAAAGGGTGCACGGCCGACAAATGGGATAATCAACCGATTCCTGAAATTGCCGACACCAGAGAGCAAATTGTTGACCCGCTGTCAGCTTATCAAATGACCTCGATTTTGGAAGGTGTCGCCATTCGCGGAACCGGTGCACGCCTGCGTCAGCTCAACCGCCACTTGGCCGGAAAAACCGGAACCACCAATGACAATAAAGACGGTTGGTTTATGGGATTCTCACCGGATTTAGTCGTCGGCACTTATGTCGGGTTTGATAATCCGCGTTCACTTGGCCGCAGAGAAACCGGTGCATCGGTTGCCTTGCCGATATTCTATGACTATATGGCCGAAGCTCTTCAAGGCCAACCGGACATTCCTTTCCGTATTCCCAAAGGCATCAAACTGGTTCGTATCAACAGCAAAACCGGCAAACCGGCAACGCCGAGCGATACTTCGGTAATTTTTGAGGCCTTAAAGCCGGATTTTGACTTTAACAAAAACAAACAAAGAATCATTGGCGAGAGCGGAAAGCCGGCTCATTCCTTGGAAGATACGGCCAAAATGTTTGGTGTTGATGAAAACAATGATTTTCAGATGGGAACGGAGTATTAGGATATAAAATGCGAGCAGAAGTACTAGAAGTAATTGATGAGATAAAGCAGTCCTTGGAACTGCTGAGGAGGTCTCTTTGACTATGATAACGCTCTTATTCGGTTGGATGAATTAACCGCCCTCAGCTCTGATCCGAATTTGTGGAATGATGCCGCCAAAGCCCAAAAGCTGATGAGCGAAAAAAACACTTTGGAAGAAAATTTGCACAATTTCCAAGAGATGGAAAAATCTTTGCAAGATTTATCGGATTTGGCCGAGATGGCCGAAGCTGAAAATGATGAAGCCACTCTGCAAGAATGCCTGCAACAACTTACCCATCTAAAAGACCAAACCAAAAGAGGAGAGCTGGAAGCACTCCTTTGCGGCGAAGTTGATGCCAATGATGCCTTCTTGGAAGTCCATGCCGGCAGTGGCGGAACTGAGGCGCAAGATTGGGCAGAAATGTTGCTCAGAATGTACACGCGTTGGGCAGAAGATCATCATTATAAAGTTGAATATATTGAAGAAACCGAAGGCGATGTTGCCGGTCTAAAATCGGCCACAATCAAAATTTGCGGCCACAATGCTTATGGCTGGCTCAAATCCGAAAGCGGGGTACATCGTTTGGTGCGTATTTCACCGTTTGACAGCAATGCCCGCCGCCATACCAGCTTTGCTTCGGTAGGAGTTTATCCGGTGATTGATGATGAAATTCATATTGAAATTAATGAAGCCGATTGCCGCATAGATACGTATCGTTCATCCGGAGCCGGCGGTCAACATATTAACAAAACCGATTCTGCCGTCCGCATTACACATATTCCGACCGGCATTGTTGTTTCTTGCCAAACCCAGCGCTCACAATTTCAAAACCGTGATGCCGCATGGAAAATGTTAAAGGCGCGCCTCTATGAAATTGAGCTGAAAAAACGCGAAGCCGAAGCACAAGGCATACGAGATGCTCAAGGTGATAACGGGTGGGGCAATCAAATCCGTTCTTATGTTTTGCAACCCTATAAGATGGTCAAGGATTTACGTACCGACGCGGAAACCTCAGATACCAAAGCGGTTTTGGACGGGGATATTGATTTATTTTTATCGGCGGCATTGGCAGCCAAAGTGGGGAAATAATGGAATTATTAAAAAAAATCGGCTGTTGGCTGTTAGGTCTTGTTGCCGGAGCTTATCTTCTGACTTGCGGATTGGTTATGGCCGTACCGCAGCTGTTTTTTTACAATCCCTCTTCGACACCGTCCGATATAACGCACGCTCATAAATATGACTATCCCGCGCGAGAAGTCACCTATAATTCCACGGACGGAACACCGCTTTTTGCATGGTACACCAAGCCGCATTCAAACCAAAAGAAAATCGTCGTATTTATGCATGGAAATTCCTATAATATTGAAGAATTTTACTATAAACTCAAAACCTTTGAACAAGCCGGATACGGAACATTTTTGCCCGAATATCGAGGCTTTGGCGGTCTCCCCGGTACCATCAATCAAACCAATTTGGAAAACGATGCCTTATCGGCAATTCAATATTTGCACTCCCAAGGCTATAAAAATGAAGATATATATGTCTATGGCATGTCTTTGGGCTCCCACATGGCCGTCAACAGCGTCTATAAATTACAAACCAAAAAGCATCCTTTTGCCGGTCTGATATTGGAAGTTCCGTTTGATAGTTTGCTTAATGTTGCGCAATTAGTGGTTCCGGTCCCGATGCCTTTTGAAGCCATCATGCGGGATAAATATGACAACTTATCCATGATAGGTGATATTAATTCGCCGATTCTAATTATGGGCGGCAGCATTGATACTACGGTTCCCGTTGCCTTGGCGCAAAATTTATATAATTACGCCTCTGAACCAAAGCAAATAATTATTTATGAAAACGGCAAACACAGCAATTTGTTTAACTTCCGTAATGATTTAGATATTTTGGGATGGATGCAAGCCAATGAAAAAGGGTGGTTAAAGGTCAATGAAGAAAGTATCGACTAAATTATACATCACCCAAAAAATCATTGATTATATCGGGGTGGTATTTTTAAGCCTGCTGTTGCTGTTTATCTGGCAACTATATCGCGGGCCAATCGAATTACCGTTTTTAAAACCCTATATCATCCGCGCCCTTAATCATGATGAATCGCAGTACCAAGTGAGTGTTGACAGTGTCAATATTGAGTTGGTGCGTTCCATCCAACCTATCAAAATTATTGCCAATAATGTTGTCTATAAAAAGACTGATGACAGCTTTGTGATTAATGCACCGAAAACATCGGTCTCTTTCAGTATTCGGGCTTTGCTCAGAGGTGTGATTGCCCCAAGCTCAATGGAAATCAATAACCCAAGCGTCTATATTTTTAATACTTACGGGGTTGATAAAAACAAAACCGAAGAAATCAATAAAAAGAAAATCGCTTACTACTTTGATGCGTTTGAGGAGTTTATCGACCGCTTTAATTCACACGATAATCTTTATCCGGAAAGCTACATAAATGAAGTTTCGATTCGCAACGCCACGGTAGAATTGCACGAAGTTGACTTAGGCCGCAAATGGGCTTTTTCGGATGTGAATTATCATCTGGAGCGCAATTTGACGAATATTTCAACCGAAGTTAATGCGCTGATAAAGTTGCGCAATCAAATTGCCTCTGTCGGATTGGAAGGCGAATATCGCACCTTAAACAATAAGTTGGCGCTGGATTTTTACTTTTCCGACTTAGTGCCTGATGCCCTGGCTGAAACTTTTTTGGAGCCGCAAACCGCGCAAGAATTATATAAAATTAATTTGCCCGTCAACGGACGCATTTCCACCTTAATCAATTTTAATGAAGTCCTAAAACACCAAGACGATATTATGACGAGTGTTGATACGGCATTTGAAAAAATCGCATTTCAGTTTGAAGGCGGGCAGGGCAATGTCATTTTTAATAACAATCCCGATTATAACTATAATGTTTCGGCATTTTTGTTGGAAGGCGACATTATCGGGGGACTAAACAATATTCACATTAATAATGCCAGTTTTGATTTAGGCGAGCAAAAAGCCAAAATCAACGTTGCCGTCTCCGGATTCAAGCAATACCTGTTAGAAGATTCTCTCAAAAATTTGCAGGTCAAACTCTCCACTTCCATCAAAGAAATGAAGTTTGATGACCTTTATCAATATTGGCCGAAATATATCTCGGAAGATGCTTGGAGTTGGTGTGAGGATAGTCTGTATGGCGGAAAAATCACCAACGCGCAATTTACCTTTACCTTCGGATGGAATGAAAAATCCAAGGCGTTCGGCTTAACCGACTTAGACGGACAAGGTGATATTATAGACACCAATTTAAACTATCTGCGCGGAATGCCTGATATTACCAATTTGTACGGTAAGGCACATTTTAGTACCGATACCATTAAAATTGATGTGGATAAAGGCGCATCCAAAGGCGTGATTTTAACGGGGGGCTATGTCCGCCTTTATGATTTGGATAAATATAATAATTACGCCGATATTGATTTGGAGTTAAATTCCAGCGTGAGTGATGCTCTGCGCCTGATAGATAATCCGCCGTTGGGCTATACCACGGAAATGGGGCTGAAACCCGATGCCATCATCGGCGAAGCCGATACCAAATTAAAATTAGACTTTGAACTAAAAAATGATTTAAATACGGATGAAGTGAAAGTCAAAGTCTTGTCTGATTTAAAAAATGTTCGCTTCCCCAAAGCCTTTAAAGACAAAACACTATCGGCGGATTCGCTCACACTCGAGGTCAATAACCAAGGTCTGTCGCTAACCGGAGATGCCAAGTTGGAAAATATTCCTTTGCAACTGGTATGGAATGAAAATTTCTCCGCCAAAAACTATCAAAGCCGTTATAAATTATCCTTCAAATTGAACAATGCCGCCAAACAAGAGTTAGGGATAGATGCCTCAATTTTGAATCCGCCGTATGTGGATGGCTATGCCATGATAGATTCGGAAATCACGATTTATGATGATGCCAGAACCTCGGTTAGCCTTAATGCCCAGTTAAGCAAAATGGCGGTTGATTTTTCATTTTTAGGCTTCAAAAAAGATTTGGATGTTCCGGGCAATCTCACCATGAACCTAAATCTTTATAACAATAAGCTGGTTTCGATTCCGCAATTTGCTTTGTTTAAGGATGATTTTCGCCTCTCCGGCAAAGTCGAACTGGATAAGCAAGGCAATATGACCTCGGTTGACATCAACGAAATCAAAGGTCCGAAGACTTCAGCCAAGGCACGTATAGAGTTTAGTTATACCCCAAAGAAAAAGGTCAAAATCAACGTATCTGGAACGAGCTATGATTTAACGCCTTTCTTTGAAAAGAACGAAAACAAAATCAAGATAGATAAAAACACGGTTGTTGCCTCCACGGAAGAGGATGATGAACTGGAAAAAGTCACCGATACCGATATTTTTATTGCGGTGAATAATTTGTGGACCAATCCCAAAATGCCGATAACCAATTTTGCCGGCTCCGCTCAGCTCAGAAACGGTATTGGCGTCAACGAAATTCACTTAATCGGCAATTTCAGCAACAATCAACAAAAACGTATTAAGTTTGATTATGTACCGCGTCCCAATAATGAATTTTTGCTTTCAGTTGATAGTAATGATGCCGGAGCCACGCTCAAAGCCTTGAGACTCTATGATAATATGGAAAACGGCATTATTCAAATTGAGGCACGCCGCGCCAAAGACAAAACCTTTATCGGCCATGCCAAAATTCGCAACTTTAGCATTTATAACACTCCGGTTATAGCCAAATTGCTGACTGTTGCCTCCTTTAGCGGTATGGTAGATTTACTGAAAGGAGAGGGGTTGAAATTCTCGCATCTGGATGCACCTTTTGAATACCAAAACAAACAACTGCGTCTTAAAGAAGCCAAGGCCTTTGGTGATGTTGTCGGTATTACGGCCACCGGAACCTATGACCGCCGCTTTGATGAAGTAAATGTCAATGGCGTCATTGCGCCGGCCTATAGCCTGAATACCATGTTGGGACGAATTCCGTTGGTGGGAGGTTTACTGGTCGGCAAAGACGGTACGGTATTTGCCGCCAACTATACGGTAACCGGTAATCTGGAAGATGCCGACATTAACATCAATCCTTTATCGGCTTTAAGCCCAAGCTCTCTCAAAGACAAATTAAATGAATTGTTTGGAAGTGAGAATGACAACTAAGCAATACTTAAAAATCGGATTGGACTTTCATGGCGTTATTAACCGCCATCCCTCTTATTTTAAGGATTTTACAGCCGCAGCCACCTCTCGCGGGCACGAAATTTATATCATCACCGGCGGCCCTGCGCAAAAGATAGCCTGCTTTTTGAAAGGTTGGGGAATCTGCTATCATGAATTATTTGCCATAATGGATTACTACGCCGCCAAAGGCGAAATTCAACTTTTTCCCGATGGCAGCTTTCATATTGATGATAAATTATGGAACACGGCCAAGGCCAAATTTTGCCAAAAATATCAAATAGATATCCATATAGATGATTCGGATATATACGGAAAAAGTTTTTCCACGCCTTATTGTCGCTATGATGAAGTATCTTGCAGTTGCCTGCTTGATAATCACTACCGCATTAACTTGTCGCTGCCGCCGGAAGAAGCTGTCACACAACTGGAGAGAATACTGTTAAGGTCCTCCAGTTAAATAACATTACTTACAAGCCACAGCATAATCTCGATACAAGCGCAGATATTTTTCTAATTTTTGACACCCCGCAGGGGCGTATCTTCGCTTAGCCAAATCTTTAGTTAATGTAAAACAGACTTTATCAATAGAAAAGGAGAACTCAGATTCAATGTGCGGTAGAACGTCGAATCTGAGTTCTGTTGCAGATAAATCACATGAAGAAGAGTGTAAATAATACTGTAAATTTTCCATTATTGTTCTGCCCACACGATTCGATTAATGAGTTTAATATCATCAATTTTGACTTGCTCATCTTGCTTGGGGTTAAAAATGTCGCCAAAGACAATGGTAGAAGTCGTGCGGTGCTTAAATTCTTTGATTAAAGGCAGACCTTTGTTTCGCAACACAATCACCCGGTCACCTTTACGCACTTCAGGGTCTTTGGTGGCAATTAAGGTATAACCCTTGCGATACATCGGTTCAAAATCAGCCGAGTCCAAATTAATGGCATACAAATTAACGGAACTTTCCGGAAATTGAGTGTTGTCCCATTTATCGGTAACAAGTTTAGAGGCCTTAACCACGGCCATACCTGCCAACTCCGAATAAGAGATAAAGGGGATTCCCGCCGGTTTGAGGGCTAAATCATCATCAATGAGTTGATAGAATTGCTCAAAAGAAATATTGCAGGCTTCCAATATTTTATTAATGCTGTCAAGGGAAGGCCAACGTTGTTTGCCGTCATGTCGAATTCGTTTGCTCTTATTAAAGGTTGTAGCATCCAAACCGGCTTTTTTAGCCAAACCGGAAGGGGACAAACCGTGTAACTTTGCCAACTTATCAACAGCATCCCAAACTTGTTCGTATTGCATTGTGCCTCCTTGTTTTCTTAGATTTTTATAAGAATAAAAGTAATATACACCAAAAAATTTTAGGAATCAATTCTTTTTTATGTTGAAATTCCTACAACCTAATATATAACAATAACAATTAACGATTAGTTAAGATAGAATCTTAAAACAGGGGGTAACTAAATGCGAGAGGATTATGAGCCTTTTGATAATGCCGAAGAGGTTTGGTTTTGGTTTTGCGGTTGCATTATGGCAAGAGACGGCGGATTACGCTCCTGCAACGATTTCAAAGGAAAAATCAGAAATTGTGAGGTTGCAGATATTTATCGCATCATCAAAAAGATGAAGTTAAATCATCAAATCACCAATCGCCACCTGCGGGTTATGGTCAAGTGGGGCAAGTTAGAATGTTCCCCTTATTATCACTATCGCGCCAAAAGGAGCGAAATCAGACTCTGGGATGAAGGCTTACATGCGCTTGAAGGCTGGCTTTTAGCCTTGGGAATACTGGCATAATGAGGTTAGATGTATTTGCGCCCAAGGCTTGCGAGCAATGTTATGTTGTCTTTGCCGACAATACAACTTTGTGGTGGCTAAGGCTCCTCAAACCCGGATTTAGGCATTGTTATGTTTTGCTAAAACTCAGAGGATGCGGGCTCTGGGTCGAGCTTAATCCTCTGTCTAATCAAACAGCGGTTTTTGTTTATGATTATCCCGAAAATTTTGATTTTGCCGATTATATTCGCAGAAGTCGCAATGTGATTTTGTGTCCGATAGAAATTGCACAAGCACCGCTCAAATGCGCGCCGTTATCTTTTTTTACCTGTGTTGAATTTGTTAAGCGTGTTATAGGGTTGCACGATTGTTTCATCCATACGCCGTGGCAGCTTTATAAAAAAATATTAAAAATTGTAGGAAAAAGTTCTTGACAAACGAAAAAAAATTTGCTACATACAAAAACGCCACTTGCTATTAGTGTGCCCAAAACAAAGTCAGATTCGCAAGGCATTTTGCCTTAGCGAATTTTTTTATACCCAAAACCTGTAAGAAAAGGAGTTAAAATGCATTTCAAAAAGGCCAAGACCTTAAAGTCCTTAAAGAAAAACTTGCAAAAGACTCTTCCCGAAAAGGTTTCACAGGTGTTAGAGAGTTATGAAACATTTTCGGAAAGACCTATTCCCGAAGATGCCAAAGGCTTTAGTGCACACCACAGCGCCTGCAAATCAGCGGTGACGCATGCCGAAACTTTGTTAAAGTTGGCCAAGTGGACCGAAGACGGAACGTCTGAAAGCACAACCTCATCAGGCACGGAAGATATTCTGAAATTGCTTGCGGAAGCAAGGGCGGATTTGGACGACGCGGAAGATGAACAAGATTAGTTTTTATGAGTTTATATACATCTGGTTCAAACTGCAAAATCTGAAAGTCCCGAAACACCAACGCAAAATTGCCAAGTGGCTGAGCACTCTTTGGCAAAGCGAGCAAGACCGACAAGGACTCTTGATGGCATTTCGCAATTCAGGCAAATCCACCATTGTCGGTCTTTTTTGTGCCTGGGTTTTGTACACCAAGCCCTCAACCAGAATTTTGGTCATGGCTGCCGATCATGCTCTGGCCAAAAAGATGGTGCGTAATGTCAAACGCATTATAGAACAGCACCCTTTAACACGGCAGCTCAAGCCCGAAAAGCTGGAACAATGGGCCTCAGACCAGTTCACCATTAGGCGGGATATGGAGTTGCGAGACCCATCCATGTTGGCCAAAGGCGTTGGGGCAAATATCACGGGCTTGCGCGCCGACTTGATTATTTGTGATGACGTTGAGGTTCCAAAAAACTGCGATACTCCGCTCAAACGAATTGAGCTCAGGGAAAAACTCGAGGAGTTGGACTATATTCTAACGCCTGAAGGCATGCAGTTATATATCGGAACACCGCATACGTTTTATACCATCTATCAGGTGGATTATGATAATTCGCGTCCGGAGATTGAGCCGTTTTTGCTCAATTTCAAAAAATTGGAAATTCCGATTTTGGATAAGAAAAATCAAAGCAGTTGGCCTGAGCGTTTTTCAGTAGAAAAAATTGCCTCTTTACGGCAGCGTTCGGGAGAAAATAAGTTCTTGTCGCAGATGATGTTGCAACCGGTCAATTTCAGAGATTGCATCCTCAATCCGGAAAGATTGTGTGTTTACAATTTGGAACTGACCCAAACTTATGCCAACGGTCGTGAGGTTTTGCACTTAGGTGACAAAAAATTGCTGTCGGCATCTTGCTGGTGGGACCCGTCTTTTGCTTCCGCGTCGGGAGATAACAGCGTCATTGCTTGTGTCTTTACCGATGAGGATGGCAAGTTTTGGCTCCATGATGTTGAATATATCAAATTGACGGCGCAGTCACAAGACAATCAAGCCTCGCTCCAATGTGAAAAGGTCGCAGATTTTATTGAGCGTAATCACCTGCCGTCCATTCGCGTTGAGGCTAACGGTATTGGTAAGTTTTTACCGGGAATCTTAAAGCAAACCCTGCAAAGGCGTAAAATTCGTACGGCAGTTTTAGAGATGTATTCATCTACCAACAAAGCCGCACGCATTTTGGAGGCCTTTGAGGTTTTGTTGGCAGAGCGAGCGCTAAATGCTCACCGCCGAATATGGAACACACCGTTTATTGAGGAAATGCGGGAGTGGAACACCGAAGGCAGTGTGCATGATGACGGGTTAGACGCGGTTGCCGGTTGCTTGTCCTCAGAGCCGATACGTTTCACGCAAGCTTATGTTGATATGAGCGACTACAAACGCTTTTCTTGGCAGGGAAATTCCGGCCAGTTTAAGGCGCAAACCAATTTTAGCATATAAGGAAGAAAACCATGTTTAATGAATTGATAAATTGGATAGCAATGATTGAAATACCGTTGTTTGTTGCGGTTTTTCGAATGTTGGTCAAACAAAGAAAAGAAATCGAGGAACAGCTTCTGGCCACCCAAACACATACTGAGGGCAGGGTTGATATTTGCAAGGAATCACTGGCCGACTTCAAATTACACGTTGCCAGAAACTATGTTTCCACCGGCTACCTGAAAGATGTTGAAAATCGCTTAACCAATCACTTATTGCGTATTGAGAAAAAACTTGATGAAGTCGGGAGGTCAAGATGAGTGAAGATTTAGACACATTAGCCCGCACGATTTATGGGGAGGCACGAGGCGAGAGCATATCCGGTATGGAAGCTGTCGCCTCAGTTGTTTTAAATCGCTTGGCATTTAGCCAAAAGAAAGGACGTTATTGGTGGGGCAATACGATAAAAGAGATTTGTCGTTATCCTTACCAATTTTCGTGTTGGAACAAGTCTGATTCCAACTATGCTTTGCTCCAAAAAGTTTCGGATACGGATATCATTTTTTGTATTTGCAAACGCATTGCCGGCAGAGCCATTTCGGGACTTTTGGAGGATAATACGTCGCATGCCACGCATTATCACACCAAAAGCACCAATCCTGCTTGGGCCAGAGGAAAAATTCCCTGTGCCGAAATAGGTCGTCATCTTTTCTATAATGACATAGAGAAATAAATGATTTTTAAAACAAAAGCACCAATGACGCTGATGAAAATCATGCGTCAATTTTTTTGTGGCAACACGCTTTTAGGACGAAAAAGGCATGCTTCGTCTTGGGAGCGTAATTGGCGTCCGCTCTTTGGCTATTCGGTATGCCTGACATGGGTTTTGCAAATGAGCACGATATGCTGGGTTGTCTGGATAAATCATCCCAGAGCGGAAAAAATTATTATGGCATTTGTTGAAACAACATCACTTTGGAGTATGGCATTGGGCGTGATGGGCATCTCGGTCGTTAAAAGCACAAGCCTAACCGAGCCCAAACCCAAAACACCCAAGCCATCTTCAAAGTCCAATCAAACACCCAACAACTGAAAGGAAAAACAATGGGAGGAGTATTTAAGGTATTCAGCACACCCAAAATAAAACAACCGATTATGCCGGTTGAAGATACGGATGCAGAAGCCAAAAGGCAAGCCGAACAAGAAAAACAAGAAAATTTAGCGCGCCAACGCCGCGGTCAAGAAAGCACAATTCGCACCTCATATAATGGCATTTTGGGAGAAAAAGAAGACACCCTCAAACGTAAGAACCTCTTGGGAGAATAACCATGGAGCAGCAAATTGAAAAATTGGTCAGCCGCTATAAAAAGGCAGCCGAACGCAAACAAAATTGGGAGGAGCACTGGCGTGAATGCTACGAATATGCTTTTCCGCTAAGAGAAAACGTGAGTTCTTTTGGTAGAGATACTCCGCAAGGCTCCAAGAAAAATCTATGTTTGTTTGATGGCACGGCACCTGATGCGGTTGACCAGTTGGCCTCATCTTTATTGTCGGAATTAACGCCGCCGTGGGCCAAGTGGTTTGGGCTCAAACCGGGCAATGAGTTAAGTCCGACCGAGCAAGAACAAGTCGCCCCGATTTTGGATAAATCATCGGAGATTATGCTGCAAAATTTTGAGCATTCTAATTTTGCCGTCGAAGTTCACCAATGTTATCTTGATTTGGTAACCGTCGGTACGGCTTGTTTAATGTTTGAAGAAGCCGCTGTCGGAGAGGCCACGGCATTTCATTTTTATGCAGTTCCTTTGCGCGAAATTGCCATAGAGGAAAGTTCGGATGGCAAAATTGATACCACGTTTCGTTGCTCAAAACTCAATTTGGAAGGCATACGGACCCGTTTTCCCGAAGCAGAAATTCCGCCCTTTTTGCAGGAGCGTTTGGAGCAAGACCGAGACTATAAACTCAGTATCATTGAAGCCGTTCTGCCGCGAAATTACAATGCCGGAGCATGTGGTTATAATTATATTGCCTTTGCTTGGGATGAAAACAGCGGTTATGAAGAGAGTTGTATCTTAAAAGAAGGCATCTTTGAAACTTCGCCGTTTATCAACTTTCGTTGGCTCAAGGCGCCGGGAGAAGTCTATGGCCGTTCTCCGGTCATGAAAGCTCTGCCGGATATTAAGACCGCCAACAAAGTTGTGGAATTGATTTTGAAAAATGCCTCTATTTCGGTAACCGGTATCTGGCAAGCGGATGATGACGGCATCTTAAATCCCGACAATATCAAACTCGTGCCGGGTGCCATTATTCCCAAAGCGGTGGGCTCAAAAGGCCTAACGCCGCTGAGTGCCCCCGGTAATTTTGATGTTTCGCAGCTTATTCTTTCTGATTTGCGTCAAAGAATAAACCATGCGTTGCTGGCCGACAGGCTGGCACAAATTGCCACCCCGAACATGACCGCAACGGAAGTTTTGGAGCGTTCGGCAGAAGTTGCAAGAATCTTAGGCGCCACATTTGGACGTCTGCAATCAGAGCTGCTGACCCCGCTCTTAAAACGCGCCTTTCATATTCTGCGCCGCCGCGGTGATATTCCGAATTTTGACTTGGATGGAAAGATTGTTGACTTGCAGTATAAATCGCCTCTGGCATTGGCCCAAACCCGAAAAGACATCACCAATGTCAGCGAGTGGGTGTCAATGCTTGCCACCTTCGGACAAGATGCCTTGAGTGCCGTCAATGTGGAAGAAGCCTCAAGATGGCTGGGCAAAACCCTTTGCGTTCCAACGCAGTTAATCAGGGAAACACAGCCCACTCCTACACCGGAAAACCAAGAGAGCGACAATGCAGCCGTATGATACCCGACAAATGTCGGAAGCACAAATTCGTGAAGCATTTGTAAAATGCTTTTCGAGCAGGGAAGGGAGAATAGTCCTCTCTTACCTAAAACGTCTGACACAGGAGCGATATTTGGGACCCGAAAGTTCTTCTGATGCGTTGCGTCATCTGGAAGGGCAAAGACACTTGGTTGCCATAATCCAAAACAAGATATCAGACGACAATTAACCAAAGAAAGGAAAAGACATGAAAGAAAGACCAGTTGAAAATCTCAACACAATGAATCTTGCAGCACCGCAGAGTGCAGGTCCTTCAGCCCCAAAACAAGGAAAACCGGAAAATTTGTCGGCCAAATTCTGGGATGAAGCCACACAAACGGTAAAACTTCAAGAATTGATTGATGACTATAACTCTATGGCCATGAGAGATGAAAATCTGATAGAAACGCACAACCGCAATATGCCGGCAAGCTACGACCAATATCAGATAAAAATCCCAAACGAATTGTTGGACCGCGATGAAGAATTGTTCAAACAGTTTTATGAACATGGTTTCACCAACGACCAGGCGCAATTTGTTTATGACTTGGCCAATGAACGTGTCATTCCGGTTTTAGACCAGTTGACCGTAAACTTTGAGGCTCAAAAACAGCTTGCCAAACTGATAAATTACTTTGGCGGCAGAGAAAGATTTGATGAAGTCTCTCGCCAAATTTCAGCTTGGGCAAAACAAAATTTGAGCGGGGACGTCTATGACGCTTTGGGCTCAACGGCCGAAGGCGTAATAGCCTTGTATAAGATGATGTCGTCTAACGAACCGATGCTTAGCAAAGATAACGGCTATGAAGGCGAGTTAAGCGAACAGACCTTACGCAAGATGATGGAAGATCCGCGTTACTGGCGAGACAAAGACAGTGCTTATATCAATAAGATTACGCGCGGATTTGAAAAACTCTACCCTGAAAAATAAACCTTTCAGGGCTTTTTTTATATAGGTTAATCACAAATAGGAGGAAAATATGTCAACACAAATAACCGAATCCTTTATCAAACAATTTGAAGCCGATGTTCACTTGGCTTACCAACAAAACGGTTCCAAATTGAGAAATGCGGTTCGTACCAAAAACAATGTCAAAGGCTCATCCACCGTCTTCCAAAAAGTCGGTAAAGGCATGGCCTCACAAAAGGCACGCCACGGCTTGGTTCCGGTAATGTCTTTGGACCACACCCCGATTGAGTGCGAACTTCAAGACTACTATGCCGGCGATTGGGTAGATGCTTTGGATGAATTAAAAGTCAGCATTGATGAGCGCCGTGTCATTGCCAATTCCGGTGCTTATGCCTTGGGTCGCAAAACCGATGAATTGATTATTGATGCCTTGAGCAAAGCCCCGGCAGATAATGATGTTGGGGATTATAGCCTGCCGATGAGCAAAAAAGACATTTTGGATGCCTTTGCCAAATTAAACTCAAACGATGTTCCCGATGACGGACAACGTTTTGGTTTGGTAGGCCCTTACCAATGGAATGCATTGCTCAACATTGCCGAGTTCTCAAATTCTGACTATGCCGGCGACAATCTGCCGTTTTTGAAAGGGACCGAAAGCCGCAAATGGTTAGGTATCAACTGGATTATGCATACCGGTTTGCCCTTAAACGGCACGGAGCGTCAATGCTTTATCTTCCACAAAACGGCAGTCGGACACGCTTGCGGACAAGATGTCCAAAGCGACATCACTTGGCACGGCGACCATGCCGCTCACTTTGTCAATAATATGATGAGCCAAGGCGCATGCTTAATTGACCCGACCGGTGTTGTTCGGATTAAGTGCAAAGAAGAATCTTCAATCAGTGAATAAGGAGAAAGAACATGTCGTTTATGTCAAAAGATTTTAGTGTTATGGCCTATGCCAATGGTTTTACACTTTGGAATTACACCTCATCGGATTCCTTAGACACCGTCAAGGGAGCAAATTACTTTGATGATATTGCACCTTTTGCCCGTGTTGGCGATATGATTTTGACCATTGCCGATAATCAAACCACGATTTCGCCGGCAATTTTGGCTGTCACATCAATTGCAGACGGCGCCGTTAGTGTATCAGAGTTAGGCTCTGCCGCGGCATAAAAAAATACACACATTAATAGCAAAGGCAGGAGAAACCTTTATGCATTAAAGGTTTCTCCTTTTTTATCAATGGAGAAATTCATGAGTTACACCAACATAGGAATCTGTTCCAACGCATTATTAAAAATTGGTGCGGAAGGCATCACCTCGTTTGAAGACGGTACGGCGGAAGCAGAGATAGCCTACAGCTTGTATCCTCTGATTCGTGATAGCTTGCTGTCATCTTATCCGTGGAGCTTTGCCAAAGCGCAAAAAACTTTACCGCGCTTAAATGATGTTCCCGTTGCCGACTACCAGTATGCCTACTTATTGCCCAACGATTTTTTAAGAGTAATTTCTGCCGGTAACGGACGTCGAGGACGCGGTATAGAATATCGCATTTATGAAAACAGACTTCATACCAATTCCGAAAACGTGAGCCTGAGTTACATCTTTCGTCCGCATGAAAGCACGTTTCCGGCATTTTTCTGTGAGGCCTTGATTGCCAAATTGGCGGCGGAATTTTGTTTGCCCTTAACCGAGAGCACCACGCGCGCGGAGTTGCTGGAAAAATTGGCCGAAGAAACCATCAATAAAGCACGCCTGGTGGATGCACAACAAGGTACGCCGCGCACCATGGAAGACTATTCATTAATGGAGGCGAGGTTATGAGCAACTTAGGGTCAGTAAAAACCAATTTTACGGCAGGCCAAGTTTCAATGGATTTATTGGGCCGCGGTGATTTGCGCATTTATGCCAACGGTGCCAGACATCTTGAAAATGTCATTATTCACCCCACCGGCGGAGTTTCCCGCCGCCGAGGTCTCAAATTTATTAGCAAAATCGAAAAGCCCATGCGCTTGTTGCCTTTTGAGTTTAATACCGAGCAAATATATTTATTGTGTTTGACGGATAATAAATTGCAAGTGCTCAAAGACGACAAAGTCATTGCCGAATTAGAAACCCCATGGACCGGAGAACAATTATTTCAGCTCAACTACACTCAAAGTGCCGATACGTTTTTAATTGTTCATCCCGATGTTCCGCCCAAACAAATCACGCGTAACAATAATGAGGTTTGGAAGATTGAAGATTGGGAATATTATACGGATGATGATGGCATGATTTTTATGCCGTTTTATAATTTCTATCAAAAAAAGCCCAAACTGAAATCAAGCGGCAGCAGCGGAACGGTAACCATGACTTGCGATACGGACGTTTGGATGTCAAGCCATGTCGGCAGTTATATTAACTTTCAAAAAGGCTTAGCTAAAATAACTGAAGTAACTGATTCAAAAGTGGTTAAGGCGCAAGTTATCAAAAATTTCAGCTCATCTGGGCAAACCAACGATTGGTCTGAATCGGCATTTTCTAATGCCAGAGGTTGGCCGGTATCAGTAACTTTTCACCAAAACCGCATGGTCATCGGGGGCTCCAGAGATTTACCCAACCGTTTATGGTTTTCCAAATCATCTGACTTGTTCAATTTTGACTTAGGAACGGCGCTGGATGATGAGGCAATCGAGTTTGGTATTTTATCCGACCAGGTCAATGCCATTAAGTCGGTGGTCTCCTCCAGACACCTGTTGGTGTTTACCACCGGAGCCGAGTGGATGGTAACGGGCGAACCTCTAACGCCTGAAAATATCCAACTCAAACGCCAAACCAATGTAGGAATATATTCGGAAAAGATACTATCTCCGCAACAAATTGACGGTGCAACGGTCTTTATCTCCAGAAGCGGCCGCCAATTAAGAGAGTTTCTCTATACCGATGTTGAGCAAGCCTATCAAGCCAAGGATTTAACAATCCTTGCAAATGATATTATCCAAGCCCCGCGAGATATGGGCTTTGACCAAGATGCCTGCGTCTTATACATTGTGTTGGAAGATGGCACCATTTCTTGTCTGACCACATATCGGACCGAGGAAGTAACGGCTTGGAGCAAATTAACCACTGCCGGAAAATTTTTATCCGTAGCGATAATCGGTACCGAAATTTATTTTTGTGTACAACGGAATAACGGCTATTTTCTGGAAAAGTTAGCGGATGATTATTATTCCGATTGTGCCGTCCGGCTGACTTCGGATGTGGCACAAAGAGATTGGGGCGGATTAGAAAATCTGGAAGGTGAAAAGGTTGTCGTCCTGGCTAATGGCTTTAGCTTAGGCGAATTTCTGGTCGAAGAGGGCGAAATTCACCTTTTAGATGAAGCAACCGAACTTTTGGTCGGAATTCCTTATGAGCATTGGATAGAACCGCTGCCTTATATGGTTGAAAGTACAAATCCTTATGCGCCAAAGGCCCTGAGAGTGATTAATGCTCGTTTCCGTATCATTAATTCAAAATCTTTGTGTATAGACATTGGGGGTGGATATTTTCAGTATCCCTTAAAAAGGATTCATCAAGATCAGATTTTTGATGCACCGCCGATGACCTATTCCGGAGATGTCCAAATGCGCTCTTTAGGGTGGATAAGGGATATGAACAAGCCGATGTGGAGCATTAAAAGCAATGAACCGCTTGCTTTTACGTTGCTTTCCGCAGTGGCAGAAATAAAACTCAAAGAATAAAAGGAGAAACAAATGGGAGACTTAATGACGGCACAAAACACCAGCAAGGGAACCAGCGCCACACAAGATCTTTATAATATGGTTGAAGATAATAAAAATCTTCGTGATAATTATGAACTCAAACAATATGATTTGGTGCATAAACAATATGCCAATCACCAGGCCAAACAAAATATTTTGGAAGAAAATCTGGCCAAACGCCGTGCCCGCGTAGCTGCAATGGGCATGAGCGGAGATGGCTCAGCTCTTGCCGAACAAAACCGAGAGGCTTATGAAGGCTATAAAGATATTGCCGAAGATGACTATGATTACTATCAGCAATATAAGACCAACCGGACGAATACCAAATATAAAATTCGCAGCAATACGGTCAATGGTATTTTTAATGCCACACAAAGCCTACTGAAATAAACCAAAACTCCGTCGCACCTAGCGGCGGAGTCATTTTTTTTGTGCGTTAAGATAATTTTAAAAAAAAGGGGGTAACTTCTAAAAAAATAAAACAAAGGGCATAAGATGAAAGGCGATATTACGGAAGAAATCGTTCACGTTCGCGGAATTCCGCAAAAAGTGATAGTTTTTTTGCATGGTTATATTGATAACTGTGAATGCCTGAATCATCGTATTGAAGCCTTTGCCAACAGCTTTGATAACACGGCATTCCATATTCCGGAAGCACCGCTGTTGTGTGAAATTCACGAAAACAAGCGTCAATGGTTTTCAATGCATCGCTTTGATCCTAATGATGATCGTAAAACCGTTCCAAGTCTGGAGGAATGTCTGGATTTTTATGACAGAATGACCCCCGGCTTTGAAGAAAGCAGCACAATCGTACAACGCTATATTGAGAATTGCCTCAACCTTTATGAGTTAGAAAGTAAAGATTTGTGCTTATGCGGGTTTTCGCAAGGTGCAATGCTGGCCATATATACGGCTCTGCGGATGAAGGAAAAAATTGCCGGTTGTGTTAGTTTTAGCGGGTTGCTGACTTCGGCCAAATTTTTCACCAAACACAAGCCCAGTACGCCGCCGTTTTTGCTGATTCACGGCACGGCCGATAATCTGGTCCGTTATTCGGTTATGGAATATTCAAAAGAACAATTAGAAAAATTGGGTTGTCAGGTCCAAACCTACACTGTTGCCGACGGCCAACACCGTATCACCGAAGATGGTTTGCAAGCAGCCACTCAATTTATCACCCGGTGTTTTAAATAAAGGGCTCGGCAATAATTAATCCGCCGTTTCCCATTAGATTATTTCCTCTGCGTTCAATTTTGAGCACGGAACCGGAGCCAAAATTTCTTTCATAAATTTCCCCATAGTTGCCAATGTCGGCAAGAGCATTTCTGAGCCAGTTCGGCGAGAGCCCGAATTTTCCCCAAAGTTCAGGATTGTCTCCTAACAGATTTTGCAAAGACAAATCCTTTGCTCCGATAAAAATATTGACATTTTGTGAGGAAATATTGTGTTCTTCAGATAGTTTTAAGGCATTAAAAATCCATTTAATGATAATGCGCAAACTATTGTTGTTTTTATCGACTAATGCATAAATCGGCTTAACGGCAATCGGTTCGGGCAACAAAACAACATCATCTTTTGAGCTGAAACGCTTTTCTTTCAGAGCTTGTAAAACAATAGCATTACCTGTGAGCAGTTGGCAGCGGTTAAGCAAAAATGCTTCTTCGGCACGTTTTTTTGTTTTAAAAGACAACAGGTTAAAGTCAAGTTTGTAAGTATCACTGTAATTTAAGAGATTGTGATAATCAACACTATCTGCAACCACACAAACTTTTGCGCCGCGGTAGGCTTCCATCGATTTAGCATCAGGAATTTTTTTTGCAATAAATGTTTGTTGCTCGTAATAGAGAATATCCACCGGCATAAATTTCAACGAGATTTCGTCTTTAGCCGAGAAGTTGCTACCGCTAAGCATAACATCTATTTTGTTGTTTGCCAGAGCCTTGGCTGCATTTTCGGGAGCGACATCAACCATCTGAAAGCGATCTCCGCGGTTAAACACCCCATAAGAAATAGCCTTACAAATATCCACGTCAAACCCGTGCCAAAACCCATCTTCGTCTTTCTTGGCAAAGGCCTTGGTTTGTAAGTCCGTTCCACAACGCACCAATCCACGTGTTTGAATATAGCGCAAACCGTCATCTTCTGCGGCCAATGCACCATTGGCTGAGCTCATCAACACCCCTAAACCGACCAACAAGCGAAAAAGTTTCATTTTATTAACCAATTTTTGTTAAACTACCGACAATACAAAATTAATATAAGGCAAATTTTATGAAAAGTAAGATTTTTTTGCGACTTATCACATTGAGTTTATGCTTAATCTTAAGTCTGCAGGCTCATGCGGCCGCAATCACTTCCAATGAGGCAAAAATGTGGACCCAAAGCAAAGGAGAGGAGCTGTTAGACACCTTTGGTCAAACTGATTTGGCTAAGCGTTACCAAGCCTTAGATAAAATGTTTTTGGAGGATATTGATTTAGACTATATCTCCAAATTTGTTGTCGGCAAATATTGGCGGCAAATGACCCCGGAGCAACAAACACGTTATCAGCAAATTTTTCAACGTTATGCTTTGAGTGTTTATAAGAGTTTTCCTCTGGATTTTGATACCTCACAGATTAGTTTTGATATTTTGTCGGTTCGACTTGAGCCAAACTATGCCAATGTGCGTGCCAATATTCATCTTAATCAACCGTCGAATACATCTTCCAGGCAAGAATTGCAAAATATTATAGTTGAATTTCGTCTAAATAAAACCAATGGCAAATTAAGAATTGTTGATTTGAAGTTGGGCGAAAGTAGTTTAATTCTTTCTTATCGTAGCCGTTTTTATGAGATGATTGCACAAAGTGATGATGATATGGAGTGGTTTTTGGAAGATTTAGAAACAATTACGCAATCCACCGAAAACCAAAATAGTCAAAAATTAGAAGAACAACAGTATCTCTAAAAAAACACTCCTCAGTTCTCTGAGGAGTGTTTTTTTTTAGGCAATATATTTATTTTTTAGCCACTTTGGCAGAGGAGTTTTGGGCAAACATAGTAGAATATGTTTTCTTAATTTCTGCAACTTGGGTCTTAAACTTCTTTAAGTTATTGCCCTTCAGATTTTCACCGGCTGCGGCTTTAATCTTAAGCGGATTAACGCGTCGGCCGTTTTTAACCACTTCATAGTGCAGGTGCGGACCGGTTGAACGTCCCGTGCTGCCGACATAACCGATAACCTGACCCTGTTTAACGCGAACCCCCGGACGAATTCCTTTGGCAAATTTTTGCATATGTCCATAGGCGGTAGAGTATTCCGAGTTGTGACGAATCTTAATGTAGTTACCATAACCGCCGTTATATTTAGCAACTTGAACCACACCATCGCCTCCGGCATAAATCGCTGTTCCTTTAGGAGCGGCATAATCCACACCCCAGTGAATAATCACACGTTTTAAAATGGGGTGTCTTCTCTTGCCGAACGGCGAAGAAATGCGTGCCTTTTGAAAAGCCAAAGGTTTACGGTGCAAGGTGCGTTTCATTGCCAAGCCTTTTTCGTTATAATAATCAACATTTCCCTTGGAGTCGGTAAAACGATAGAGTTCTAACTTGTCTTTTCTTAAGATTAAGCCGGCATAAATGATATTTCCGGTTTTAACGACTTCACCGCTGGGAGTAATATGATTTTCATAAATCACTTCAAATTTATCACCGTTTCTGACATCGCGTCTGAAATCAACAGCCGCACCGAACAAATTACTGAATTTTGCCACAATTTTTCCTGGAACGCCTTGCTTGCGCATAGAAACCGAAAGAGAGCCTGAAATTTTACCGGTAGCACTGTTGACTTCTTCCAACAGTTCATCTTTTTCGGCTTTGGCAATATATTGATTTTGATCATTTTTTTCCAAAATATAGCGATGTCCGACTTTGGGCTCAATCACCAAAGAATCTAACGAAATTAAGGCATTTGTTTGTGTGTCTTGGGTCAAAGAAACATGAATTTTTTGGCCGATTCTCAAATTTGCGGGATTGTAAACTTTTTTCAGTGTTGTGAACAGGGCGTGAGCATCATTATAAGTCATCCCCAAATCGGTTAAAAGAGAAATAAAGGTATCACCTTTTTGTACGGTGAGTTCTTTTTCTAAATGTTGTTCTTTTTCTTCAACTTCCACCATATCTTGGAGAGAGCGGATATTTTCAATAGATTTTGCAGGATAAAGGGAAGGGGAGGTTTCTTGTTGGAGGCTGTCATCCAAGGTATTTTCAAGAATAATATAATTAATCGAATCGGTCGGAGCGATGGAGGCATTAACGTTTGAGTTATTTGTCAAAGACAAAATAAAAGCAATGGCGATTGCGCCGGCATAGCCCAGAGCAATAACTTTGTGTTTATTGCGGCGTTTAACGACCAAGCGAACATAGCGCAACTGGCTGACTCGATTTTTGAGCTGTGTTGCGATTCCTTGAAAATCAATGTTTTTATATTTTTGAAACAAATTCATAGTATAATACCATTAAAGTTACACAAGCCGTTGCGCCTAAAAAACCGCAACAATGACACGAATATATTCAATATTAGCACAAACGCCAAGTTTTTTCTAGTTATAATGTGCATAAGTACGTATATAAAACAGTAGCTTAGGAAGGATTAAGAAAAAATTAATAAAAAAGTTGAAAAAAGTACTTGCTTTTATTTTGAGAGTTGTTTATAAGAGAAAACGTCCCATGGGGGTGTAGCTCAGTTGGTTAGAGCGCCTGCCTGTCACGCAGGAGGTCGCGAGTTCGAGCCTCGTCACTCCCGCCATTAAAAAAAAGCCGTCGCAAGACGGCTTTTAGTTTTTTGTGAAAAGAGGCGAGAAGGAGCGACCTCGGTCGCGAGCTCGAGGATAAAATCAACCGTTGCTCCGGTTGATTTTACCGCAAGAGGCGAAGTTTTGTTAGTTTTTTGAGGTTGAGTAAGCAACCGCAAAAAAA
>CALXOP010000025.1 GCA_944390035.1 uncultured Alphaproteobacteria bacterium | reverse complement strand
CCGTTCCAATCATCTTCGTCTATTTCAATTTTAATGGTGCCGGTTGCGTCTTTAAACATGTATTTTTCATGTCCGACTTGTGAGGTGATATTACCTTGCATGGTTACATAGGTTTCGTCGGGCAGATTTTCAATTTGGTTAACGGTGGTAATGGCTGTATTGCCGGTATTGCCGGTGAAGCCGCCTTTCATTTGCGCTGAGGCAAGTGCGGCAAACGAACAAACCAATGCCGTTGTCAGAAATAAAACTTTTTTCATGGTTTTCTCCTTTGTTAAAGTTAACCCAAAATTTGACCCTATTACTTTACGATAAACTTTATTTTTGGGAAAGTTGTTTTTTTAATCGTGGTGCATATTTGCTGACCATGTCTGCTTTAACCTCAACATCGGTCCAGCCATTGCGGACTTCGCCTTGAACTTCTACCAAATCTTTGGATGTGATGCTTTCGGCGTTCCAATCTTCATCATTGATAAGTAGCAAAATATTGCCGGTTGAATCCTGAAAATTATAACTTTCATCGTCCAGCTTCTCGACAATATAACCTTGCATATTCACATAAGAGCCGTCTTCCATGGTTTTGACTTCGGCAACTTGATTGATGGTTTGATTATATTCACTATGCGCCGGCGACAAAAGACCGAAGGCGGTTATTGTTACCAAACTTATCATTACAAATTTAGACATCTTTCTTCTCCTTAATCAATACAGAAAAATGTAGTCCTTATTTGCGTGATTTAAATAGGAGTGATTAAACCTTGGTTACATAATCTTTGTGCAACTTTTTGTGCCCGAATTTATCAAACATAATTTCGAGTTTGTTCCCCTCGGCAGCAACAACTTTACCATAGCCGAAAGTGGGGTGATAAACTCTCATACCGATTGTGGCATTGTTGGTGCTTCTGGGAGCATAATACTCCGGCTCTTTGACATAGCTGAAGCGATTGTTATCATTATATTGTTTGGGCTGTGATTGTCTTTTATTTTTATACCAGCCGCTATAACTTGAGCTCGAATCATATTCGTTGTTATAGCGATTATAAGCATTGCCGTTGCCGTAAGAATTGCCATAGCCGTTAGAATAAAAACTATTAACATTATTGCAAATCTCAATATTCTCAGGCGGTAATTCATTAATAAAACGAGACGGAATATTGTTTTGCCATTGGCCGTAAATACGACGGTTAAGTGCCGTCAAAATATAAAGTTGTTGCTTGGCACGCGTAATGGCCACATAAGCCAGACGGCGTTCTTCTTCCAGGGCTGAGGTGCCGCCTTCGTCCAAGCTCCGTTGGTGCGGGAAAAGACCTTCTTCCCAACCGGGTAAAAAGACAATGTCAAACTCCAGACCTTTGGCAGAGTGGAGTGTTATCAACATCACTTTGTTGCTATCTAAGGCATCGTCATTATCCATAACCAAACTAACGTGTTCCAAAAATTCACCCATGGTCGGATATTTTTCGGTATCACCCATTACGGTGACCAATTCTTTTAAGTTTTCAAGGCGTCCGTTGGCTTCCTCAGTGCCTTCTTGTTTGAGCATTTCGCGATAACCCGAATCTTCCAAAATTTGGTCGGCCAAATCATCGGGTGTGAGTGCGTTGAGGGCTTGGCGCCAGTGCTCAAAATGGCTCAAAAATTCACTCATGTTGGCTTTGGCCTTACCGGAGATTAAGCCTTCGTTGACGGCTTTTTCAACAGCCATATAAAGCGAGATGCCGTTTGTGCGCGCAATGTCTTGGAATTTTTCCAAAGTTTTGGCACCGATGCTGCGTGCCGGTTTGTTGATGATACGTTCTAAGGCCAAATCATCATGAGGTTGTAAAACAACGCGGAAATAAGCCAACGCATCGCGGATTTCTTGACGCTCATAGAATTTCGGCCCGCCGATAACCTGATAAGGAATCGCCTCGGCAATGAATTTTTCTTCAAACTCGCGGGTTTGAAATGCGGTTCTGACCAAAACGGCCATTTGCGAATATTCATAGCCTTGGCGACGTTTGGCTTCAATTTCATCTACCACATATTTGGCCTCGTCTTCACCGCTGTAAACGCTGATGACTTTGATTTTGGCGTTATCACAATTTTTAGCGGGGCTGTTTTCGGCCACTTTAAGGGTTTTGCCTAAGCGCCCTTCGTTATGGCTAATTAATGCCGAAGCAGCTGACAAAATATTGGCCGTAGAGCGGTAGTTGCGTTCCAAACGGATGGTCTTGCAGTCGCTGAAGTCTTTTTCAAAACGCAAGATATTTTCAATCTCAGCCCCGCGCCAAGAATAAATGGATTGGTCGTCATCACCGACACAGCACAAATTGTGGTGTTTTTGCGATAATAAACGCAAAAATAAATATTGTGTAACGTTGGTGTCTTGATACTCATCCACCATAATGTATTTGAAACGATTTTGGTAGCCTTCCAAAACATCGGCATTGGAGAGCAAAATCGTTAGCGCATAGAGCAAAATATCACCGAAATCGACACAGTTCAATTCCAAGAGGCGTTGTTGGTAGCGTTGATAAACCTCGGTCAACACATTGGATTTGTAGTCTTTTTGCAGTTTTTCGACCGTCAGACCTTTATCTTTCCAGCGTTGGATGCGGTCAATAATGGCTTGTGGGGGATATTTTTTGTCATCCACCCCCATGGCTTCACAAATTTGCTTAACGACTCTTTTTTGGTCGTCGGTATCCAAAATGGTGAAGTTGGAGTGAAGACCGACCAATTCGGCATGAGCCCGCAAAATTTTGACGCAGATGCTATGAAATGTGCCAAGCCAAACCGAATTGGCAAGGTCGCCAATCATATTTTGCACACGCTCTTTCATTTCTTTGGCGGCACGATTGGTAAAGGTTACAACCAGACAATTCCAAGGATTGGCTTTCATATTGGCCAAAATATAAGCCAGACGCGTGGTCAAAACCTTTGTCTTGCCCGTGCCGGCACCCGATAATACCAAAACCGGTCCTTCGGTGGTTTGTACTGCCAATTTTTGTTCCGGGTTTAGATTATCGAGCCAATCAAAATGAGGCATTAAAGCCGCAGTATTGTTATAAACCGGGGCGGCGTTTCCTTCTTCCAAATCAAATATATTATCCATTGTTTGTGACTTCTTGTTTTTTATCTGCTTGTATTTTTCATCTTTAGCCCATATATATATTATTATTGAAATGATTGCAAAGGAGTTTTTTGAATTATGCCTAGAACATTAAACGGAGAACTTATTACCGAAGCATCAAAAAAATTTCAGGCCGGCGACGATTTTTGGCATGAAGGTGCTTATGAAGAGGCGAGAAAGGCTTATTT
Source organism: uncultured Alphaproteobacteria bacterium (assembly GCA_944390035.1). Lineage (GTDB taxonomy): Bacteria > Pseudomonadota > Alphaproteobacteria > RF32 > CAG-239 > Scatocola. Next base: position 99 of record CALXOP010000025.1, on the reverse strand, counting down.
GGAAGCGGCTGATTTGTACCACAAAAAACAAGATGTGGAAGGCGAAGCCTTTGTTTATTCTCGTCTGGGCGAACTGGAACTCAGTTTGGATAATTTTGA
>CALXOP010000024.1 GCA_944390035.1 uncultured Alphaproteobacteria bacterium | reverse complement strand
GCACAACACGTTGTGTCAATAGTATCGGAAATATCCAACCAGGAGAAGAAACCCCAACTCCGACGACATACAAGGTCGGGGATACCTATGTGAAAGATGGCGTGGCTTTAGGTAAAGTTGTTGAAGTGGATAGTACCGGAAAGCATGGTATTTTAGCAGTGTCAATGGGACAAGGCGATGCAAGCACGGCAAATTCTGTTTGTGTTGCGAAAACGAATGGAGGATTAAATTGGGGATTGGCAACCGGAACATATGCTTGTACTTTAGTAAAAAATGCTGGAAGTTATACAAAATATGTTGGTGCGTCAGATCAAATAACATGCGGCATACATTCCGCAAGTGGAAGCGGGGCTTGTGAAGACTCAAAATGGTATGCTGACGCTCCCATTAGAAAGAACTGTGAAAGCACAAATATGTTAGGTTACGTCTGTGAAGCAGCATTCTAAAACAGCTCAAAACCAACAAAAAGCTCTGAAAAACTTCAGAGCTTTTGATTATAAAAAACAGCCCTCTAAGGACTGTTCTATAATCTTGGTAGCGAGGGGGATTGCTCAGCAAAAACAATCAGTGAAGTGATTGTTTTTGTCTGCAAAATCTTAGAAACGCTTATTAAAATGAGAAAGCGATAACTTTCGAAATTTTAATTAGCGGCCTAAGAGCTAATCTCCCGCAGTTTGTAGTCTTACAAACTGCCGAGCGCCAATAATCTTCACAAGTAAACAAACATAAAAAAACAGCCCGTAAGGACTGTTACTAAATCTTGGTAGCGAGGGGGAGATTCGAACTCCCGACACATGGATTATGATTCCACCGCTCTAACCAGCTGAGCTACCCCGCCATAAGGTTCGTGGTATTTAATAATCAATTCTGAAGTTATTGTCAACAATTATTTTTATCGGGTGATAAAAAAATACCAAAGAATTTCGACAAGGGGCAATATCAACAAAATAATATGATTTAACAACCTGTTAGCAAAAATACCAACTTATAAACAAAATTTCTATAAATTTGCTTGATTCCTTAGAAATTCTTGTTAAATTGTAACCATAAATTTCACAACAATTTATGGAGATTTAAATAATGTCAAAAAAATTAAAAGTCATGTTTTCAACACATGGCTTGGTAGAAGGTGACTATGGATTTGAGTTGGATGAAAAAGGATTTCCGACCTCCAAAGTCATTTCCAAAAAAGTAATCACCGGACAAGACACCGGTGGACAAGTATATTATGTTAAGGCTCTGGCAGCCAATTCCAACAACTATGACGTTGATTTGGTTACCCGCCGCGTTGATCCGAGAATTTGTCCGCAATTTGGCGGCACCCCTCGCAATCTGGGTACAGACATCAACTACACGATTGAGCAACAATGGCACGAGAGTTCCAATATTCGCAGTCGTGTATTACGTGTTCCGGCCGGAGGCAACTTTAATTTTGTTCCCAAAGAAGAGATTGTTCCTCTTCTGCCGGAATTGATTAAGAACCTCTACGACTTCTACAAAAAAGAAAATGCTCTTGAAAACATTGAAGTTGTTGAGGGACACTATCGTGATGGTATGCTTGCCGCCGATATGCTTTGCAGCAAGATTGAGGAAGAGACCGGCCGTCGTCCGGTAATGTTGGTTACCAGCCACTCCTTGGGCCACAAAAAATATGAGCGTAACCTGCCTCAATATGAAGCCGGCAAGATTAGTGAAGAAGAATGGCAATGGCACAATTTTGAACAACGCATTGAACATGAAACTTTTGCGTTCCACAAAGCCGACATTATTATTGCCACCTCCCCTGATGAACAAACACGTCTGGTTGCGGAACCATATTTGGCAGATATTAATAAAATCACCATTATTCCGCCGGGATACAATGACGAAATATTCAAACCTCTGACCCCGCAAAATTTGCACAAGTTAAAATATCACTTTGAATATAAAAATATTTACAATGAAGACAAAGTCATTGATTTAACCGACAAAAAAGTTGTTTCATCTTTAGGACGTGTTGTTCGTGATAAAGGCTTCAGTGAACTTTCTCGCTCCATGGCCGAAATTATGAAGGAAGATCCTTCTGTCATTTACATGGTGAGTGGTGAAATCGGCAATCCTGTGACCCAAGAATGTCATGAAATTTTGAAAGATTTTGAAGACCGCGTTATCTTTTTGCCTTCTCTCAATCAAAAAGAGATGGCAAGAGTTTACAACGTATCCTCAATTTTTGTAATGTCGAGCTTAAATGAGGCCTTTGGTATGGTTCCGATTGAAGCCATGGGCTGCAAAACTGCCGTTATTGTCGGACGCAGTGGCTTTAACGATTTTGCACATTGTGCCGATATTCGTGATGACAGCCAAGATTATAGCAAAGCAATCGGTTTGTATGCGCCCTCACAAGAGAACGACCGTTGGCGTCAGGTAAAAGCACTAAAATTATTGCTGAACAATGAGCCTCTCCGTCAACAGATTGCGGAAAATGGTCACACTTATGTTCGCAACAATTTGACCTGGCAAAAGATTTCCGAACAAAAAGACCAAATTGTTCAAAATGTTTTGCGTGCTAGGGAAAATGTTGTATCTTTTGCGCGCTCCAAGACCACGCAAGATTCAGCCGGCCTCACAAAAATAAGTGCGGCAAACATCCTGACCGCCAAAAAACAAAAAGCCATTTAACTTATGGCTTTGAGATAAAAGAAAAACCCGTCGATTGGCGGGTTTTTCTTTTATTGTTCTTTTAATGTTTATCATCTAAAATTTCATATTCGGCATCAATCACGTTGGATGGCTTTGCATTAGATTTTTCCTTCACAATCACCACCGTTTCATGACCGTATTTTTTTTGATAATACCAACGTCTTCCCAAATTCCACAAAAAATCGCCTAACAAGAACACGACAACGACCGGCAGAATAAACGACAACAAATAAACCGAAAACACAAACCCGCCCAAGACCAAGACACAAGCAGCGAGCCATAGCACAAAAGAATCAATCTGGCGCATCTTTTAAGCATCCTTATTAAGTTTTTCGGCAGCAGCTAAAGTTGCCCCGATAAGGGCCGCATCATTATCCAATGTTGCATGTTTGAGCACCAACGGCATGGTCACGATTTGTTCATTAACTTCTTTTTGCAATCTGTCAAAGTCCATAAAAGCGGTTAACGACCCAAACAAGACCACCACTTCGGGGTCAAAAATATTGGCTAAGCCCGCAATCCCGCGCACGACATCGCTTTCCCAAATATGATATGCTTTTTCGGCTAAAGGATTTTTATCTTTCAACCCGTTAATCACATCATGGCTGGAAACATCATCACGACCGTACACTTCTTTGGCATCCAGTCCCAACGCCGTTCCTGAGGCATAAATTTCATAGCAATCCCATAAACCGCAACTGCAATGACGTTTTTTCTCACGGTTAACCGAGAAATGTGCCTCACCGCCGGCACCGGATTTTCCTTTAAGCAGTTTTCCGTTAACAATAAAGGCCAAGCCCACACCGGTACCTATTGCCACCAGCATGGAGTTGAGCGTCCCCTTGGCAGCGCCTAAGCGATATTCGCCCCACATAGCGGAGTTAGCATCATTTTCAACATAAACCGGCTTATGCGACAGGGAGACAAAATCCGTATGCATATACCCTTCCGGCATATTTCCGACCGAGGCAATAATGGCCGAATTTTCTCGATTGACTTCTCCGGCCGTTGCAATGGCTACGGCATCAACCTTATCTTCAAACTGCTTAACAATGTCTTTTAGCGTTTGATAGAGCACTTTATTATCTTTAGGCGTTGCAACTCTGGTTTGTTTGGAAAGCAATTTTCCGTCATGTGTCACCAAAGCATAAGCAATTTTTGTTCCGCCGATGTCAAAGGCAAGAAAAGTCTTAAATTTTTGCATAAAAATCTCCCTAATCTGGTTGTCTTCTATAAATATATGACTTATAGTGAATAAAAGCAATCACTTCTGAGGAAAATCATGCAATATTTATTTTTGGAATATCCTAAATGCTCCACTTGCCAAAAAGCACGCCGTTGGCTGGAAGAACATCACATTGACTTTACGGCGCGCCATATTGTGGAAAACAACCCTACTGCAAACGAAATAAAAAGCTGGCAGCTTCAAGGCAACTTAGAGCTCAAACGTTTTATCAACACTTCCGGCTTGCTTTATAAATCCATGAACCTGAAAGCCAAACTTCCACTTCTCTCCGAAGATGAGCAAAGAAAACTTCTAGCCACCAACGGTATGCTGGTCAAACGCCCGATTCTCGTTGGCAAAAATTTTGTATTGACCGGATTTCGCGAACCCGAATGGCAAAAATATCTCTTAGAGCAATGAATTTACAGAAAATTAAAAGATTTTATTTATGATACGATTTAGCTAATACAATTAAGGATTCTAAAATGGAAAAATCCACGGTTATCGGTCTGTCTGCAGGCATTGCCTCTATTGGTATCGGTATGTACCTCAAAGGAGCAGACCCTCACGCTTTAATTAATCCGGCCGCATTTTTAATTATTTTTGCCGGTACGGCCGCCGCACTGTTCAACGCCTTCACCATGGAAGAACTCAAAAGGTTCCCCGTGCTCTGCAAAATTATTTTTTGCGGCAAGCCGCAAATGAGCAAGCAAGAAGTCATGGACTTATTTGTCAGCTTAGCCAAATCTGCCAAACAAGAAGGTGTAATGGCCATTGAAAGGCGCGCCAATGAGATTGAAGACCCGTTCATCAAATCAACCCTATCCATGGTTGCTGATGGTTTTAGCGCTGACTTTATCTATGAAGTAGCCGATAACGACATTAAACAAATGGAAGAAAGACACCGTGCCAATGCCTCCATTTTTTCACAAGGAGGCATGTATGCTCCGACATTGGGCGTATTAGGTGCAGTTATCGGATTAATTGCCGCACTTGGCAATCTATCTGATATTGATAAATTAGGTCACTCCATTGCCGCCGCCTTTGTGGCCACGTTGCTCGGTATTTTCACCGGTTATGTTTGTTGGCACCCTTTTGCCAATAAGCTCAAAAGAATATCTGCCGCCGAGGTTGAAATAAAAAAAATGATATTAGAAGGAGCCCTGGCTCTGCAAGCAGGAGCTTCATCCATGGCCATGGAATCCAAATTGCAATCATTTATTCCGGCCTCAGAAAGAAAATCCCGCCAAGATTAAGGAAAACACATGGTCAAGAAAAAACCGGCAGAACAACCTCATGAAGAACACGCTGATGAAACGTGGTTAATTCCCTATTCGGACTTACTCACACTTTTATTGGCATTGTTTATTGTGCTGTTTGCCTCCTCCTCTCTAGACAAGAAAAAAGCCGCGCAAATTCAGTATGCCTTTGCCGCAGCCTTTGGTTCTATGCCGGCCGACCAAATGAACGGAACTATTCTAAACTTTTTAGACGATGCCGCCAAAGCCAATTTAGGAGAAGGAATTGGCATTGGCTCCGATGCCCAAGGCGCCACCTTAGACATCACCAGTTCTATCCTGTTTGAAAAAGGCTCCGATATACTTAAAACCGATTCCACTGAGTTGTTAGACAAGATTGCAACTCTGCTCAAAGGCGACAAATATCGCCGTTTTAGCATTGCGGTTGAAGGCCATACCGACACAATTGAAACCAACCTCTCCCGCTACAAATCCGATTGGGAGCTTTCTTCTGCCCGCGCCGGTGCAATCGTTAATGCCCTGATTGACCGCGGTCTGAAAGAAGAACGTTTCAAATCCGTCGGTATGGGACACATTGTTCCGAAATATCCCAACACCAACACTTATGGTGAATATATCCCCGAAAATCAGGAAAGAAATCGCCGCGTTGTTGTCCGCCTGGAAATTTAAGCTGATTTTTATTGACTGTAACCCAACAAACTGCTATCCCAATCGCGAAAGGGAGGAAAAATGTTACACCAATTCAGCATACAAGAATTTATCAGCGCTTTTGTGGTTTTATTTGCAGTCATCGACGTAACGGGGTCTATCCCAATATTTTTAAGCCTCAAAAAAAAAGGCAAAAAAATCAACGCAACCAAAGCTGCCCTTTTCTCTCTCATCATGTTTATGGGATTCTTTTATGTCGGAGAGGCATTTTTACGCTTATTCCACGTTGATATTTCATCATTTGCGATTGCCGGTTCGCTCATCATTTTTGTCATGGCAATGGAAATGATATTAGATATTGAAATTTTCAAAAGTTCACCGGATTCGCCTAAAGATGCCACTTTTATTCCGGTTGTTTTTCCGCTGATTGCAGGAGCCGGCGCCCTCACCACCTTATTGTCAATTCGTTCCCAATACGCCGACATCAACATTATTTTGGCTGTCTTGTTCAACATCGTTTGGGTGTATATTGTGCTTAAATTAAGCAAAAAAATCGACCGTATTTTAGGAGCCGGCACCATCTATGTCCTCCAAAAATTCTTTGGCATTATTTTGCTGGCAATCTCCGTAAAACTATTCACCCACAATCTAACCATTTTGCTAAAAGAAAGCTATTAAAAAAAAGCCCTGCTCACACAGGGCTTTTTTTATTTTTCACAAACCAGATACGTCAATAAAGGTATTTTTCCAAACAAAAAGCATCTCTTACGATAGCGCGATGAAACAATCTTGATAATTGGCAAGAAATTAAATAACTTTCCGACGTAAGAATTCCCTTTGCTGACAGAACGCCACAAAATTACCTTTCCGAATAGAGCAAGCGTTTTATCCTTTCTTAATGGTTTTAATCTCTTTGGCATTAAGGACAAACTATCGCGCAAATAACGCATTGCCTTCTCTTTTTGCAGTTTCAAAAGCGGTTCAACCTTAGAATAATCTATTGCAACATTTTCCCAAACATGCACATCCAAATGTTGAACCAAATTGCCATCCAGTTCTAAAAGTGCCAGTAAACTCCTTAAACGAGATATGCCTCGCATAGGATTAACTTCACAAACAAAATTCTTTTTAAATATTAGGGAAAAACAAACACAATGGAAGGAATCCGTGACCACCAATTCGGCATTTTTAATTAAATTTAACCAATCACCGACTTGGCGATATTCTCCCAACTCATTTTTATAAATATTAATCAGTTGCAAATTTTGGGACAAGGCATATTGCTTCAAATTTTCAAAAGCCTCATTATTTTCATCTAATAACATGTAAGCAATATATTTTTCCTCGGGACAATATAAATGCTCACCCCGCAAAATAATTTGTTCATAATCTTCTTGCGCCAGGAGTAAAGTTGGATCGATTACCTGCACAGCATCGACATTGAAAATATCCTTACAAATTTTTTCACCCGAAATTTCTCTCACCGAAACGGCACTAAACCGCCTTAAATAGCGAGCAACTTCTTCGGTCACGGCATCGCTTTCCTCCCAATAGTCAACTCCAAAACTGGCGGCATAAGACAACAACAGTTTGTCATCATCAACAAAGTCTAAGAAAAATGTCTTCAAATGTTGCGCAACATAGATATATCGCCAAACTTGGTCGCTTCCGACAACAAATGTATCAAAATGATTATTAAGCTCGCATAAATCATCAAAATTATAACAAGACTTTGTCCGCTTTAAAAATTGGCGTCGAAATTTTTCAAAAGGCATATCATTTTTTATCAAAGCCATTCTGATTTTGTCCCTTTTAGAGACTTTTCCCAAAGTTCTAAAATCAATAATTTCCGCTTTTGCCCCTAATTTTTCAATCACCTTTTGCAGAGCAAAAGCAACCAGACAAGCCCCGAAATTGCTGCTGTCTTGTAAATTCAGAATTCCAACCTTACGATTTGATTTATAAGGATGATGCAAATAATCCGCCTGCAATGCTTGCCAATTTTTACTCACTTTAAAATCCTCAAAAAACTTTTCACGCATTGGATTTTGTTCCACACAAGCACTCAAAGAAGGATTAAATTGAGCCACACAAAATTCAGGCACGCGTTCGCAAAAGGCTAATTGAGTCCTGATTCTCTCCAAAACACGATACCCTTTGGCAGAGTTTAGCAAAATAACCGAGGTGCCTTTATCATCGGCATCTAAATTTTTACGGAATAACCCGGCCCCCCAAAAATCACCCAACGTCACATCACCACATCTTTTAACACCGCAAAATTGACATTGATAACAACTTTTTCGCAAATAAAGATTATTTAAGAAACCGAAATTATACGGATTATCATGATGAACATCTTTAACCTTGTCATCAATAATGATAGAATAGCTTTTCCATCCTTCATCTTTATTGCGAAACTCAATATGTGCTTTTCCTTTTATATTTAAGCTCTGTAAATATAATCGCCACACCTCTGGAGATGGCACACCATGACAAAGCAAATCAACTAACAATAAATTGTCATCATCTTTTCCCAAAAAGGCCTTCAATCCGGCAACCTGACAAGGTGTTCCGACAAACAAAACCTTTTTATTATCGTGCAAATCAGCCCGAACTTGAGAATAAACCGTTCCGATATCACTTTGCACATATTTAGAGCCCAATAATTGCTCAAGCTTAGCAAAATCATCTACCCGCACATGACGCAAAACATTTTCATCATCAAAGGCAGCCCCGTACACCACGCCCTTTTGTGCCAACATATATTCGGCTAACAATGCAAAAATACCGCCTGAAGAACTTTTTTTGACCATATTATCATTATTATTTCGGACCGCCCAAAATTGTGCAGTTTTCTTATTTTTCATATTTTCGCTATGCAAAGCCGGACAAACCTTTTCACATTTATTGCAATGAATACAAACATCTTCATGAATAATCGGACGAACAAAGCCTTCCTCATTACGTGTCATTTCGATTGCTCGTACCGGGCATATATTAAAGCAAGCACTACAACCATAGCACTGATTTTCAGAAACAATGTCAATTGTCATATCTTCGGAATCCTCAAACAAAAATTATACTTTAAGTATAAAGAGCCCTATCTTATATGCAACTATAAATATAGTGCTATAAACAATCCTTTTTATTTGTTAATTATCCGGAGATACAAATTGACGCTCTCCCGTAAATGGCTTAAACACAAATAAGTAAGTTAACTTTAACGCATAAGAAAGAACAATGGAAAAATTACAATATTTATTTACACATCACACCACCATTTCCCAAACTTGGATGTGGGTGATTTTTGGTATTGCGGTCATTGTATTACTGCTCTGGGACTTGCTGTTTTTTAACCGTAAAAACGAAGTTCCTAACTTTATGCATACCCTCATTTTGTGCATTGTCTATATTCTTGCCGCCTGTATTTTCGGCGTCTTTGTCATGTATGAAGAAGGCATGGAAAAAGGCTTGCTGTTTTTCACCGGATTTTTGGTTGAAAAGAGTTTGTCATTAGACAACGTCTTCATCATTTCTTTGATATTTACCTCATTGCAAATTCCGAGAATGTATCAACACCGAGTCTTATTCTGGGGTATTTTGGGCGCGTTGGTCATGCGCGGAATTTTAATTTTTGTCGGCGATGCCCTCATCAAAGAATTCCATTGGATACTATACATCTTTTCAGCTTTCTTACTCTATACCGGTATCAAGATGGTTTTACCGTCTTCCGAAGAAGAAACGCCCTTAAAAGAAACCAGACTTTACAAAACGATCTCTAAGTTTTTTCATGTCACGCATGAAATTCACGGAGAACATTTCTTCCTCAAAAGAAACGGTCATCACTACATCACCCCGCTGTTCTTTGCGCTCTTGATTGTAGAAACCATGGATGTAATTTTTGCACTCGACAGTATCCCTGCAATCTTTTTGATTACACAAGATATTTTTGTGATTTACACCAGTAACATCTTTGCCATTTTGGGCCTAAGAGCGTTATATTTCTTGCTTGAGGCCGCGGTCTATCGTTTTGTTTATCTCAAACAAGCCTTATCAGTTATTCTTATCTTCATCGGAAGTAAGATATTCTTACCTTACTTCGGATTAAAATTAGAGGCTTGGCACTCCTTATCGATAACATTTTCAATTATCTTTATCGGAATTGCCGCCTCGCTGATTTCTACCAAGAAAAAGCAAAACCAATAGCATAAAAAAAAACCTCCGCACTGCGGAGGTTTTTTTTCACATCTCGAACTTTACATAATAAATTCCAGATATAGGAACACCGATGCCACAATCACACTCATGAGCATGACCGGTATTGACCATAACAAGAATTTCATAAAGTTAATCGGGTGCCCTTCGCGCATAGCCAAACCGGCCACAACAACATTAGCCGACGCACCGACCAATGTACCGTTGCCGCCGAAACAAGCACCCAAGGACAAAGCCCACCAAACCGGTATCATTACTTCTCTGCCGCCCAAAGACGGTTCCATAGACTTCAACATCGGAATCATGGTTGCGACAAAAGGAATATTATCAATAATGCTGGACAAGATAGCCGAGCTCCACAGAATCAAAAAGACCAAACGATTAACACTTCCCTCGGTCATTTCAATAAACTTATGCCCCAAATAAGACAAGATTCCGGTTACTTCCAAACCATACACCATCACAAACAAACCGATAAAGAAGAAGATTGTCGTCCAATCGACGGCCGAAAGAGCCGTACGTACTTTATCATCTCTTTCTTCGGCATTGCCCTTAAAAGTGTACAACAGCATCAAAATGGCAGCACCTGTCAGAGCAATTGTTCCATTGTCCATATTGAGTTGGTGTGCAAAAATAAAGCTGGCAATCACGCCGCACAAAACCACCAAGGATTTGATAAGCAATCCTTTGTCGGCAATACATTGCACTTCGTTCATCTTCATTACCAAGGCTTTATCTTCATCAGCTGCCGTTAATTTACGACCGACCACAAAATCAAAAATACCGATTAAGATAAGCATGGACACGGCAACCACCGGCCCCAAAGTAACCAAGAAGTCATTAAAGCTCAAATTAATTGACGAACCGATTAAAATGTTCGGAGGATCCCCGATAAGAGTAGCCGTTCCGCCCAAGTTTGAAGCAAAAATTTCCATCACCAAAAACGGATAAGGATTAAGTTTCAAACGTTGGCAAATACGAAACGTAACCGGCGCAATAAGTAAAACGGTTGTCACATTATCCAAAAACGCTGAAAATAATGCGGTAACCAGCCCCAAAACAACCAACAATCCTCTTGGATTGGCATGAACTCTTTTAGCGCCCCAAATGGCCACAAATTGGAACATTCCAGAACGCTCACAAATTGCCACAATAATCATCATACCGACCAAAAGGGCAATTGTGTTAAAATCGATTCCCGCCAAGGCTGTTTTTTGCGTCAGGATACCGCTGATAACCATTGCCGCGGCACCGAGCAAAGCCATAATGGCACGGTTGACTTTTTCAGAAAAAATCACCAGATAACAAATTGTCACGATAGCTATCGCCACAATTTTTGGATTCATCCCCCAAATTAATTGAGAGGCATCCACAATACTACTTGTATCCATAAATAACCTTTCTTGATATATAAGACTAATCAAGAATTAAATAAATACAAAGAAGCTAAAATAAAGTTTAAAATTTGGATTTATTTTTCAATAATTGCAAAAAATTACGTGAAAAAACTTCCGGTGTTGCATTTTCAAGGTATTTTTTGCGAGAATTATCTCCCAGTTTCTGCAAGTTCTCTCTATTATCCAATATTTGGATAATGGCAAATTTAAGACTTTCGGCATTTTCGCTCTCAAAAACAAAACCGTTTTCACCGGGATTAACCAAAAACTTTGCCCCGACATTAGAACTGACAATCAACGGTTTTCCGGACATACAAGCCTCTAAAGCCACCAATGAAAAAGACTCATCCCTTGATGCCACCAAAATCACATCTTGCGCTTCATAAAACTGCTTGAGTTGTTCAACAGAAACGGCTGCTCGCCACTCTACATTTGAAAGCTCCTTATACTTTTCTTTCAAGTTTTGCGCATAAGCATCATCTTGTTTACCGGCCACCACCAAAACAATTTGCTTTGCATAAGCAGGAGCTAAACTTGCCACCGCCTGCAACGCCACGTCTTGACCTTTAATCGGGCAAACGGCACCCAACATAGCCACACGCAAGGGTTCCCCTTGTTGCCGAGCACAAAAACGCGTTTGCCCCCAATCCTCTTCAGCCAAATTCAAGATATGAACATGGTGACTGTATTTTTCCACCACTTGCTTGGCATAATCACTGACGACAGCAAGCTTAGGAGCCAAGCGTAAAGTTTCTTCCAAATCAGGCCGAAATTTCTTTTTTCTAAAACGGGCAATATAATCATCATCAATTACTTTGCCTTCATGAATCCACCACAATATTTGCGGCCCTTTAAGCAAAGAAATAGCCGGATATGTCACCACCGTATTGGCAACGGCATAATCACAATCTCCGCCAAATTCATTAAGCAATTTAGAATTATCGCGAAAATCCGGATGAACAAAAACCTCCACCCCGAGCTGCCGGAACTTGCTTTTCAAAACGCCATCCAAATAAGCCAACACCCTCACCTGACCGCCGTCTTGCAAAATAGCCCTTGCCGCGGCCAACAACATCAACGGTGCTCCCGTTGCCGACAGTTCATGAGAAATCAAAACAACTTTATAGGGCGCTTTGGCTTCTTTAAGATTTAACAGCTTGGCGCGAAATTGGGGCAAATTTTTTTTATTCTGCCACCAATTTCTGATTTTTTTTATTTTTTTACCAAGCATTGCCATATCTTACTCAGCCGCTTTAGCCCCCGTTAACTTTGCCAAATACCAATCAACGGTTTTAACAATGCCGCTGGCAAAATTCTCATCGGCTTTCCATCCCAGTTGAGTTGAAAGTTTTGTGGCATCAATCGCATAACGACGGTCATGTCCCGGTCTGTCTTTAACAAAGACGACCAAATCTTTATAAGAGCCGCCAGATTTTTTAGGCATTTTCTTATCCAAGATAGCACAAATGGCATCTACGATTTCCAAATTGTTCTTTTCGTTATGCCCGCCGATATTATAGGTTTCACCTGATTTCCCTTTATGGAAAATCAAATCAATCGCCTTGCAGTGATCCAAAACATATAACCAGTCGCGTACATTTTTGCCATCCCCATAAATCGGAATATTTTTTTCTTCCAAGCAGTTGGAAATAATTTTCGGAATAAGTTTTTCCGGATGTTGCTTCGGACCGTAATTATTCGAGCAGTTAGAAATCGTAACGTTCATACCATAAGTCCGGTGATATGCTTTCACAATCATATCCGAACTGGCCTTTGAGGCTGAATAAGGTGAGCTTGGGTCATATGGCGTTGTTTCATAAAAATACCCACTTTCTCCTAATGCACCATACACTTCATCTGTCGAGATATGATGAAAGCGGCACTCTTCATAACCTTCCCTAAATTGGTTTGGGGCACTCATCCAATAATTTCTGGCCACATCCAACAAGGTAAATGTTCCCACAACATTGGTTTCAATAAAGGCTTTCGGTCCGGTAATGGAGTTATCAACGTGGCTTTCAGCGGCAAAATGCACCACACCTCTAACATCATATTCTCTAAAAAGTTTCTCAATTAAGTCACGGTCACAAATATCACCCTTCACAAATTTATAATTCGGGCAATCCTTGCAGTCTTCCAAATTATCCAAATTGCCGGCATAGGTCAGTTTATCCAAATTAATTACCAGATATTCAGGATATTTTTTTGCAAAATACGGAACAAAATTAGCCCCGATAAAGCCGGCCCCGCCGGTAACGAGAATAGATTTCATTTTTTATCTCCATATAAATCGTTATATTTCAAGAAACGGTCAAAATAGCGTTCAACCAATTCATCCACCATAATATCTGGCTTATACTCTTTAATCAAAGCCTCCAACTGTTCACGTTTATTATACTTGTTATGAGCATAAATCGTTTTTTGAAAAGCTTTATTTAAATACGGCATCAACCCCACCCCAAAAGAATCTCTAATCATAAACAAAGTTTTCTTTTCTTTTGCTTGCGGATTTTCAAACACCATCATAAACCCATTATCTTCATTTTTAAGACATTGGATTTTCATATCATCAAAGAACGCGACATGATAATTTGTATCTTTAATGCCGGCGACATCCAAGTCCGATTTTTGGCTTCCGGCAACCGTAATCATATCTTCAGATATTTTCTTCACCGGCAAATGATAGCCAAATTTATTTAAATACTTTGCCATTGCCGTATAGCCGACATAGCTTCCAATCTCATTCCAGTGGGAATCAAGTGGGAAATAAATTTCCATTGGCAAATCTTTTTTAGCCGCCATCAAAGCATCTTTAAAATTAATAATTTTTACTTTAGTATTTTGTTGCAAATATTCCACCGCCAAATCCATACGGGACTTATCAGACTTTCTTTGTTTTTGCAAACGTTCAGGCATAAACTCAGAATACATAGCTTCTTTATTCGGAGCAATAATAATAATATAATCGATTCCCTGACGGGCATAAAACGCTCTGGCTTTTTCAATACCTTGAGCCATTTGTCTCAGTTCGTCTTCACTAAAGCGAACTTCTCCAAAATAGTCAATCAAAGTATAGCCATCTGGCACTTTTGCCGAATCATAGAATGCCCATCCTTTCTGCCCTAAGATGGTAATTCCGTTATCAATACCTAATTTATATTGAATTTTTCCATATTTTTTGAGCAATCTTTTGCGCCCGGCAAAGGTATCATTATAGTACGCTTCAAATTCCTTTGGAAAATCAAGGCTCAATTCCGTTGGTTTTGTTTTCAACGGACGATTATCCAACAATTCGGCATTACTTGAAAACAAATTAGCCACAAAGGGATAAAACACCCAATAAACAAACACCAACGCGGGCAACAAACGATACCAAACAAAAATATTTTTAAGGTTTTTTTTAATCATCATAATGCCCCGAAAAGATACGACCATAATTTGCATAACGCGAGAAATAGCGTTCAATCAACTCATCAATAACAACATCTGGTTTATAGGTATCCATTAATTTCTGGTAATAAGATAATTTTTTATTTCCGGCCGGAGCATTGATTGTCTTAGAAAATGCTTTATTAAAATAAGGCATTAACGCACCGGCAAAAGAATCCCCCAACACCATTAATGTTTTGCCATTTCCTTTGCTTTTGTTATCGCACACCCAAACATATTTTTCGGGAGACACACACTCAGATTGATTATTCAATAAATAATCAATTTCATATTCCATTTCCAATGCTTCCGGATGCATATCGACATGACGTTTGCCTGTTGGTCGAATCATTTCCATCGTCAAATGTTTTTGCGGCAAAGCAACACCATTCTGATTAAGCGTCCGAGCCACATTTTCGAACCCGACATAAGCTCCGATATTATTCCAGTGTGTATCTTTCTTAAAATACAAATTATAAGGAAAATCTGCTTTGGCCTCCAAAATCGGCTGTGTTAAATTAACAAATACCGTTTTTGTATGTTCTTTCAAATATTCAACCGCGGCATCCATACGTGACACTTCCGATACCCTGGCCTTTTGCATACGCTCCGGCATATATTCCGAGTAAATACGTTCCTTATTTGGCGCAATCACAATAAAATATTTGGCACCGCGTTTGGCATAAAAATCAGCAGCCATATTGATACCTTCAACCATTTTTTGTAATTGTTCATCACTAAAACGCACTTCTCCATAGTAATCAACCATCGTATTTCCGTTATTAACTTTAACGGAATCATAGAACATCCAACCTTTATCGCCGTAAAAATACTGTCCGGTATCAATTTTAAGAGCCTGCTTTAATTTGATATATTTAGAAACCAAATCTTTTCGCCCCGCAAAAGTATCATTATAATAGGCCTCAAAATTTTTACTAAAATTTCGATCAAATTGAACCGGTTTTGTTTTTAACGGGCGATTATCCAACACTTCGGTATTACTGAAGAACACATTCGCTAAAAACGGCCAAAACACAATAAAGCAAAAAATAGCCGCCGGAACCAAACGATATAAGACATACAACTTTTTCATCATCAGAACCTGAAATAAATAAACGGATTATAGGTATTACTAGCCAAGAGCAACACACTGAAATAAGTAATCACTGCACACCAAGCCGGATTAGCCAAACGCATAAATCCAAACTTATATTCGGTTTTAACCGGCAATTTATCAAACAAGAGCTTTAAGAAACCGCAACTCAAAACAGCCAACGCCAGAACCATTAAGAACTCATTGGACAGATATGCTGAATAAACATCGGTTTTGTAAGGAACAAACATTCTGTTAAGATACCCCAGAGCCAAGCTTAAGTTTTCAGCTCTGAAGAACACCCAACCCACCATGACAACTAACAAAGTATAGGCGGTTTGAATAAGGCGGAATCTCAAGAATTTCTCAACCGGCAAAATGCGCTCAAAAACCAAGAACACACCATGGAACAAGCCCCAAACCACAAAGTTCCAACTTGCACCATGCCACAAACCGGTCATAAAGAACACAATCATCAAATTACGATAGGTCTTGAATTTTCCCTCGCGGTTTCCCCCCAACGGAATATACAAATATTCCTTAAACCAAGTTGAAAGTGAAATATGCCACCTTCTCCAAAAATCTTTAATTGAAGTAGAGATGTAAGGATAGTTAAAGTTCTCATTAATGTGGAAACCAAACATCTTACCCAAACCGATAGCCATATCTGAGTAGCCAGAAAAATCGAAATAAATTTGGAAGGTATAAGCAACAATACCAATCCAAGCCATCGGCGTAGAAATATCATTTAACCCTAAGCCAAAGATTTCATCGGCAGTTTTTGCCATAATATTAGCAATAATAACCTTTTTTGCCAAACCTTGCAAAAAGCGAACAGCTCCTTGATTAAACAAAACAAAAGACACTTTGCGATTATCAATTTGTGCCGCAATGTCGTAATATTTCAAAATCGGTCCGGCAATCAATTGAGGGAAGAAGGAAATAAACAACCCCATCTTAACCAAACTTCTTTGCGGCTCGCAAACTCGACGATAAATATCCACCAAATAAGAAATAGATTGGAAGGTGTAAAAAGAAATACCAATCGGCAAAGGTAACTTTTTAACCTCTACATTAAGACCGAAAACCGCATTTACATTTTCCATAAAAAAGCCGGAATACTTAAAGACACCGAGCAAGGCCAAGTTAATGACCACGCCCCACACCAGAGCTTTTTTGCGTTTTTTCTCATCACTGACACCGATTTTCAAACCACATACGCAGTTAATTCCAATCGACAATAACATAATGACGACATAAACCGGTTCACCCCAAGCATAGAAAAACAAGCTGGCCACCAGTAATAACACGTTGCGATAGTTTTCTTTAGTCAGAAAATAAAGACCCAAAACGATTGGTAGAAACATCCACAAAAAGATTAACGAACTAAAAACCATTTTCTAATTTCTCCACACAATCTTTCAAACTGACCGTCCAGTGATTAATTTTCAAATTAAAATCACGTTTGATTTTGGCTTTATTTAAGACCGAATAATTTGGGCGTTTTGCCGGAGTCGGATAATCCTTACTTTCGATTGGCAAAACCTCACAATCCAAATCCGAATATTTCATAATAGCCGTCGCAAAATCATACCACGAGCAAACCCCTTCATTAGAGAAATGATAAACTTCTTTGCTATGAGGTTTAATTTGCGGCAAAATATCAACAATGGCCTGAGCCAAATCTTTGGCATAAGTCGGCGTCCCTGCTTGGTCAAACACAACGCTGAGCTGATTTCTTTCAGCCCCCAAACGACGCATTGTTTTCACAAAATTATTGCCGAATGTTGAATAGAGCCATGCCGTACGAATAATCACTGCCGTATCGGCATATTTCAAAACGGCTTGCTCACCTTCTAATTTGGTCTTTCCATACACCGACTGCGGATTTGTCGCATCTGTCTCCACATAGGGCTTACAAGCCATACCGTCAAACACATAGTCGGTTGAAATTTGCACCAAAGGGATACCTGTTTTGGCCAAATTTTCAGGTCCTTTAGCATTAATTTTTTGTGCCAAATCAAAATCATTTTCGGCTTTATCCACGGCCGTATAGGCAGCACAATTGATAATTGCTTGCCAATTATCTTTTTTGGCAAAATCAAACACGGCCTTTTCATCCGTAATATCTAAGTCATTTTTATCAACGAACACAGCCTTATCTTTTAACAACAGCTTAAGTTCGCTTCCCAACTGTCCGTTGGCCCCCACAACTAAAAACATGTAATATCTTTCAAAAGAGGAAGAACTTTATCTTTATCTGACAACACCGCATCTTTGGGGTTAATTTTCCAATCAATTCCCAAATCCGGATCATCAAAACGTACACCGCCTTCCGAGGCTTTGTTATAAACATTATCGCATTTATAAGCAAATACGGCCGTCGGCGTTAAGACGGAAAAGCCATGACCAAACCCACGCGGAATCATTAATTGGCGATTATTTTCGGCTGACAATTCAACCGCCACATGTTGCCCGAAAGTAGGAGAATCTTTTCTTAAATCCACTGCCACATCCAAGACCGTTCCTTGCAAAACGCGTACCAGCTTGGCTTGTGAAAACTCACCCTTTTGAAAATGGACGCCGCGAATAGTCCCATAGCAAGACTTGGATTGATTATCTTGAATAAAATCATAATCCAAACCGGCCTCAGCCATTTTGGCTTTATTCCAACTTTCAAAGAAATACCCTCTGGCATCTTCAAAAATTTGCGGTTCAATAATCACCACACCTTCAATCGGAGTCTTAACAATCTTCATGACAATCCTCAACAACTCTCTTCAAATAATCTTTATAATCAATTCCATCCTTGAGGGAATTAATGATTTCGGTTAATTGTGCTTCATCAATAAAACCGCGTTTGTAAGCAATTTCTTCAATACAAGCGATTTTCAAATCCTGACGTTTTTCAATAATACCGATAAAATTGGACGCGTCCAACAAGGATTGCGGCGTTCCGGCATCAAGCCAAGCGTTTCCGCGCTTCATTGTCACCACATTAAGGCGTCCCTCGCTCAAATACATTTTGTTCAAATCGGTAATTTCCAACTCACCTCTGGCCGAAGGCTTCAGGTTGCGAGCTTTTTCAACCACATCTGACTTATAAAAATACAAACCGACCACAGCATAATTTGATTTTGGATTTTTTGGTTTTTCTTCAATTGAAATTACTTTGTGATTTTTATCAAATTCAACCACTCCGAAGCGTTCCGGGTCCGAGACATGGTAGCCGAACACGGTTCCGCCCTGATTATGCGCCACTTCTTCTCTAAAGAACTTGAGTTGGTCGCCCATATAAAAGATATTATCGCCCAAAATCAAACAAACATCATCTTGCCCGATAAAATCCGCCCCGATTGTAAAGGCCTGAGCAATACCTTTCGGCTCTTGTTGAACTCTATATTCAATCGTCAAGCCCAAGCGTTTTCCGTCACCGAACAAACGTTCAATATTTGGAGTATCTTGTGGGGTAGAAATAATCAAAATATCTTTGATTCCGAACAACATCAAAGTTGCCAACGGATAATAGATCATCGGTTTATCATAAACCGGCAGCAATTGTTTACTGGTGGTGTTTGTCAAAGGATACAAACGCGAACCGCTTCCGCCGGCCAAAACTATACCTTTCATTGGACACGTCCTTTATTTCAAATATAAAAAACCGATCCTATGTTACACCATCCCCCATCAAAGGCAACTTTTTTCTCATCAATACCCACATGTGTTCGCCTCCAATATAAACTTTAGTTATGGCAAGAAAAGAAAAAACTGGTAATTTTATTGAAAATCAGCTATATATAAGAACAAGTTAATATTAGGACCCAAGAAAAGGATTTTCACATGACCGATATTACTTATTTTAACGGATACTCGCTGGAAGAAAACATCAAACACAACTTCACCCAATCAGGCAAACTTCAAGTTTGGGCTCATACGTTGCAAGTCCGCCACAATGCTCTGAATTTGGCACAAAAATTCGGACTTTCTCCCGAACAAGCCTCCACGGCCGCTCTTTTGCACGACATCAGCCGCATTTTTGCCAAAGAAGAATATCTGGAATTAGCACAAATTTATGATTTAGATATTTTAGCCGAAGAAAGACAACTTCCCGACCTTCTACACCAAAAGCTCTCTCGCGTCTTTGCCGTTGAGAGCTTTAACATTACAGATAAAGAAGTCTTAGACGCCGTTTCTTGCCACACCACCTTGCGCGCTCACGCCTCCAAACTCGATAAAATTTTATTTTTAGCCGATAAATTAAGTTGGGCCAGCCAGGACCTACCCGCCTTCACTCCCCTAGTCATCAAACAGTTGGAAAAATCTTTAGATGACGGCGTTTACTGCTATCTGTTTAACAGCTTGCACAACGCCCCACCGATGCCGGTGGTTCACCCCTGGCTCAAGGCTGCCCTGCAAGATTTAACACCGATTCAAGCTGTTTCCTAACACCTAAAATCTAAAATAAATAAACGGATTATAGGTTGACGCCGCCAAACTAATCGTTGACCAGAAGAACAAAACAAACAGCCAAATATTAATAACCGTTCGCAAAACTTTACGCTCATAAGCCACATACAGCATATTTTTGCATACCGGCATCGCACAAATCAACCCAACCACCATCATCAGCGCAAATTTATTATTCACGCCATAGTCAAAATCAGGCAAATGCTCTCCGACATTAATACCCAGCATTTTGCCGATAAATTCAAAGCAATACATCACGCTTGGCGCTCTAAAAATAATCATTCCGATACCAATGGCCATCAAGGCATAAATATGCTTTCCGACACTCACGAGTTTGGTATCCGCCTTGTCTTTGCTCCAACCGATAAAACGCTCAAACACGATAAATATGCCGTTCCACACGCCCCACAGAATATAGTTCCAAGCAGCCCCGTGCCAAACACCGGTAACCAAAAAGATAAAGAACAAATTCCAATAGGTGCGCAGTGTTCCCTTACGGTTGCCACCCAACGGAATATACAGATATTGGCGAAACCATGTTGCCAAAGAGATGTGCCATCTCCGCCAAAACTCACTGATTGTTTTTGAAATATAGGGATAATTAAAGTTTTCCAAGAACTTAAAGCCAAACATCAGCCCTAAGCCGATAGCCATATCGGAATATCCCGAAAAGTCATAATACAGTTGCAAACAATAAGCAACAGCACCCAACCATGCCACTGAGGTGGTTAAATTTTCGGGAGCTTGAGCAAACACCTTATCCGCCACAACCGCCAAAGTATTTGCAATCAAAACCTTTTTCGCCAAACCGATAATAAAGCGCTTCAACCCGATAATCACATATTTGAATTCGATCTTACGCTCATCAATTTGTTCACACACGTCGTGGTATTTCACAATCGGCCCGGCGACGAGTTGCGGAAACAGTACAATATAAAGTGCCAATTTATAAACATCTCTTTGTGCCGGAACTTCTTTGCGATACACGTCAATCAAATATGACATCGCCTGAAACGTATAAAAAGAAATACCAATCGGCATAATCACATCCACAAAATCAATATGTGTATGGAGCGCCAAATTAATATTATCGACCACAAAATTAAAATACTTAAAATAAAACAAGAAGCTCAAATCAACCAAAATCGTTGCCGTAACGATTCCCAATCTCTGCCGCGGATTATGGTATTTATCCAAACACAAGGCCCCGACATAATTCACCAAAATGGTAATAATCATAATTGCCAAATATCTGGGTTCCCCCCAAGCATAAAAAATAATACTGGCAATCAGCAAAATATAGTTTCTGATTTCTTTTTTGGCCAAGAAATAAACCGCCATGACCACCGGCATAAATACAAATAAAAATGTCATAGAGCTAAACAGCATCGTTTTATTCCTCCGGCAAGTCCAAATTCAGCAAGCGACCCAAGAAACGTTCTCCCGTCTCAAGCACAAAAATATCGGGTTTATAATTCACAATTGTTTCCTGCATATAAGGCAGGTCATAATCTCTGCCATAACCGGTATAAATATGAAGCATTTTCTTAAAACTTTCGGCTGCATACCAATTCATCCGCAAGAATTGGCTGTCGGTATAAAAGACAGCACTCAACTGATTAGAGGGATTAGATGAAACAAAATCATAAGTTTCAATTCTTTTGTCTTTGTTCACCATGGCATAAGTGCTTTGTACCGTTGGCTTTTTGACTTCAAATTCATCATAAGTCAATTCCGACTTAGGTAAGACCTTATAAGCATCAATTCCCAAGGCCGAGGCAATATCCACATCGGCGCTCACTTTCGGCACAATATTAAAATCTTTTTCCTTCATCACTTTCAATTGCGGAAAATCTTTTTTAATGCGATTAAACAGTTCCAAATAGCCGACATAAGCCCCTCGATGATCCCAGTGTGTACCGGTCTTATAAAACAAGATATGCTTGTCTTTTGCTTTCATTAACGCCTCGCCCGGATACACCACCGGCACAAAAGAGCGTGCTTTCAAAAAAGCATAAACCTGTTCAATTTTAGAGATAGGATTTTCTTTTTCAAACCCATCGGGATAAAATTCGGGATAAATACGTTCTTTATCAGGCACCAAGAACAAATAAAACTTCATTCTTTTTTTTCTTGCCCAAACCGAAATACGTTCCAAATTATCCTTAATTTTTCGTAAATCTTCATTACTAAACAAATTCTTATTTTGGAACATATCCACCGAGCTCCAACGAGTGGTAAACATCCACCCGTCTTTTCCGCTCATTGCGGTTTCACTTTTGAGCTTGCGATTAAGGAACAAGTTAATTTTGCTATTAACATCAATAAAGAGTTTGCGTTGATTAAAATGGTCATTAAACCAAGCCTCAAAATCTCTACCGTAATTAAAATTGATTTTACCGTCTTTCACCAACGGCACATACTCGGCCAAAGTTCTGTTTTCTTGCTGACTGATTTTATCATGATTAATTTTTGAAATCGGCACAAACATAAAGGCAATAACAAAGGCCACAAACACAATATCGATTCGCGAATTGTGTTCAATAATTTTGAATTGCGCCAAATAATCGACCAATTTATAGCAAGCCAACCCGGCCAAGGTCAAAATAATGACAAAGACCTTCCAATCAAAAGAGAGCGGTTCCCCAACAAGGTAGAAATCACTTCCCCAAATCAAAATCAATACTGTGAGGATAATAGCAATAATTACTCGACGCATATATTAAATCCCTATTAACAACTAAAGAGAGAGGGTATCATCATCTTTCCAAAAGTCAACGATACTTTTATAAATATTAATCATTTTCTGCCAAATAAGTCTTAATTTCTCGCGCAATAAATTTCTTTAACTGCGGATTATAGTGTCCGATTCCGGGAGCGATTGCTAACTTTGAAAGCGGCATATTTTTATGCAACTGCCATACCGAATACAGCGGACAATCCATATCCAAGCGATTATGAATCAAAAGCGCCGGAATATTTTTAAGTTTCTTTACATTACGCATAATTTGATTATTTTTCAAAGTATAAGCCTTTGCCGCATAGTTCAGATAAATTTTCAACTCGGCATATTCATCTTCATCTAAAATTTCTTTTGTTCCGAAAGCCGGATGAACATTTCCCAAAATTCTTTCATACCAACCATATTGATTAGCCGCCTTTAAATTCTTAGTCAAATCATCGGCATTAATCAATTCCGCATAATACTCCGGCAAAGACTTCCAACTTCCGGCATTTTCTTGCATTTGTTCCATAAATTCGGGATAAAAGAGTGCACTTTGTTTATCGAACCACGCACTATGCACTTCATCTGCCAAAAACACCTGAGACAAAAGGAGTTTATCGACCAATTCGGGATATCTTTCGGCAAAACACAACATCACTGTTGAGCCCCAAGACGCACCGCGCAAAATCACTTTTCCGCTCAAGTGCAAATAATCATACAGACGTTTGATATCCCAAATAGTATCTTCCATGGAGTTATGTTTCATCTCACCTTTGGGTTCGGATAAGCCGCAGCCTCTTTGGTCAAACATAATCACCCGGTATTTTTTCAAGTCAAAGATTTTGGCCTGTCCTGCAGAGGTTCGTCCTCCTGGACCGCCATGGGTCAACAAAATCACCTTTCCTTTTGGATTGCCGTATTCCGCAAAAAAAACTTTATGTCCGTCGGCTTCGGGCAAAAAACCTTGATTAAAGGCTTTCGGCTCAAACAGTTTATGCCAAAAATCTTTCCACATTTTTCTCTCCTTGATTCTTGCTCTTAGCATAAACAAAATAAAAATTTAGGCAATAATTTACTTTTTGAAACTATAATATTTTGCAAATTACGAAGGAGATAAATAACTCATGGCCTCTGAAATCTGTTTGCATAATGCCAATGTTCTGACCGGCTATTCCGTCATGAACAACTGTGCGGTTTTGTTAAAAGACTACAAGATTATTGATGTTTTTAATGAGACGCGCTTTGCCAAGAAAAAATTCTCTCCCGATGTCAAATTTATTGATATGGAGCAAAACTACATTGCCCCCGGCCTGATGGACACGCATATTCACGGCATTGGCGGATTCGGAACCGATGATCTATCTCCCGATTCTATTTTGAAAATGTCTGAAATTTTGCCTCGCTACGGCGTCACCTCGTTTATTCCCACGCTGTACAGTGCCCCGAAAAAAGAAATGATACAGGCAATCAAAGCGGTTGTTTCAGCCATGGGACAAGAAACCGGCGCCAAAATTTTAGGCATGCACCTTGAAGGTCCCTTTATTTCTCCTGACCGTCTCGGCGTCCAATCTGCCGATTCTCTAAGTCCGGTAGATATTTCTTTAATGGAAGATTTTCTCAAAGCCGCCAAAGGCAAAATCATCAATATGACCGTAGCCCCCGAGCTCAAAGGCATGCGGGAACTTGCCCTGTTTTGCGTCTCTAAAGGAATTGTCCTGCAAGCCGGACATACCAACGCCACCTATGAGCAAATGGTCGAAGGCATGCAAGTTCGGATTCTGCATACCACCCATTTGTTTAATGCCATGAGCCGAATGCATCACCGCGACCCCGGTGCCGTCGGTGCCGTCTTTATTCATCCCGAAATGTCGTGTGAACTCATTGCCGATGGTATTCACATCAACCCCGAATTCATCAAATTTTTGCTTCGCTGCAAACCGCTTGATAAATTGGTACTGGTAACCGATTCTCTTAAAACCACCAAACAAAAGAAGTTACCGCTCATTGCCAATGGCGATGAAGTTTATTTGGATAAATGTTTTTACCGCAAATCCGATAACGTCATTGCCGGTTCGGCACTCACCATGATAGAGGGTGTAAAAAACTTAGTTTCATTTGGTTTGAGCTTGGAACAAGCCATCCAAATGGCCTCCACCAATCCGGCCAAAATCATGCGTAGAGAACACTTAGGCCTCATTGCCCCCGGCTATGATGCCGATTTAGTAGTTTTTGACAAAGACTTCAAAATCAAATATACCATAATTAACGGCAAACTTTACAAACAAGGAAAAACGATATGCGAGTTTTAATCCAACCTGATTATGACAAATGCTCCCTCTGGACCGCCAATTATATAGCTTATCGGATACAAACTTTCCGCCCGAGCGAGAGCAAACCTTTTGTTTTGGGCTTACCGACCGGCTCCACCCCTTTAGGAACCTATAAGGAATTAATTCGCCTCAATCAGGCCGGAAAAATCTCTTTCAAAAACGTCGTAACTTTTAATATGGATGAATATATCGGACTTCCGCCCGCACACCCGCAAAGTTACCACTACTTTATGGAAGAAAATTTCTTCAAGCATATTGATATTCGCCCGCAAAACATTAATATGCTCAACGGAATGACCCGTAACTATGCCGAAGAATGCCAAAACTACGAAAACAAAATTAAATCCTATGGCAAAATCAATTTATTCTTAGGGGGTGTCGGCTCTGACGGACATATTGCTTTTAATGAACCGGGTTCCTCTTTGTCTTCCCGCACGCGTATCAAAACTCTAACCACGGAAACCATTGAGGCCAACGCCCGTTTTTTCAATAATGATTTAACCCAAGTCCCCAAAACAGCCCTCACGGTTGGTATTGGAACGATTATGGATGCAGAAGAGGTTTTGATTATGGCCACCGGCACCAATAAGGCATTAGCTATTCGCCATGCCATTGAAGAAGGCATAAACCACATGTGGCCGGTCAGCATTTTGCAAATGCACCAACACGCCATTATCGTATGTGATGATGCCGCCGCCAACAAATTGAAAGGCGATACCATCCGCTATTTCAAGGACATTGAATCTTCCAAAATTCTAAAATAGCCAACAAAAAAACCGCTCATAAAGGAGCGGTTTTTTTTAAGATTTATCGCACTTTATTCCAACCAAAATTCAACCGTTGAAACCACACGAATTTTCTTATTGATTTGCTCACTTTCTTGCGCATTAGCCGTTTGCTCTCTCGGCAAAATCGAAAAGACGCCTTGTTGTGCTCTACGGATTTTACCGACTTTGCTGTCTGAGCTTTTGGCAAATTCTTGCGCTGCCGCGGTTGCATTTTTGGTTGCTTCTTCCAACATCTGCGGTTTTACCTCATTTAAGCGGGTAAAGATATAAGAAACGGGTGAGCCATATTGATTATCCAAAATCACCCCTTTTTCCACCAAATCTCCGGTCATGCGCAAAGCATTTTCCACCGCATCAACCTTTGCGGAGCGCACGGTCACACTTTGCGAAATAATATAGCGCACCGGATTAGAATTATTATCGCGATAAGGGTTGGTCATCAAATCATTGGTCTCAACTCTTCCTTCAATAATTTCGGCATCATCAAAACCTTTTTCTTTCAAGAAAGTACGCACTTGCGCCAAATTGGCATTAATTTGTTGCTGAGTAGAGAGCAAATCCATCCCCGTTGCCACATAGCGAATATTCCAAACCGCCAAATCGGCGCGCACATCCATTTCTGCCAAGCCTTTAACACTGACAAAATTGTTTTTCAAAACGGCTTGATAATAGAAATATCCGGGAAAAAATCCACCGCTTGCCAGCCCCAAGGCAATCAACAAAGCACACCAAATTTTTCCGCCGCATTTGCAAGTTGTCTGGTTGTCCATAATGTTTCTCCTGTTTAATGAGTTAGCGTTCCAAATTCCAAGTTGTCTGAACAATCTCGTCAATATTGGTATATTTCGGCTCCCAGCCTAAGAGCTCACGCGCCTTATCAGAGGAGGCAATCAATACCGCCGGATCTCCGGGGCGTCGGTCGGCATATTTAACATTTATTTTTGTGCCAATCACACGTTCAGCCGCTTCAATCATTTCTTTGACAGATGTTCCCTCACCCGTACCAAGGTTAAGCACGGCCGAAGGCATTCCGGCAATTAATTTTTCAATTGCCAAAACATGCGCCGTTGCCAAATCGCTGACATGAATATAATCCCTGATACAAGTACCGTCGCGCGTATCATAATCACTGCCGAACACCGACATTTCGGCTCTTACGCCCGTTGCCGTTTCCATAATAATCGGCAACAAGTTCTGCGGATTTTTTTCTTTGCCCCTAATATCACCATCCGCGTCATACCCGACGGCATTAAAATAGCGCAAAGCCACATATTTAATTCCTTTTAGGGTATCATACCAAGCCATAAATTTTTCAATTTCCAACTTGGTAAAACCATAATAGTTAATCGGATTTAAGGGATGTTTTTCATCCACAGGCAAATATTCGGGCATTCCATAAACCGCCGCCGACGACGAAAAGACAATGTTGTTGACACCATTATCGGCCATGGTCATTAAAATATTGAGTGACCCTTGAATATTATTGAGAGAATATTTATTTGGATTTTCCATTGATTCACCAACGGCTTTTTTGGCGGCCAAATGCACCACGGCATCAAATCCGCGGCTCATCACTTCGCTCAATCTGGTATAATCCAAAATATCGCCTTCCTCAAAATCGGCCATATCAAACAAATTAATTTTTTGCCCGGTAGAAAGGTTGTCAAACACACACACTCTGTGCCCGTTTTGCAACAAAGCCTTCACCACATGACTGCCGATATACCCGGCCCCGCCGATAACCAATACTCTGGCCATAATTTACCCTCTCTTTCCGATACAAGAATAAACAAAGCCCAAATCTTGAGCTCTTTGCGCGTCTAACATATTGCGCAAATCCAAGATTTTGGGAGATTTCATCATTTGCTTGAGTTGCACCAAATCCAGAGTGCGAAATTCTTCCCACTCGGTTAAAATAACCACCAGCTCGGCATCTTTGCAAGCATCTAGGGCCGAATTGGCATAGCTGACTTTGTCACCCAAGATTGCCTTAGCATTGCTCATAGCTTTGGGGTCAAACACACATACATTAGAATTATGCTTCAAAATCTCTTGCAAAATTTGCATGGCCGGAGATTCTCTGCAGTCATCGGTTCCGCCCTTAAACGCCAAACCCAAAACAGCAATTCTTGCTTTAGGATTATGGTTTACCATCTCAAGTGCACGCAACCCCATTTTAGCCTTGCGCAAATCATTTTGTTCAATGGTTGTTTCGATTAAAGATAAGTGCACGCCATATTTCTTACCCATTTGCGCCATGGCATTTGTGTCTTTTGGAAAACAAGACCCGCCATATCCCGGCCCCGGATTTAAGAATTTTGCACCGATTCGGCTGTCCAATCCCATGCCTTGCGCCACTTCTTTGACATCAGCACCGGCTTTCTCACAAAAATCCGCCATTTCGTTAATATAGTGAATTTTCATCGCCAAAAAGGCATTGGAGGCATATTTAATAGCTTCTGACGACTTGCGGTTAACCAGCAAAAACTTGGTCTTACCTTCAAAAGGTTTATAGAGTTTGAGCAACACATCGCGTGCTTTTTGCGAATTTGCACCGATAACAATTCTATCCGGATTAAAGAAGTCATGGATAGCAAAGCCTTCGCGCAAAAACTCCGGCAAAGAAACCACGTCAAAATCAGCACTGGGGTTCGTCTTGCGAATAAGCTCTTCAACATCATCTCCGGTTCCGACCGGAACGGTTGATTTGGTTGCCACCACGGTATAGCCATCCAAATAGCTCGCCAACTCGGTTGCCGCAGCATGAATATATTTCATGTCAGCTTCTTTGGTAACGGGATGAGGCGGTGTTCCGACGGCAATCAACACCACATCGGCACCTTTAATTCCTTCTTCCATAGAAGTTGTAAATTGCAAACGCCCTGATGCCAGATTTTTTTGAAACAAGTCTTCCATCCCATCTTCGTAGATGGTAACTCTTCCTGCCTTTAACGAATTGATTTTTTCTTCAATTTTATCAATACAAACCACATTATTTCCGAGTTCAGCCAGCCCGATTCCCGTAGGCAAGCCGACATACCCCGTGCCGATAATTGCAACTTTCATCATTAGTCCTCAAAAGTAATTAAAACTGTAGATGATAATAACAAAAGTCCCCAAAAACTCAACCGTGAAATCAGACTGTCCACCACTAAGACACTATCTTCATGGCTACTCTTAACCCATCCACGGCCGAAGAGACAATTCCTCCGGCATATCCGGCACCTTCCCCGCAAGGATAAACACCGATAATATTGGATTGCAAATCATCCCCTCTGACAATGCGAATTGGCGATGACGAGCGGGTTTCAATAGCCGTCAGCACTGCATCCGGATGAGCAAAGCCACGCAATCTTTTGTTCATTTCCGCAATCGCCAAGCGTAAAGTCTCAGTCACATAATCGGGAAACAACGCACTCAAATCACACCACTTTACTCCGGGCGTATAAGATGGTTTCACGCTTTTTGCCCCCACTGAGGAACGATGAGCCAGAAAATCTCCCACCAATTGTGCCGGCGCAAAATAGTTTTTGCCCCCCATGGCAAATGCTTTTTCTTCTAATTGTCTTTGCCAATACATTCCTTGCAAAGGATGCTCTCCGCCAAAATCTTGTGGATTAACCCCAACCAACAAAGCGGCATTGGCATTGGTATTATTGCGCGCAAATTCGCTCATACCGTTTGTAACCACGCGTGATGTTTCGGATGCCGCCGCCACCACTTCGCCTCCCGGACACATACAAAAAGTATAGGCTGAGCGCCCATTTGGCAAATGCACCGCCAATTTATAGTCAGCGGCACCGAGCTCCGGACGACCGGCATAACGCCCATATTGACTTTCATCAATCATACTTTGCAAATGCTCAATTCTGGCCCCGATAGAAAACGGCTTTTGCTCAATTTTGATACCTGAATTATAGAGCATTTCAAAAGTATCGCGCGCACTGTGTCCCAAGGCCAAAATCAGTTTATCGGTCTCAAGCTGATAAATCCGACCGTCTGCCTTTTGAATTTGCACGGCACAAAGTTGGTTATTTTTTACTTCCAATCCGACCAATTTTTCCTCAAAGCGATATTCCCCGCCCAAAGAGGTAATTTTTTTGCGAATATTCTGCACCACTTTAACCAAATTATCGGTACCGATATGAGGCTTTGCCAAAAACAAAATTTCTTGCGGCGCACCGGCATCAACAAATTCTTGTAAAACTTTTGCACTCAAGGCATCTTTTTTAATACCGGTCATGAGTTTTCCATCCGAAAACGTTCCGGCCCCGCCCTCCCCGAACTGCACATTGGAGCTTGGGTTCAATATTCCTTTTTGCCAAAAGGTTTGGACATCTTTTTGCCGCTCGGGCACAGGCTTTCCTTGTTCAATAATCAACGGATTTTGCCCAGCCTCAGCCAAGGCAATTCCGGCAAACATACCGGCCGGCCCGCTGCCGATAATCACCGGACGCAGTTTAGAAGCTGTCTTTGGCTCAATCACCAACATTGGTTTAGATTTAATCAGCTCCACATCTTTCCACGCCAAAATCCCGGAGATATAGTCTTCATCGCCCCAAACTTCCATATCAATTGAATACACAAAATGTACATTGCTTTTATTGCGGGCATCGACTGATTTTTTAGCAATATGAATTGCTTTAATATTTTCAGGATCCAAGCCTGTTTTCATTGAAACGATTTCTTTCAAGCCTGCTAAATCAACACTCAAATCGGCTTGTATATTATTTACTCTAATCATTGTATAAGCTATATTTTCCTTGCCAAAATAAATATTTACCTATAACATCCTACACACTATGAGAAAGTTAGTCAGCATATTTATTGTCTTTGCGTTAATGATATCCTCATTTGATATTATAGACGTGAACGATATAACACTCAATGGTAAAGAAATTTTTACCACAGACAATGCATGTGCCGACCACGAGGAAGACGACCTCAGCGGCGCAGAAATTAACATATCCATCGTCAGCCAAATAATTTATAATATTCCCACACCCATCGTTTATATCACTAAAATCAAAAAAACCGAAAAACATTTTATCAGCCAAGACAAATTTACCTTACCTAAATTTGCCGTAAGCCTTCATCGCCCTCCGATTGCCTAAACGATATTTTTTTATACATCGTTTACACAATTAAAGAGGAAATTTATGACAAATAACATTAACATATTTGTTCTTTGGGCTAATGGTAGGCATAAGGAAGCCGAAATTCTATCCGACATCAAAGAACGTTTTGAAATTCTGCAAACCTATGAAATTTTTTGGAATTCCAAGTATTTCACACGTAATCTCAGCCGTTTTTACGGCAAAAAGCTCCCCAATGCTTTCCGCAAGAAAAAGCTCTGCGGAACGGGAGCCTTTTTGGTTATATGCGTCAACGACCCCAAGCCGCATATTCAAGACCACAAAAACCTAAATCTGACAGCTGCCAAACATTGCTATCGCCAAATGTTGGGTGGAAATTATCTCCATGCCAGCGATACAAAGCAAGAAGCCGAGGAAAACCTGCTGTTGCTAACGGGATTGGCTCCGTCAGACCTACCGCAAACACCGCATTTCCAAGCACTGCAACCGATTGTTTTGCACCAAGACTTAATCGGCACCCCCGCTTGGGAAAGTGAGACACAATTATTGAGCTTTATGGCCAAAATACCGCAAATCAAATTCCGTGCACCAAATGTTATTGAAAGCCAAGACATCACGCAAACCGCACGACTGCTCAATGCCCGCAAAAAGCTCTTCTCGCTAAACCGTGAGCGTTACCTCATCAAGGTAAATCACAAGAACTGCGAATTTTTGCTCAAAGAAGCAGCTTAAGCCTAAGCCGCATCATCATCGTCGGCCTCACTGTCTTTATCTGAGGCCGACAATATTTTCCATACACCTTTGCGATACATCCACAAATTGATAACCCCGAGCACCACGGATAACGAACCGAACAAATAGAGCAAATAATACCAGTTCAGCTCATTAGCCGACATCATCACATCTTGCCCGCTGACACGAATAAAAGCAATCGCCACCGCCGTAATCAAAAAAGCCACAATAAAAGCTAAAGTCCAAATTTTGTTGACAATCACTTTGCGCACCGTAAAAGCCGTCAACAAATAAACCAAAATCAGCGCCAAAAACAAATAAATTTCCATGTTCTCACTCCTTAAAAACATACTCTAAGAGCAAGATATAATCTCAGTCCGGCAAAAATCACCCTTAGCGCACAAAAAAAAGAGCTGCCCCATAAAGAGGCAACTCTTTCGTATCTAACCTATCAGAAAAGATATTTCGCTTCCTGATAAGTTAAATACAAGCCGATAATAGCTCCGATGATGGCTCCCCACCATGCAGCAGAGAGACTATCCCACGGACAATCAAAAAACATTCCAGCCACAAACCAGAAGACGAAACCGCCCCAGATTGCACCGCCGAAACTATTTTTGATCAATGCAACTAGGACACCTGCACCGGCACATGCAAGCATCCATATCATGATCG
Organism: uncultured Alphaproteobacteria bacterium; assembly: GCA_944390035.1. Classification (GTDB taxonomy): domain Bacteria; phylum Pseudomonadota; class Alphaproteobacteria; order RF32; family CAG-239; genus Scatocola. Next base: position 1,770 of record CALXOP010000024.1, on the reverse strand, counting down.
CGATTATCACCACGAACATGATAACAATCAAATTTCCCATCATATTTTTATTTTTTTTGTTTTTTTAATAATAAATGTGAAAATTTTGCTTTATCAATTCATAGACTTTTCGGTAACTCAAAACAGAACTTAATCCATCTCAAAAAACCTTACGCCCAATCAAAGCTAACTTTCACTCAAACCCCACAATATCATCTATAAAAATATAAAACATACCTATACTATACCACAAATCAGGTCTGATAACAACCCTTTTAAGCAGCCAAAACGCTTTTTTGTCCATTTTTTTGATGATTTTATTTTATGAAAAACAATCATATAATAAGAATTAAAGGCTCAAGCACGAGAGCTTGGTAAACCGATAAAAGGACACTTTTGACCTGCAAATTCTGTATTAGATGACCATTATGTGAGGTTTTATAAAAACTCGGAGAATGAGTCATATAATAAGAATTAAAGGAGAAAAAAGCGGAGCGTACACATTAGTACGTGAGCATTTTTTCTTCCTGCAAATTCTGTATGAGATGACCATTATACGAGTTTTTACAGAGTGGGCCATTGCCCCGACGCCACCTCATCCATACTCTTGTGAACGTGACCAAAGCGCAGATTATATGCCCAAAAATTAGCCATTACCCGCTCCACATAAAGCCTGGTCTCACGCGCCGGTAAAACCTCTATAAACAATAAGGGATCATTGTTATATTTCGCTGACTTCTGCCATTTGAATAAATTTCCGGGTCCGGCATTATAGGCCACTGCCAAATAAAAAAGATTATCTTGTACAAAGGGCTTGCCCATCAAATAACTCAAATATTGCTGACCGATTTCCATGTTATAATCCGCATCAAACAAAACCGAACTATCGCGTTTGAGCTTTCTGTCCTTGGTGACATGATAAGCGGTATTAGGCATTAACTGCATTAAGCCCTTTGCTCCTGCCCCGCTTTTGGCTTGAGTATTAAACCCTGATTCTTGGCGAATAAGCGCCAACACCAAGGCACGGCTGACTTTCCACCCGCCATCTGGCAGCCAAGACGGCACCGGATAAGCAATATTGTCATAGAAACGGCTGTTTTCGTTGTCTTTAACCTCATTTGAGAGTTTTATGGCCAAGGACGGCATATTATATTGCGCCGCCAAATAAAGAGCGGCCTCTTTTTGGCGCTCGTTCATATTTTTATAAGCATAGCGCAGTTCGCTTTCTGCCAATTTCGAATTTTTAGCCATAATCAAGACGATAGCACGCTGAATTGCGGCAGAAGCTAAAAGTTCATCTACATAACCATAGTCATTAAAATTGTTAAAATAGGTTGTGTCCGCCCAGTTAAATTCCCATGGCTGACGCAGTTGATAGTTCGCCAGCATACCATAAAACGTGCGCTTATACTTTGAAGCCACTTTCAGCCACCGAGTCGCAACTTGTTTTTTGTTCAAACGTGAATAAGCTCGATACGCCCAATAAGCACCGGCCCCGACCAACCATTCATCATTATCTTGCTTTGCACCGAGTTTAGAAAAATAGTCCGCCGCCTTATTATAATCATGTAACCGCCAAGCCGCCAAACCGCCAATCCACAATGCCATGGCATCGCTGCTACGGCGAATAGGTTTAGCCGTATATTCCAAGGCTAATTTATTTTGATTATCCAACAAATAAACCGTAGCCAAAGTTGCACTCATGGCATCATGCTCACGGTCCGGAATCCACATTCTCAAGTTTTTATCTTGCAGAATTTTTTTGGCCGCCAAGGTTTTTCCTTTATTAAT
>CALXOP010000023.1 GCA_944390035.1 uncultured Alphaproteobacteria bacterium | reverse complement strand
GAGCGCCTCTCCGAATTGGATTAATTTAAAAACCACATAAAACCGGCCTTGTCCGGTTTTATTTGTTCTTGTATATGAGTCATATTTTTTGATTGAGAAAGAGAAGAAAAACCTCTATGATAAGGCTCGTTTAAGGGGAATCTGATGTCTGAACCAAAATTTGTACATTTGCGTGTTCATACCGCCTATTCGTTATCGGAAGGCGCAATGCAGGTTCCGGCACTGATGCACAGATGCCACGATCAAGGAATAGCCGCGATTGCCGTAACCGATACGGCCAATATGTTTGGCGGCAAGGCTTTTTCAAAATATGCCGCAGAAGAGGGTATTAAGCCGATTCTGGGCTGTCAGTTCTATTTGCGCAATCCTGATGCCGACAATGTCTTAAAGTCTAAAGGTCGGGTGATTGAGCCGGATAAAATTGTCCTTCTGGTAATGAACGATACCGGCTATCACAACATTATGAAGTTGATGAAAATCGCCTATCTTGACGGACCGAATTTGGAAAAGCCGCAATTACGTATTAAAGATTTTGAAAACTTAAACGAGGGCTTAATTGCCCTAACCGGCGGTGTTGAAGGACAAATCGGACGCCTGTTGCTTGAAAACCGCAAAGCCGAGGCCGAAGAAACCCTTCTTAAATTAAAAGAGCTTTTCCCCAACCGCTTATATATGGAAATTATGCGTATCGGCTTAGAAACCGAACGGCGCACCGAAGAAGATTTTATCAATCTGGCCTATAAACATAATATTCCCTTGGTTGCCACCAATGAAGCATTTTTCTTTGGTGTCGATATGTATGAAGCCCACGATGCTTTGGTGTGCATTGCCGCCGGAGAATATGTTGCCAATGAAAACCGCAAAAAATTCTCTCCCAACAATCGCTTGCGTTCCGAAGCCGAAATGTTGGAATTGTTCAGCGATTTGCCTGAAGCCATAAATTCCACGGTACAAATTGCCAAAAGATGTAATTTCCTCTCCAAAAAAGTAAATCCTCTGTTGCCGATATTCGAGTGCCCCTTAGGCAAAACACAAGACGAATTTATTACCGAAGAGGCCTATAAAGGGCTCAAAGAACGGATGGAAGCGCAAGTCTATCATGAGGGGATGACACCGGAAGAAAAGAAAGAGATAGATAAAAAATACTATGCGCGTTTGGAATATGAGTTAAGCGTTATCAAAAAAATGGGATTCCCCGGCTACTTCCTCATCGTGTCGGACTTTATTCGTTGGTCTAAAGGACACGGTGTTCCGGTTGGCCCGGGACGTGGTTCCGGTGCGGGTTCCATTACGGCTTGGTCGCTAAAAGTAACGGACCTGGACCCCCTGAAATTAGACTTGCTGTTTGAACGTTTCTTAAACCCTGAACGTGTCAACATGCCGGATTTTGACGTGGACTTCTGTCAGGAAAATCGCTACAAAACGATTGAATATGTGCAAAACAAATATGGCTTTGACCATGTGGCGCAAATTATCACTTATGGTAAGCTGCAAGCCAAAAACGTTATCCGCGATGTGGCGCGTGTCTTACAAATGCCCTATGCCCAAGCCGATAAAATTTCTAAGATGATTCCTCCGGGCGTTCAAGGCAAAAACCCAACCTTGCAAGAATCTCTGGATCAAGTTCCCGAACTCGAGGAAATGCGCCAAAACGACCCTCAAGTCAATAAGCTGTTTGATATTGCGATGAAGCTAGAAGGCTTGTACCGTCAATCCGGCGTGCATGCGGCCGGTGTGGTAATCGGTGACCGTCCGCTGGACCAACTGGTGCCGCTTTACAAAGATCCGAAATCGGATATGCCGGTAACGCAATACGATATGAAATACGTAGAAGAAACCGGACTTATTAAGTTCGACTTCTTAGGCTTAAAAACCTTAACCGTAATTAAACGTGCTTGCGATTGGGTCAAAAAAGTACACGGTATTGATTTGGATATGGACAATGTCAACTTAGACGACCGCCCGACTTATGAGCTTTTGCAAAGAGGGGATACCACGGCTGTCTTCCAGTTTGAATCTCCGGGTATGAAAGACGTTCACAAACAAATCAAGCCTGACCGTTTTGAGGATTTGGTGGCTATTGTTTCACTCTACCGTCCGGGACCGATGGACAATATTCCGAGCTACATTAAACGGAAACACGGGGAAGAGGAAATCACCTACCTTCACCCGCAATTAGAGCCGATATTAAAAGAAACCTACGGTATTATGATTTACCAAGAGCAGGTTATGAATATCGCGCGCGCTTTAGGGGGCTATACCATGGGTGGTGCCGATAAGCTCCGTAAGGTTATGGGTAAAAAAATGCGTGATGAAATTCCGAAACAACGCAAAATGTTTACCGAAGGGGCTATTAAAAACGGCATCGAACAAGCCACGGCCGAAGCCATTTTTGACCAAATGGAAAAATTTGCATCTTACGGTTTTAACAAATCGCACGCCGCCGCTTATTCGCTGATTTCATATCAAACGGCTTACCTCAAAGCGCACTATACGGTTGAGTTTATGTGTGCGGTTATGTCTTTGGATATGACCAACACCGAAAAACTCTTACTCTACAAAGAAGAGTGCAAACGCCAAGGCTTTGAGGTTCTCAAACCCGATATTAATAAATCCGGTGCCGACTTCGCCGTCGAAAACGGCAATATCCGCTATGCCTTGGGCGCAATTAAAGGGGTAGGGGCCGCCAATATGCAAGCCATTGAAGAGGAGCGCAAGGCCCACGGACCATATAAAGATTTGTCGGACTTTATTCACCGTACCGACATCAAACAAATCAACCGTCGCCAAATGGAGCAACTTTGCAAGGCCGGCGCCTTTGATTGCTTAGATAAAAACCGCGGCAAAATTTTTGCCAATATTGAGACCATTATGCAGCATATTTCCGCCGCCAGTGAGCTAAAGACCAGCTCTCAAGCCTCACTTTTTGGAACGGAGGAGTTGCACACCACGGTCAAATTAGCCGATAAACCCGATTGGCCGGAGCTGGAAAAACTCAAACTTGAGGCCGAGGCAATAGGTTTTTATTTGTCGGCTCATCCGCTCGATTCTTATGCCAAGGGCATGGAGCGGTTAGGGGTTAAAACCGCGGCCGAAGTCTTTCA
>CALXOP010000022.1 GCA_944390035.1 uncultured Alphaproteobacteria bacterium | reverse complement strand
CAAAAAAAGATTTTGTTTTATGGTATTTGGAATTTTTAAATAAATAATTAATTATTTGAAATTAGAATAGCTCACGAATAAAAAATCATAGTGGAGATGAAAATGGCACTAAGAAAAAAAGAAACTGCTTCTGCTCTTGATGAGGAAACTCTGAAAGAACAGAAATATATTGACGAATTGGTCAATAAAGTCAGCGAGGCTCAGAAAAAATACGCAACTTATTCGCAAGAGCAAGTTGACCATATTTTCCGCCGCGTTGCTCTTAAACTCAGCTCTTTGCGTATTCCGTTAGCCAAAATGGCGGTTGAAGAAACCGGTATGGGCGTTGTGGAAGATAAGGTGATTAAAAACCACTTTGCTTCGGAATATATTTATAACAAATTCAAAAATACCAAGACTTGCGGTGTTTTGGAAGAAGACAAAGAAAACGGCGTTTTGAAAGTGGCCGAACCTTTGGGTGTTATTGCCGGTGTTGTTCCGACAACAAACCCGACTTCTACCGCGATTTTTAAGTCTTTGATTGCTTTGAAAACCAGAAACGGTATCATCTTCTCTCCTCACCCGAGAGCAAAAAAATGCACGGTTGAAACCGCTCGTTTGATTTTGGAAGAAGCCGTTAAAGCCGGTGCTCCGGAAAACATTATCGGATGGATTGATGAGCCGACGATTATTCGCACTCAAGAACTGATGAAGCACCCAAAAATTGACTGCATTTTGGCAACTGGCGGCCCGGGCATGGTGAAAGCCGCTTACTCTTCCGGAAAGCCGGCTTTGGGCGTTGGTGCCGGTAATACCCCTGCCGTTATTGATGAAACAGCCGACATTAAACTTGCCGTCAGCTCAATTTTGATGAGTAAAACTTTTGATAACGGTATGATTTGTGCATCCGAACAATCAGTGGTTTGCGTTAAAGATGTTTATGAAGACGTTAAAAAAGAAATGGCTTACAGAGGTGCTTACATTCTTTCTGCCAAAGAAAAAGAAAAGCTCTCAGAGGTTATCTTTATTGACGGTAAACTTAACTCCGCAATCGTTGGTCAACCGGCTTATAAGATTGCTGCCATGGCCGGAATTAAAGTTCCCGAAGAAACAAAAGTTTTGGTTGGCGAGACTTCTAAAATCGGTCACGATGAACCCTTCTCGGCTGAAAAACTTTCTCCGGTTTTGGGATTGTACAAAGCTAAGAATTTTGAAGAAGCATCCGATATTGCTCAAAAATTGATTTTGTTTGCCGGTGCCGGACATACTTCCGTTCTTTATACAAAGCAAACAAATAATGACCGTATCAAAGCCTTTGGCGAAAAACTGCATACAGGTCGTATTTTGATTAACTGTCCGTCTTCTCAAGGGGCTATCGGTGACTTGTATAACTTTAGGCTTGAACCTTCTCTGACGCTTGGTTGCGGCTCTTGGGGCGGTAACTCCGTCAGCGAAAACGTAGGAGTAAAACATCTGATGAACATTAAGACCGTCGCTTTGCGCGAAGAAAATATGCTATGGTTCAAAGTACCTGAAAAAATCTATTTCAAACCCGGTTCTTTGGAATTTGCATTAAAAGAACTTAAAGGACACAAAAAAGCATTCTTGGTTACCGATAAATCATTATTCGATTTAGGTTATACCAAAAAAATTACTGACGTGTTAGATGAATTGGGTATTCAATATCGCATGTTCTCCGATGTTAAACCGGATCCGGATTTGAGCACAATTAATGTTGCAATCAATATGGTTAATACCTTCCAACCAGATGCAATCATTGCTTTGGGTGGCGGTTCACCGATGGATGCTGCTAAAATTTTGTGGTTGATGTATGAACACCCCGAACTCAAGTTTGAAGACTTGGCTATGCGCTTTATGGATATTCGTAAACGTATTTTCGAATTTCCGCCTTTGGGTGAAAAAGCTACCATGGTTTGTATTCCGACAACTTCGGGTACCGGTTCTGAGGTTACACCGTTCTCCATTATTACCGATGACAGTACGGGTGTTAAATATGCTATTGCAGACTATGCCCTGACACCAAAAATGGCTATTGTTGACTCTGATTTGGTTTTGACAATGCCGAAAGGGTTGTGCGCTGCTTCGGGTATCGATGTTATGACACACGCATTGGAATCAATGGTTTCGGTTATGGCTACCGACTTTACGCGCTCCTTGTCAAAAGAGGCCGGCAAATTAATTTATGATTACTTGCCGATTTCTTACAGCGAAGGCGCTGCTAACCCGAAAGCAAGAGAAAAAGTTCACCACGCGGCAACAATCGCAGGTATGGCGTTTGCTAATGCATTTTTGGGCGTTTGCCACTCTATGGCTCACAAGCTCGGTGCTTATTTCCATGTTCCTCACGGTATTGCCAATGCTTTGCTGATTTGTCAGGTTATTAAATATAACTCGGCAGAAGCTCCGGTAAAACAAGGTATTTTCCCGCAATATCAATATCCAAATGCTCGTGCGGCTTATGCTGAATTTGCCGACGCTCTCGGATTGGGCGGAAAAACCGATGAGGAAAAAGTTAAGAACCTTATCAATGCTATTCAAGATTTGAAAAAGAAACTCAATATTCCTCTCTCAATTAAAGACTGGGGTGTTTCTAAAGAAGAATTTGAAAAAGCAATGGAAGTTCTGCCGACTTTGGCATTTGATGACCAATGCACCAGCGCTAACCCTCGTTATCCGCTGATTAAGGAAATTGAACAAATGTATCGTGATGCATTTGAAGGAAAAATTTAATTTCTCTTAACTTGCAAAAAAAAGAAGGAGCTCAACAGAGTTCCTTCTTTTTTTATAGTTTGTTTTTTAACCGATTATCAGCATCTGCTGCATGTAGCGGTCATAGAGGTATGTACAGCTCTTTTGCGCCGAATCGGTCACGAAGATTTTGTCATCTGAGGCAATCTCTATTGTGTGGAAATTGCCACCGAACAAGAAAAGCTGATGATGTACTCCAACGTAATATAACGCCTTATAAGTTGGGTACACGGCACACAAGACCCCTCCTCCGCAATGGAACTCGAACTTCAGGGTCGGCACATTGACCACAAAGTTGTAAACTTCCGCCTCGTTCATTACATAGATGTAAGATGTGCCGCTTGCATCATCTTTGAGGATAAGAATATCGCCTTGTTGAGATACCAGCATTTTTTTGGCTTTATTAAAATGGAAAAAAGCCAGCGGTTTATCCCCGAAATTCAGGGTTTGAAACGTTTTTACCGCGGGGTTGGTATCTTTTTGATACTCTTTACCCACTTTTTTGAATGCAATTTTGGCGCTTCCAAAGGCCAAAACAATTTTGTTTTCTAAATTAAGTTTCATAATTATACTTTTTAAGAGTTACACAATAAGAAAATTTTGTCTATTATTATGCTAAAAATTTTTATTTGTCAATAATTGATGCTTTTCGTTTGCAAAATTTTGCTCAGTCTTTATGATTTGTGTCAGTTTTTATGAATTTTAGAGGTAAAGAAGATGGCAAAATTAGCAAAAATTTTAGCAACCTATTTCGGCTTAGGTTTATCTCCCAAGGCTCCGGGGACGGTTGGTTCTTTGGGCACGGTACCGGTTGCTGCCGGAATTGCCTATTTTTATGGGACAGCCGGAATTTTGATTTTTGCGGTGATGGTCTTTTTTATCGGAGTTTGGGCAACACACCAGCTCATTAAAAATCAAGAAAATAAAGACCCCTCAATGGTGGTGATTGATGAGGTTGCGGGTCAATCTCTCAGTTTTGCACTCGTTGGTAATTTGCTCATGGGTTCTTTCGAAAATTGGCCGCTTTACCTTATCGGTTTTGCATTATTCCGCTTATTTGACATTGTTAAGATGGGACCGGTTAAATGGGCTGACACCAAGCTCAAAAATGCTTGGGGCGTGATGCTGGATGATGTTTTTGCAGGATGCTTTGCTGCGGCCTTTTTGCTTGCCGTTGCACAATTTTTATAGCTTTTCGGCACTCTTATAAACCGGGATTTTGCAAATCTTTATTCGGGTGACGCCCTTAGAATTGGTATATTTGCGATAGAGAAACTTCTTTATATGGTAGCCAAGAATTTTGAGCTTACCAGACAGGGTTTCTTGGTTATAAGAGGCAATTTTGTAACCTTGCGCCCAAATCATCCAGCCCAGGACGCGTTCTAAGGCATGGGCCAAGGTTCCGCCTTGGTGGCTTGCAAGCGGCGCATCAAAATCTTGCGCCGTCAGGTGTAATTTTTTTAAGGGTTGCATTAACCGAGCGCGACAGATAAACATAGTTCCGGCAACAAAAGTTTTTTGCTTTGTTTTTAGCCCCATTTGCGACATTATCTCCCCTGCCCGACGATTGGCTTCTTTATCCTCTTTGCCGGAAGATATTATCAGCAGGCTATGGCTGAGTTGTCCTACTTGGGCGTGTTTTTCAAACTGCTCTAATGCTTGGCGGAATGCTTGCGGTGAGTGCAAAAAACCGGTTAGTAAATTGCGCCACTCGCCTCCTTGCAAACTGCACTTTGGCAAATTTGCCGGTCTTGGCAAATCTCGTTTGGTATGTAATTTGATGAGATAATCATAATCATCTAAATTAACTTGTTGCAACACATATACAAATGGTGCCAAATCATAGCCACGATTGGGCACCGGCAAAATTTTGCTTTGATTGTGAAAATTTTTAATTTTATCTTGCTCACTGAAATCCGGTGATGTGGTGACATAAAGATCATAGTCCACCTCGTCCAGCGATTTGAGCAAATCGAGCATTTGGTCAAGCATATCTTGATAATAAAGATGAAGGTGAACCAAAATTTTCATACTTAATCCTTTGGATAAAATGGTTGCAATAGCGCTTTGATTGTAATAAACTCTGGCTAAGAGTCAACTTAATTTAGGATTTTTCTCATGGGTGTTACGCTATTTGCTAAGAATATTGTTCGCTTGCTGAAATTTGATTTGAAAGCTCATCACAAAGCCATAAAAAAATATGCTGACTATGAGTTTATGCTTGATAATTTGAAGTATGAAATTTGTGACGAAATAAAGTCTTTAAAGCTCCCTATTGTCTTGAGACAAAAAGAAAGTGTTCAAAAAATTATAAACGAAAAATCAAGCGTTGTTCGTTTTGGCGATGGGGAATTTAATTTGATGTTTGGGCGGAGTATCGGCTTTCAGGAATATTCTCCTGAGATTGCAAAGCGCTTAACCGAAGTTCTCGAATCTAATGATGATAAAATTTTAGTCGGAATTCCTGACAGGTTTGGCTCTCTCTTAGATATTGATGCTCAATCACGGGCTTATTGGCGGACATTTATGGCTAAAAATCGGGCACAAATTTACAAACATTTGAATTTTGAGCAAACTTATGTCGATGCTTGTTTTACGGCTCATGCCATTGAACCTGACAATGAAAATGCTCCTAAAGATGAAAAAGAGATTGAGGCTTACTATAACGAAATCAGAAAAATTTGGGATGGCCGCGACATTACCATTATCCGCGGGGCCGATACCGAAGTTTATCAAAACGATATTTATGATAATGCTAAATCCGTCAGCTATATTTATGGACCGAAGGCTCATGCCTTTAGAGAGTATGAGCGCATTTTGCAAGAAGCTCTTAAGCAACCCAAAGACAGACTTATGATTGTTGTGTTGGGGCCGACTGCCACCATATTAGCTTATGATTTGGCAAAGGCCGGTTATCAGGCACTTGATATCGGGCATTTGGGCAAAGCCTATGATTGGCTCAAGCGCAAAGAAGAAATTGTTATCGGCAAATTTTTTGCTTCTTAATTTATATAATCATTTCGGGAGGGTAACGACCGCAAGGATAGAGCAGTTCTGCAGTTTTTAAAATCAGAGATTTCTGGACATGACTGCAGCCTCCCGAAAATCACTTATTTGTTTTTAACTTTAAAATTCTAAATCCTAGTATTTTTACCCTTAGCTGAGACTTTTTCTTGCTAATGTTAAATAAGACAATTTTGGAAAATAAAACAAATCTAAAATCAAAATCTTTCTGATTAGGATTGAGACTAAAAAATCTTTGATAGATACAAGAGAATAAAACAAATTTTCCAATTTTCAGCACCCTATGCGGCAAACAATAGTATTTGAGATATTGCGATTCATCATCCGGTAAGTCCTTGATAAATTGATTAAAAATTTTATATGCCTGCTGATATTCTATTTCATTAAGATATCCTGTACAGGATACCCAATGGCAAATATATAAATCATTAAAAAGTTTGGATTTGCTCCTTTCCATATTATTACGGCGCAAAAATTTATAATAATATTCTAAAGCAAATAGCATATCATACAGACTTTTTTTATTGGTTTTGTTGTACACCTTACCCATTATAGAATTATTACGGCGCAGATAATTATAAAGTTTTTCCGGTAAAAAATAAGCCATTTTAGCAACAGTCATATATTGCCAACAAAAACAGTCATCATCGTGCTCATATCCGGTAGGAAAATTTATGGCGTATTTTTTGATTAAATCCATCTTAAATATTTTATTCCAAAGTAAAATGTTTGTTTTACTTATCACTTCATCATTTATCTCGTTTTTTCCTAAGTAGTTTAATTCATAACAAGATAAATCTTCTTGTTGGCGGATATTTTCCTCTTCATCTAAAACATGACTGCTGCAAATTACAAAATCTACATTTTGTTCGATGATGGTTTTGAGCATTAATTCACACATATTGGGTTCATACCAATCATCAGAATCACAAAACATAAGGTATTTTCCGGTTGCTGCTTCTAGTCCTTTATTTCTGGCGGCTGCCGGACCAGAGTTTTGCTGTCGAAAGATTTTAAAACGACTATCTTGCGACGCATATTGACTAAGTATCTCGAAGCTTTTATCTGTCGAGCCATCATCAATAGCCAGGATTTCAATGTCTCTAAACGTTTGCTTAACAAGCGCATCTAAACATTTGGGTAGATATTTTTCGGCATTATATACCGGTATAATGATAGAGACCTCAGCCATTTATTTTCCTTTCAGAAATTGTTTTACTTGTCTGATTTTGAATTTTAATTGTGATTTTTTGTTTTTATAAGTTTTTCTCTTTTTCCCAAATGTGATTTTGGACAATATTTTGTAAATATAATATAGATATCGATTTTGTAAGGCATTTCCTATATCTCTTACTAAATTCATATTCAATATTGTCGTATTTTTAGATGTTAAATTTTTATATAATATTTCTTCATAAAATGGGGTTTTCCGTGCATAGTTCCAAAAATATTTTGCATTGTCTAAAGATGGATTTTCCCATGGTTTCATGTTCATTCCCGTAAAATGAATGATATATGGTTCTTTATAGGCTTCTAGATAATCTGTCCTATATGGCTCGGGAATAAAGCTGCTAAATTCTTTATCAACAAAAGGAAGATGCCAAGTGTAATTCCAATTTTGTTTAATAAATTTCACTTTACCTTGGCAGACCACATTCATGATGCATTGGTCTACATATTTAGGCGTTTTTATTTCTTTTAAGGCTTTAATTAATTTATCTGTTATATTATTGGCACGCATTGTTTTTAAATTTAATACCATACAGCCAGCTTGAAAATAGTTGTGATAATCTTGTAATTTTAAAAATTCCGTAAAATATTGATAATTATATTTATAAGCTTTGTGCATTGATCTTATTACTTCTATATCTCTAGTAGCGGCTAACCAATAATTATCTATATTTTCATCATATAATTTAGCTACATCTTCCAATATAACCGTATCACAATCCAAATATAAAATTTTATCAAAGTTTGCAAATATCTCTGGTAAGAAAAAGCGATAATAAGTGGCAATGGAAAAATGCAAATCAATATAAAATATTTCTTTGGAATATTGATTAATGTATGGTTGTACATCAATATAACGAATGCTTATATTGTTTTGAACCATGGAATTTATTAAAGTTTTATGTTCTGAGCTTATTCCTCCATCCAATATAAATATATCATAATTTTTATTGGGAGAAGAATTTGCTATTAGGGATTCTATGCAAACTCCCAAATACTCAGCATAATTATTGTCGGATGAGAAAATTACAGGAATATTATTTTCTTTAAATGCGGGGTATATAGATTTTTGGATAGCGACATCTTTTATCAAATCTATTCGCGCGTGTTCAACTTTATATTTTCCTGATTTTCTCAAATTATATACATATATTCCATATAATTGTTCAGATATAAAGCCTAATACTCTTATAGATAAGGTATCAAATTTTGTTGTCCAATCTATCTGTTTATTTAGCTCTTGTAATATATCAAATAACCATTGACAATAATCAAAAAATATTTCCTTTTTCATGATGAAAATATTATATCCATACATAATATTTCCATTTATATATTCATCTACAACATCAGAATATGATGGATATTTTTGTTTGATTATTGATATGGCTAAATCAAAATCTTTCACATTTAAAAATTCATACCAATCATAATTTGTACGTGGTGTTAATTTTTTTGGCATATAGCTAGGCAGGTCAGTGTGTAAATTTTGATATTGGTATGCTAAAACATCGCAATTCGACATTTTGTTTTTTATATTTTTATCTGTAAGACCTATTTGTTTGATATAGTCTTTGGGATAAGAATCTAAAACATAGCACCCTTGTATAATCTGTTTATTATTTTCCAGCATATAACTTTCATCTAAAACAAAGTGTCTCCTATAATGCATAAGCCCTATATAATCAGGATTTTCTAATTTATCATAATTTTTCCAAGCCCAATACAATGCTGTTAATTCGCAATATTTATGATTCAAATATGATATATTCTCTCCTGTATCATCTCCTATCATATTCTCTAACATCCACTGATAATCTTCTTGGTTCATTTGACCATCTTTGGATGTTTCTGTTGCAAGTGCCCTTCCGACATGTATCGGTGTTAAAATTTCTGATTTTAATAAAACCGATGGCTTGTGATATCCAAGTAAAATTTTTATATTTGGCTCATTCATTATTTTACTCCTTCAAAAAGCTCTAAGGCGCGGGCAATGGTTTGGTCCATGTTATAATATTTATAATCACCCAAACGGCCAATAAAATACACGTTTTTTAGCTCTTTCGCTTTGTTCAAATATTGATTATATAATTGCTGTGTCTCGGAATTGTTAATGGGATAATATCTTTCATTTTTGCCTTCAACAAAGGCTTCCGGATATTCATAAGACAGAACTGTCTGTTGGGATTTTTCGTTCAAAAAGTGTTTATGCTCACAAACTCTTGTCCAATCATAGTTATTGGGATAATTAATTGTGGTTGTCGGTTGTTCTTTTTCTACATTTTTAATCAAAATATCAAAACGCAAACTTCTATACGGTAATGTACCTTCGCTATATTCAAAAAATTCATCAATAGCTCCTGAATAAAAGATACGTTCTGCTTCAATCTCATTTTTAATATCTTTAAAATCTGTCTCTAATTCTACTTTTATCAAGTTATTTGACAACATCTTCTTTACCATTGCGGTATATCCATTCCAAGGTATTCCTTGGTATTTGTCTTGAAAATACCTGTCGTCTCGGCCTATAAACACAGGAACTCTTGCCATAACCTCAGCGTCAATATTATCGGGTTCAAGATTCCACTGCTTTATGGTATAGCCTTCAAAAACATTTCTATAAACAAAATCAGCTAAGAATTTTAAATCTTCATCATTTTCTTTTTTTAGCGTTAAAATTGGTACTTTTACATCATAACCAAAACGTTCAACCAATTTTTTTTCTAATTTTTCTGCTATAAAATGAGGAAAAAGTTTCTCAATCGAATTAAAATTAAATGGAACAGGAACTGTTTGTCCATCGATATAAGCTGAGACCTTCAAGTTCATGGGATAAAACCTTGTGAATTGGTTCAAATAATCCCATACTTTTTTATTATTGGTGTGAAAAGCGTGAGGACCGTATTGGTGGACGGTTATGCCTGTTGCTTTGTCTTTATAATCATAGATATTTCCGCCGATATGATTGCGTCTATCTATAATTAAAACTTCTTCCCCACGTTGCGAAGCCAATCTCTCCGCCAAAACAATGCCGGACAAGCCACAACCCACTATCAAATTCTTCACTTTTCTCATATCTTAAAATCTCCGGTTGATTTCCCAATTCCATGCGGTTTGGATAATATCTTTAATATTGGTATATTTCGGCTTCCAACCTAATATCTCTTTAGCTTTGTGATTGTCAGCATAGAGATGGGCTGGATCTCCGGCGCGGCGATTTCCATATTCTACCGGACATTTCTTACCACTGACTTCTTCTGCCGCTGTAATAATCTCTTTCACGCTGGTTCCGATACCCGTTCCTAGATTAATACACCCGCTGTAGTCTTTCAGCTTTTCAAGTGCCAAACGATGTGCCAAGGCCAAATCCTCAACATGGATATAGTCACGGATGCAAGTTCCATCCGGAGTATCATAATCCGTTCCAAAGACACTAATTGATTTTCTGTCACCACTAATGGCTTTCAAAACCAAGGGAATTAAATGGGTTTCAGGTGTGTGGCTTTCGCCAATATTACCTTCAGAAGAGCAACCTGCCGCATTAAAATACCTAAGCGCAATATGGCGCAAACCATAAGCTCGCTCATAATCAGAGAAGATTTGTTCAATCATCAGTTTGGTGCGGCCATAAGGGTTAATTGGGTTTTGAGGGTGTTGCTCATCTATTGGTGTATATTGCGGCTCTCCATAGGTTGCACAAGTGCTGGAGAAGACAATATCTTTCACCCCATGTTGAAACATGGTATTCAGCAAATTTATCGTGCCAACGACATTGTTATAATAGTATTTTTGAGGTTCGACGACACTTTCCCCTACATAAGCAAACGCGGCAAAATGGATGACTGCATCAATTTTATGCTTGCTAAAAACTTGTTGCAGAGAATAAGTATCCAGCAAATCTGCGTGTTCAAATATAGCACGTCTATCAACCGCCTCCATATGTCCATAAACTAAATTATCAGCCACAACAACTTGATAACCGTTATCCAGCAAGTGTTTGACAGTATGGGAGCCAATATAGCCGGCTCCGCCCATTACTAATATCATGTTTTTATTCCTTTATAAATTTTTGTTTTAATTTAGGAAGAAGCCAATTTTCTATTAGATGATACTCTCCTATTCCAACCAATATTGAAATTGTGTATACCAACAATGCACAATTATAATCAGTCAGACCATAATTGTGATGTACTCTTACTAACATTATCGCAAAAATTTGCCCTATAAATATTTGATATGAATATCTTGAGATATATTCTATTTTTCGGCAGCTATTTAAATAACTCGAAAGGAAACCCCATGAATAATTAATTGAGATTAATAGAATTCCAAATAATATTTCTATTTGAAAAAATGAAAGCTGACTATGTGATGAGCGGACAATATAATTAAAAACATTTAGTAGAATTCCAATTTCTGCCAAAGTGAATATTATTCTTTCTATTCTATTAGGTTTAAATTTTAAATAAGGCATTATATAGGCGACTATTATTCCAATTCCAATGCTGTATATCCCTCTAATAGCGTCTCTTCCTAAAAATCCATAATAGGTTTTCTGAAAACCAGGATCTGGCGTATTATAGCCCAAACTTACACTTAAATAAATTAACACGAGGGTCCAAAATATTCCCTGCTTGGGATATAATAAAAAAATTCCTATGTAAAATGCCGACACCCAAAAATAAACGCCTACATACCAATCCCCCCATCCTGTCGCTTCTCCAGGGATTCTAAGTCCTGTTGTTAGGGTTAATATTTGCGTTACAGTTGTAAAGTTTCCGTAAGCAAAAAGGCAAATACCAATGTATATAGTAGCCAATGCTGGAAACAAACGTATATATATCTTCTTAATTAAGGCAAAAGGATTTTTGTATCTTTTTATCCTCTGGTATAAAAAGAAACCACCTATGACCAAGAAAAATTCTACCCCAAACCCCGTGTTCATACTGGAGGTGTGAAATAATTTGAACGTCGCATTTTCTAAATTTTCTTGTCCAGAGTGATTGCTGGTTATAGCAAAGATATGCCCCAAAATAATAAACACAAGAAAAAATATTCTTAAAAATTCAATGGCATATAGTTTCTTATATTGCATTTGAGATGTCAGCATGTTCTATCTTCCTATTCCGTGATATTCAAAGCCTAAAATTTTAGCTTTTTCAGGGGCGAGAAGATTGCGGCAATCAACTATTTTTTTATGGCGCATCAGATGTGCAGCTTGCTCTAAATCCAAGTTTTTGAACTCTGCCCATTCTGTCAAAATTGCCAAAACGTCAGCATTTTTGATTGCCTGGTACATATCATCGGCATACTGGATTTTGTTGCCTACTAATTGACAAGCCGTACCCATTGCCTTGGGGTCGTAGGCCATAATATTTGCACCTTGGGTAATTAACTCCCCTACTATATCCATTGCCGGACTTTCTCGGCAATCATCCGTTCCATCCTTAAAGGCTAAGCCTAAAACCGCAATTTTGGGATTTTCAATATCTTTGATTGCATCTAAAATTCTTTGCGCCATTTGTTTTTTGCGTTGCAAATTTCCTTGTATAGCCGCATTGATTAAGGTCATTTCAACTCCATTTTGACGCGCCATATAAGACATTGCCATGGTATCTTTAGGAAAACAACTACCGCCATAGCCGGGTCCCGGATTTAAGAAGCGATTACCTATACGCGTGTCTAAACCCATACCTTTGGCGACTTCCTCTATCTTGGCTCCCGTCTTTTCACAAAAATTGGCCATTTCATTAATATAATGAATCTTAATTGCCAAGAAGGCATTTGAAGCATATTTAATCGTTTCGGCTGAACGACGTTTGACAAACAACATGTTGGTCTTACCTTCAAACGGTTTATACAGCTCTTTAATCACATTTTTAGCTTTTTCGGTATTTGCACCAACGACTATGCGGTCTGGATGAAAAAAGTCATATACGGCAAAGCCTTCACGCAAAAATTCAGGCAAAGACACAACATCAAAATCAGCAAAAGGATTTTTCTTTGAAATCAGAGCCTCGACATCATCGCCCGTGCCAACCGGAACTGTTGACTTGGTTGCAACGACCGTATAGCCGGTTAAATATTCTGCCAATTCCGTGGCGGCGGCGTGGATATATTTCATATCGGCTTCTTTGGTGACCGGATGCGGCGGTGTACCTACCGCAATGATTACTAAATCTGCGCCCGATACTCCTTCCTTCATAGAGGTTGTAAATTTAATGCGACCGGCTTTGACATTTTTGTGAAACAGTTCTTCCAAGCCATCTTCATACAGAGTAATTTTTCCGGCTTGCAAAGCCTCAATTTTATTTGGTTCACGGTCAATGCATGTTACTTGATTGCCTAATTCTGCCAAACCTACGCCAGTTGGCAAACCAACATATCCGGTACCGATAATTCCTACTTTCATTTTAATTACTCCGCTTTCTTAAATAAATTAATTTGAGTTTTGAAATATTCTATGGTCTTATCTAGTCCCTCATCGAGCTTGACTTTTGGCTCCCAACCAAGTTTGGTCTTGGCTAGTGTAATATCCGGCCGCCTTTGTGTCGGGTCGTCTTTGGGTAATGGTTTATAAACTATCTTGGATGGACCGCCGATTTTTGCCACAATCTTTTCGGCTAACTCTTTAATCGTAAATTCTCCGGGATTGCCCGTATTTACCGGTCCGGTGAAGTCTGCCGGCGAATTCATCATTTTTATCATGACTTCAATCAAATCATCAACGTAACAAAAAGAACGCGTTTGCGAGCCGTCGCCGTAAATCGTAATATTTTGTCCCGACAAAGCTTGACAGATAAAGTTTGAGACTACTCGACCATCATTAGGGTCCATTTTCGGGCCATAGGTATTAAAAATACGAATTACTTTAATATCGACCCCTTCGTGACGATGATAATCAAAAAACAGACTTTCGGCGCAACGTTTGCCCTCGTCATAACACGCTCTGATACCATCCGGATTCACATTGCCTCGATAGGTCTCTACTTGAGGATGAACAAGGGGCTCTCCATAAACTTCTGACGTTGAGGTTTGTAAAATTCTCGCCTTATGTTTTTTTGCCAGTTCTAACATATTGATTGCACCAAAGACGCATGTCTTCGTTGTCTTAATGGCATAACTTCCCTGATAAGCCGGTGGTGATGCCGGACAAGCCATATTATAAATCTGGTCTATTTTTTCATTATCAACCTTCAATGGCTCGCAAATATCATGTTCGATAAAACGAAAATTTGGATTGGATAATAAATCTGAAATATTTGCCATGCGACCGGTATAATTATTGTCAACACAAATTACGCGTTCGCCTAATGTTATGAGTTTATAACACAAATTGGAGCCTAAAAATCCGGTGCCCCCTGTAATTAATATTGTTTTCAATGCTCTATCCTCAGTCTATATATAGTTTCTGTTAAGTAACGCGTGTATTTAATTGCTTTCTTGTCAATTTCAAGAGGATGAACAATCTTTTTTACAACTTTTATGTATTTTTTGTATCTTTTTATCTTTTGAATTACAAAAAAATGGAAAAGTTTCTGTGAATTTCTCAGGTTATTCATTTTACTCTCCGACGTTAGGTTATAAAAAAACCACCTCAAGAAGGTGGTCGGAGAGTTCATAAAGCATACTTAGCAAAATGCTCCTCTAAGTCTTTAAAGTCAAAAAACTTCTGAACATACACTTAAAGCTCCCCGGCCTTGGTCGGGGGATATTTTGCCGTATAAATACGACTGATGATGCAATATCTACGCACCATGCTAAGTACTAAGAGCTTATGAAGGCTCCGTACCCTCCTTGGGTACTCGATGTGTTGCCACATCTTGCTCAAAACATTAATATCTTAGCGCGTAGATGTCAAGCGCATTTTTCATACGTGTATTGTTCTTGTTTTGTTCTTTTAATACTTGACAAGAATTTTTTTATTTTATATACCTATGGGTGTACTTAGCAAAATGCTCCGCAGTTTTTCTCCGGAGAAAGAAGGAGCTCTTCCCTGAGAAAAGAGCTCCTTCTTGTTGTAACAAGAAAACCACGCGTTAGACGCGTGGTTCAGTAAAGCTTATAGCGGTGAGGATGACAAAGCGCTCCAAATAGGTTAGAATTTTGCGGTCTGCCAAGACGCAAAATAACCTATTTGGA
>CALXOP010000021.1 GCA_944390035.1 uncultured Alphaproteobacteria bacterium | reverse complement strand
AAAGGTTGGCTTAAATTATAGTTTTGGATAAAGTTATAATTCTCATCGTCTTGATAATTGATGATATAAAGATTGTATGTGTCTTGATAATTGGCATTATACACATCTTCAATCAAATCAATGGTTTTGGGACATTCATAGCAGGGATTATTATTATAAAATACAAAAATTATCGGACGAGGATAGTAGGGATTATCGGCAGCAAGCTGTTGTTGCAAGGTTAAGTTGGGATTGTAGCCTCCCTCGTAATATAATTCGGCTTGCGCGGGTGCAATTATCCCTAAAGCGAGCAGTCCGGCAAAGATGTATTTATGCATGTTTCCTCCTTGTGGTTTAAGGGCTAAAGCGGAGAACAAGCCTCTTGCAGCCATTGTTTTTCGGCTGGGCTCAAATGCGGACTCAAGGCTTGTTCAACTCTTTGATGGTAGTCGTTCAGCCAGTTGATTTCGTCTTCGCTTAAGAGATATTTATTGATGAGCCGTTTATCAATAGGGATAAGAGTTAAATTTGCAAATTGCAGGTAGCCGGCGGTGGCGGCCGGAACAATTTCAACCAGATTTTCGATGCGGATGCCGTATTGGCCTTCTTTGTAAATTCCGGGCTCAATCGAGGTTATCATTTGGGCCTGAAGCGGGTAGTCGTTTCCTTTATGTGAAATTCTTTGCGGGCCTTCGTGGACGTTTAGAAAACAACCGACCCCATGTCCCGTGCCATGATTATAATCTTGTCCGCTGATCCAAAGAGGAGCGCGGGCGATGGCGTCCAGCTCATGGCCGGTGGTGCCAAGCGGAAAATGGGCCGTGTTGAGCGCAATATGGGATTTGAGAACAAGGGTAAAATCCTCGGCCATTTGTTGGTTGGGATTGCCTAATGCTATGGTGCGTGTGACATCTGTGGTGCCATCCAAATATTGGGCGCCGCTATCTAACAATAAGAGGCTGTCTTTGCTTAAAGGCGCATTGGTTTTGGTGGTTGGATGATAGTGGACAATCGCACCGTTTGCGCCGCCGGCGGCAATGGTGGTGAAACTTTCCGAGAAAAAGAGCTCTCCTTTGGCACGGAATTGGTGAAGGCGTTCTACAATGTCGAGTTCGGTTTTGCCTTGCCAATTTTTATCTAACCAGCAGAGAAATTTGGTAACGGCAACGCCATCACGTAAATGGGCTTGTCTGATACCTGTAAGCTCAGTTTGGTTCTTGGTTGCTTTGAGTTCTTGGCAGTAGTCAATTTGAGGAATTATCTCAATTTCGTTATGTTGCAAAAGTTCATATAAGCCAAAAGAATTAGCCGCAGAATCAAAGGCAATTTTTTTGTGCTTGAATTTTTTGAGAATTGCCGGAACCTCTTTGAGTGCCAACAACGGATAATCCAGCTTGATGTGTGAGCTGTTGAGATTGTCCCCGAAAAGCCAACATTTACCGTCTTGGCTCACAAGAGCAAAGGCTCTGAGAATCGGGGTATCGGAAAGCGCATTCGAACGCAGATTAAACAGCCAAGAGATGCTGTCGGCCAAAGAGAAAAAGGCAATGTCGGCGTGGATGGCTTTGAGATATTGGGTGAGAGCTTGAATTTTTTCGGGACGGCTTTGTCCGGCGTATTGCAGCTCGTATTCAAAAATATTGGCCGGGGTTGATGACAGCATGGGTGGTAAAAAATCGGGCGCTGACACAACTTTGATACAGTTTATCTCAAGGGCATTCTTTTGGGCGGAGGTAAAACACCATGGATTAATACCTAAACGGAAGCGTTTGAGGTTTTGCGTATTGTCTTTGAGCCATTGATAAATTGAAACCTCTTTGGTGCAGAAAACTTCAACTTCTTCGGGGTTGGTTTCTTGCGGGGCTTGGAGCTCGTAGCGTCCGTCAACAAATAAGATGTTTTTGTTTCGTGTAATCAGCAAGGTTCCGTCCGATCCGCTGAAACCGGTAAGATGCAAAATGAGATTTTCATCTTCACGCAAGTCCTGATTCAAAAACATATTGTTGCGGGGAACAAGGTAGCCGTCTAGTTTTTCGGTTTTGAGTTTTTTTTGTAAATCGAAAAGTGTCATTTATGCTTTCTCCATTAAGGCCGCACGCCAGTTATCCAATTTATAAAGTTCGACTAATTTAAGACCTAATTTTTGGTGCTCGCCGATAACCCAATCTTCTTGCTCATCAACAAAGCCCGATAAAATACAGTAGCCTTTGGGGGCCAGTGCAGAATAGAGTTGCGGGGCCATTGCAATCAGGGGACGTGCTAAAATATTGGCAAAAATGATGTCATAAGGGGCATTGTTTTGTACCAAGTCAGAGTTATAGCCATCACTGACGGCAGTGCTGAGGTAGGCTTGTAAGTTGTTATCTATGGCATTTTGGTCGGTGACGGCAACCGCCTCCGGGTCAATATCAACGGCAATGATATGGGTTTGATTTTGCCAAAGTTTGGCTGCCGCCAGAGCCAAAATACCGGAACCGGTGCCCATATCCAAAATTTTGGCATGCTTGGCATTTTCATGATTCAGGCGGCTTAAAGCCTTGAGGCAAGATTTGGTGGTTTGGTGTTCGGAGCCAAATGCGGTGGCAGCATAAATTCGAAGCGTGACCTTGTCGCTTGCGGGAATGTTTTTTTCGTGGATACCGTAGATGATAAAATCGCCAACCTCTACCGGTGCAAATTTGATAACATTTTCTTTAAGCCAATTTTTGCTTTCCAAAAATTCGGTTGTGTAGGGCGGAAGCGTTAAGCCTTTTGATTGAGCTTGTTGTTCAAGGTCAGCGGCAGAAAAGTTGTTGTTGGCGTAGCCGACATATTCTTCCAGGCCATCATCGGTGTAGTTAACGGCGACAACGTCAAAATATTCATCCATAAAAAATGATAGTTCTTCATCTATTGTTTCACAAGGCTTAAATTTTACCAGCCAGCAGCTTCCGGTTTTGGGCATTATTCTTCCTATAACTCATAATCAATTGTTTACTATTGAGTGATTATAGTATAATTATTGGTAATTAAAACATTAAAATGAGATTATAATATGAAAAATTTAGTGCTCGGAATGTGTTGCTTGATGCTGTCTTCTTGCTTGTCGGCTGACAGCTATTCGATTTTACCGCAAAGAAACAGTATCTTTTCTTATTGGGATTCTTACGGAATAGACTTTTATGACCAAGACTTGAAACTGGTTAAAACCGAGTATCTGACCGAAAGCAGCTTTGAGCCGAATAAAATTTTAACGGCATATGTGGGCTATTCGGTAGCTGATATGAAAACGTATCAGAAAAATTTTTATAAATCGGAATATGTTCGTCCGGCAATGGACGGGGTGATGAACAGTGCCTCCGTGCCGATGGTCTTTTCTAAAAAAGAGAAATATTCGGTTTTGGGCGAATCGACGATTGACGGTGAACGGTTTTTGCTGATTCCGGCAAAAGAGGACAATGTTGTGTTGTTGATTAACGGTGACGGCGTGCCTTATGATAAAGTCGGTTATGTAAAAGACGGCCGTTTGGTTTTGATGTTGCCTGATTATGTACCTTATCCGGAGAATCTGTATTTTGAGCCGGTGGTTACCTCTAAAACCGAACAGACAAAGCCGATAAAGGGTTATGATATTAAATATGGCGGGATTAAGCTCGATAGAATGCTGTTTACTTATTATGATTACAGCGATGCAATGAATAACGGTGGTCGTTTTGAAAATATCAGTTTCCCGAAAAATCAAAAGATGATTGATATTTATGGGGTCGGAATTAAAGTTTTGCACGCCGGTAATCAAAAGTTAGATTATATTTTGATGCCCGAATAGTAAGGTAAAATGTATTTTTTTATCGCGAGGGGTTGATTTTAAGCGGAAATTGCGCTAAAAGCTATCCGAATTAAAGTTTTTTTAGGAGAAACACTGATGTCTGGACACTCCCAGTTTAAGAATATTATGTACCGTAAAGGTGCTCAAGATGCCAAAAAAGCAAAAGTTTTTGCTAAATTGGCAAGAGATATTACCATTGCCGCTAAAAGCGGTTTGCCGGAACCGGATAAGAATCCTCGTTTGCGTTTGGCTATTCAAGCTGCTCGTGCCGAAAGTATGCCTAAAGACAATATTGAACGCGCTATTGCCAAAGCCAGCCAAACTGCCGGCGGAAGTGATTATGTTTCCGTTCGTTATGAAGGTTTTGGTCCGGGAAAAGTTGCCGTTATTGTTGAAGCAATGACCGATAACAAAAATCGTACCGTTGGTAATGTTCGTACCATTTTTGGTAAACGCGGCGGTATGATGGGTGATGCCGGTTCGGTTGCTTTTAACTTTGAACGTATCGGCTTTATTCAATATCCGGCAAGTGTGGCTGATAATGATAAAATTTTTGAAGCTGCGTTGGAAGCCGGTGCTAATGATGTGGTTTCGGATGAGGAACATCACGAGATTGAAACTTTGCCGGATGATTTGAATGCCGTTACCGAGACTTTGGAAAAAGCGTTCGGTACACCTTCAGCATCACGTTTGGATTGGAAAGCAACGGTTAAAACTCCGATTACCGACAAAGAAACAGCTCAAAAATTGCTGGAATTTATTGATGCATTGGAAGATGATGACGATGTTCAACACGTTTATCACAATGCAGACTTCTCTGATGAAGTATTGGCTGCTTTGGAAGCTGAATAATTTATCTGATAAAACTGTAAATACGGGCAAAGATGTTTTGCCCGTTTTTTGTATCAAGAACTTAATTGCAAGGAACAAAAAATGCGTATCTTAGGGTTGGATCCAAGTTTGTCTTCTACCGGTTGGGGGGTGATAGAGGTGGAAAATAATCGTTTGAAATATGTGGCAGACGGTTTTATTAAAACTGACCCTAAAATGGCTTTGCCGGAACGATTGGCAGTGATTCATCGAACCTTGAACGAAGTGATTGAAACTTATCATCCGCAAGAAGCAGCCATAGAACAAGTGTTCTTAAATGATAACCCGACTTCTACCATTAAGCTCGGTATGGCACGCGGAGTGGTGATTTTGGCACCGGCGTTGTTTGGAATTCCGGTGTGTGAATATGAGCCGACCAAAGTCAAAAAAGCCTTGGTGGGCGTGGGCCGAGCCGAAAAATCGCAAGTCGAAACCATGGTGAGAGTTTTACTGCCCGGATGTAAACCCAAAAATAATGATAGTTCCGATGCTCTGGCGATGGCAATTTGCCATTTTAATACACGAGGTGTGGTGCATTTTAAATAAGGGAAAAGAATATGTTGGAGCAAGTTCAAGAAGAAGTTAAGTCTTTGATGATGGGTAACAATGACGGGCATGGGTTTGACCATGTCGAGAGAGTGTTTCACCAAGCTCTGAAATTTGCCAAAACGGAAGGTGCTGACCAAGAAATTGTCGGCTTGGCGGCTTTGCTGCATGATGTGGATGATTATAAACTTGTTGGCGCTGAGGCAGCAGAGAAATTGCTTAATGCCAAAGCTATTATGGCAAAATGCAAAGTAGGGGAAGAAAAAGCAAACCAAGTGTGTGATATTATCTTACATATGGGGTATAGCAAGTCCTTAAAGGGAATTCGCCCCAGCTCGCTCGAGGGAAAATGTGTGTCCGATGCCGATATGTTGGATGCCATCGGAGCCTGGGGTGTGGTTCGGACATTGGCTTATGCGTTGGAGAGGTGTTATGGTTGTGCTGATAAAATTTTTGATGAAGATGTATGGCCGGAGCTTAATCTAACTGCTGAACAATATCGTCGTCCTAACCGCAAGTCGGATAATTTTGTGAATCATTTTTTTGAAAAATTGTTCCGTCTTAAAGATTTGATGATGACGTCAAGCGGTGCCAAAGAAGCCGAAATCAGGCATGAGTTTATGTATCGATTTTTGGAAGAGATGTTTAGAGAATCGAATAATGCACAGTGGTTGGCTTATCTGCGGGATTATATGAAGGAAGATATAAAAAAATCTTGTATCTAAAGGGGTTTTTGTTTACGATACGAGGTGTTATGTATGATATAAGGATAAATTGATGATTGCTAAATTGCGCGGTGTGATTGACACTATCGGTGAAGACTACTGTATCATTGATGTGAACGGGGTCGGATATCTGGTGTTTGCATCCTCCAAAACTTTGGGAAAATTGGTTAAAGGAAAACCTTATT
>CALXOP010000020.1 GCA_944390035.1 uncultured Alphaproteobacteria bacterium | reverse complement strand
CCATCACGGCACAAAGAATGTCTGCCGCATCAGGTCGTATTACCGACGTTGATGTTTCAATGGACTTGATGATTCACGATATTGAAGTTGTTCAATCTTTGGTACAATCTCCTGTTGCCAAAGTTCAGGCCTCTGCCGTCAAAACAGCTGACCAACCCGATGGCAAAAACTACATCACCGCTTTGATTGAGTTTGAAAACGGTGTTACGGCAAACTTAACCGCCAGCCGCATTACGCAAGCGCGTGTTCGTACGCTCACGGTTACAACCGACACCAACTATATTGACATGGACTTCATCAATCAAAGCATCAACGTTCACACTCAAGGACGTATGCCTTATGTTAACCAAGAAGAAATTCCGGAATGGATGCACTATGGCTTAAAAGGCAGTGTTGAACAACTCTTCATCCCGACCAATCAACCTTTGTCAGCTGAGTTGAGCCACTTTGGCGCTTGCATCAGAGGCGAAGCAACTCCTCGTATTACCGGTGAAAAAGCCTTAGACGCCTTAAAAGTAATCTGGGAAGTTGAAGATAAACTCGGCCTCTTGAAGAAAGACAACAATCTTGAATTGGTTGCTGCTGAGTAATTCTTGATTAATCTCTAAAATTAAGTTATCAATAGGGGCAACAACAGCCCCTATTGATTTATTTGGAAAATAAATGCGCTACAAAATCACAATAGAATATGACGGCACGAACCTCCTGGGTTGGCAAGAACAACTCGACGGTCCTTCGGTGCAGGACTACCTACAAAGAGCCTTAAGCTGCTTTACCCCGGACACAGCAATAAATAACGAAGTCCCTGCAGAGGAAGAAGATGAGGACGCGAGCACCGGAGAACGCCTCCAGAAGTCCAATTCGAATTTATCCAACAACGATTTTAGTGAGGCTTATGGTGGTGCTTCCACGGAGCGCAGCCCCGCAGCGTACAATAACGTACGTGAGGACGCGAGCACCGGAGAACGCCTCCAGAAGTCCAATAAAATCGTTGTTTTCGGGGCCGGAAGAACTGATGCAGGAGTCCATGCCACATCTCAGGTTGCACATTTTGACCTAAAAGAAGACTTGGTTGATTGGAAATTGCGCGAGGCAATGAACGCACGCTTACGCGATATAGAGGCCCCTGTCAGCGTCATAAGTGTTGAAAAAGTCGGGCTTGATTTTCACGCGCGCTTTAGTGCCAAAGGGCGAGGCTATTTGTATCGGATTCTCAACCGCCGTGCTCCGGCTATTTTAGAAAAAAACCGTGTATGGTGGGTTCCTGTGCCTTTGGATGTTGAAAAAATGCGCCAAGGCGCCCAATACCTTATCGGTCATCATGACTTCAGCTCTTTTCGTGCCGCGGCTTGCCAAGCCAAATCCCCGATAAAAACTTTAGATAAATTAGATATTGAAGTCCATGGTGAAGAAATCCACTTTATTGTCGAAGCCCGCTCATTCTTGCACCACCAAGTCCGCAACATGGTCGGCACCTTAAAAATGGTTGGCGATGGTCACCTTGAACCTGAAGACATCAAACGTATCTTAGAAGAAAAGAGGCGCTCTGCCGCCGGTGTCAATGCCCCTGCCTGCGGTTTATATTTAACTAAGGTGATGTATTAAATAGATTTGTTTTTTTCAGACAAAGCCAATTGCGCGTAATTCATCCGTACCAAATCTTGGTCATAGTACTCATTAATGGCTTGCAAAAATCTGGGAGATTTCATCCCAAAAAACTCTTTTGGGCGCGGGCGTATCAAATTAAGTTCCAACAATCCTCGATTAATTCCACCCAAATTATTGGTGTTAGCCACAATCATTTGGGTCATTGTGTGTTGCCCCATCATCCAATGTCCGGCGTTTTTAACCCGAGACAAATAGCTGTTCATTACTTGCTCATCAAACTTTTGTTGATTGGTAAAAGTCGTCATAAATGAGAATTTCAGCAACTCCTGTCCGGCATCACTTTTATAAAAACCGAATTGTTGCGGATAATCAATTTTGGCAAAATATTGCGGAGCTTTATCAACGAGCATTGCCGCGGCATCATATTCTCCTTCCCACAGGTTGCGCTCCCCTTTTAAGCCAGCAAGCAAATGCCGATTAAGAAGAGTTATGGCTTTCACAAATTTCGGAGCCGAGAGCTTTTCTTCATCATAAATCTCGCCGCAAACCTTATCTAAGGCCTCATCTCCGGTATAAGGACGATTATAGGTTGCCATTTTTTGCATACTCACCGTTTTGCGCAACACATCAATAACACTTTCATCCACATATTTTCTTTTCAAAAAAGGGGCCGAAAAATTGTCTTGAATTTCCAGAGTATGTTTTTCGTCATAACGCGACAAATCAAGCCAATGGCTTTCCCGATATGTATTATCAAACAAAGTAAAAGGCTGTTTATTTTCATAAATTACAATCGGTTTAGTCTCATCAACAATATAATGTCCCTCTTTGTTATAATAAAAGAAATCCCCATAATAAGTTGCAAAAATAGCCGCTTTTTCATACAGAGTCTCATCGCTCCAAAACGCATCCGCATGAGAGGTGGAATATTCGGCCAAACGTTTCATTTCATCGAGCTCCGCCTTGGTTGGCTGAGAGACATCTCTTTTGGTATCTTCTTTTCTTTTTTTGCTAAAAGCAATAAACGGGTAATCAAAAGAAAGTTTATCTAATTTTTCAATAAGCTGAGGCGCATCATGATTTTCATAATAGGCAATTAAAGCCTTCATAACATCGTCTGCCGCCGCAGAACACCCATGAATCAAATTACGCATTGTTTCCCCATCAGCCATAACTCGGCTCAAAAACAAAGCATTAAGCCGTCTCGGGGTCACAAAATGACGATTAATTCCATTAGCAATGTCTTGAATAAAAACTTGCGGCATAACAAACTCTTTAATCTAAACGAAAAACAAAAAAGAGTTTACATTTTTCACAAATTTTTGTCAAGAATTAAAGACTATCAAAATCTTCTCTTCCCAGCACTTTTTGTGCCACATCATAATCAAATCCGGCACGCACCAGCGTTGCCAAGTCCTTCTGCCGATATTCTCTTCTTTCGTCTTCATTAGCTCTAAACGGACCGATTTTTTTCTTTTTTGCCAAATTCAGCGCCAATTCTTCAGGGTTATATTCTTGCTCTTGCAATAAATTTTCGATTAAAGATTCCTCTATTCCCTTTTGCAACAATTTCAATTTAATATATCGGGCTGACTTTCCGGCGGCCAAATAATCTTTTATTTTCAGTTCGGCAAAGCGTGCATCGGAGATATAGCCGTATCTTTCGCAGTCGCTCAAAATTTCTTCAATCCAAGCAAGTGCTTCCGACTTATCAAAATCGGGGTTAGCATAAGCATAGTCATTAACGCGCCGCAGTAAAACTTGCCTCAAATTATCAACGGATGACTCAAAGCGCTCCAAATAATACAAAGCAATATTTTTGAGCCTTTGCTTGGTGATTTTTTTTGGGGTTTTGGCTTTTATTTTTTTTATCACATCTTCAGCCACTTGCAAAATCCTCCGAAATACACTACATCTAAGTTAAGGTAAATTAAGTATATAAAGGAAAAAACATTGGTTAACAAAAATTTTGATAAATGCACATCTTTTCACATTGAAAACGGCGCTTTTCTGGGACGATTGGTTCGTCTGGATGAAGTCATCAATACCATCCTCTCAAAACACCAATACCCACTGCAAGTTTCAGCCGTTGTAGCCGAAAGCACAGCCTTGGGCGCATTACTGTCCAGCACATTAAAATATGATGGTCTGTTCACGCTGCAAACCCAAACCAACGGACCGGTCAATATGGTTGTGGTTGATGTCAACTCTCAAGGTCTTATCAGAGCCTGTGCCAATTTCAATCAAGAAATGCTCAACAAAGCCCTCGCTTTAAGAAAGAGTGACGAAAACGAGTTATTGGAAGCCCCGCACTATATGGGCGGCGGACACCTTGCCTTTACGGTTGATCAAGGCTCAAAGACCAACTTATATCAAGGAATTGTTGACCTTCAAGGCAAAACCTTGAGTGAATGTGCTCTGCGTTACTTCAAGCAATCTGAGCAAATTGAAACCTATCTCCAACTATTTTTGCATGCGCCTACCGAAACCGACAAAGAGTGGAAGGCCGCCGGTATTTTATTGCAAAAATTGCCTGACAGCGGCGGCAAAATCTCTGCCGATGCCGAAACCTTGGATGAAGCCTGGAAAGAAGCCACCATTTTGGCTCAAAGCCTAAAGCCTGAAGAAGTCTTTGACAATACCTTATCAGATGAAGAGATATTGCATCGCCTCTTCCACGCCAACAATCTGCATGTAAGCAGCACCAAGGAATATCACTTTGGGTGCCGTTGCAGTCGAGAAAAGCTGTTTAATACCTTACACGCCATGAGCGCTAAAGATATTGAAGACATGTGTGAAAACAACAAAATCACGGCAACTTGCCATTTTTGCGGCACAGTTTACAGCTTTGACAAAGGAGAACTAATTTCTCACTAAAAAATATAAAAAAACACTAGTGCAATATCCAAAAATAAGGTACAATAAAAGAAGTGATAAATTTTTCTTTCTCCGAGGCAGGGATTCCTGCCTCTTTTTTATATGTATTAAGCATATATTAAACTTCCGCTTGTATAGTAAACTCAAACTAACTTTAGGAAGTCATAGAAATGAAAAAGTTAAACAAAATTTTCTTAGCCTTATGTGTACTTGGTTTGAGTGCCGGCTGCTCATTGTTCGGAACGCAAGAAGAGCCGAACCGCTACAGCGATATTCGTTTTGAAAATCAAACCCCGATAAAATTAAAAGTCAACAAAGTAGAAGTTATATCTGAGTTCACGCCGACATTTCGTCGTCCGAATGTTGAACACCTCTTTCCGATTTCCATTGAAAAGACGGCACGCAACTGGGCGCATGACCGCCTAGAGGCAGTTGATTTTTCATCTGACAAAGTTGCACAATTCATCATCAAAGACGCCAGTGTCACCGAAGAACTCGAAACCACGGATAAAGTTTTTGAAAGCGACCGCATGGTTTATCGCGCTAACCTCAATGTTGTAATTCGCATTAGCGACCCGCAAAAACTTTCCAATGCCGAAACCGAAATTCAAGCCTGGAGAGAGCTTAAAATTCCGGCCAACTATGACCTTTCGGAAAAAGAAAAATATTGGAACAATATGGTTAAAAAGCTGTTTGATGAATTCAACGTCCGTATGGAAAAAAACGTCCATCAATACCTAAATATGTATGTTGAAAACAGCGATTATATCCAAGAATACTAAGAAAAAAACTCCGGACCAACTCCGGAGTTTTTTTTAATTTAATCGGGCAGAAACTTGCTCATCCACAGACATCATAAAAGTTGGGATTTTAATATCTTGCGATTCCTTTTGTCCTTCTTTTTGAATTTTGCAACTTCCGTAAAACACGGCATTAGGAGAACTCAACGGCGCCATACTTGTAAACTCAAAAAACTCACCGGGTTCCAGCATTGGAATTTCACCTTTAAATCCCAAAGAATCATCACAAAAACGATTCCCCTTATCATCGGTAATATTCCAATTTTTGCCAAGCAACTGCACTCTTTGTGAAGAATTATTTTCAATACAGAAATAATACCCCCACAAGAACTCTTGCTTTTTTGCGTTTTCTTCCACCAAAGTCGGACAAGCTCTGATAACAATATCCTCAGCAGAAGACTCCACCGGCTCAATTTCGCTAAACATGGACCAAACTCCCGTTTATAATTAATTAATAATTTATTAATAAATTCTAAGTCGGTGATTCGCAATTTGAGTCTTTACTTGTTCACAGTATTATCCCCACATAAATTTTAAAACCAAAAAAGGCTTGCAAAGCCCAAAATGAGCCATTTTAGGAGTCGGCAACCACAAAAAAAGGTCAGGAGTTTATTTCCCGACCTTTTATCTGAAATCACACAAAAAATTATTTAGCTAAGATAGAAAGCAATTTCTTTGTAGCTTCTTCAGTGCTTGTGTTATCACAAACGGCAACTTCACTGGCCAGACGGTCCAAGGCTTGTTCATAAATTTGTCGTTCACTGTAAGATTGTTCTGCCAAATTTTCACTACGATACAAGTCACGAACGACTTCAGCGACAGCAACCGGGTTACCGGAATTAATTTTGTTTTCATATTCCTGCGCCCTGCGAGACCACATAACTTTCTTAACTTTAGCTTTTCCCTTTAAGACGTTCAAAGCATCGTTCATGGTAGAAGCCTCAGAGATTTTACGTAATCCGACTGAATCGACCTTAGCCATCGGAATACGCAAAGTCATTTTATCTTTAGCAAAGTTAACCACGATTAATTCCAGCTCTGAACCGGCAATTTTTTGTTTTGCAATATCAGCAACTTTACCAACCCCATGCGCTGGGTAAACAACAAAATCACCAGAGTTAAAAGCAATAGCAGATGAAGTTTTTTTAATCATTTATCTGTCCTATCAAAATATCTGAAATTAATGGAAGAGAACAACATTGTCCCAATTACGAACAGGACTATACCACATTTTTGAGCTTAAATCTAGTCCAAAAATAAAAAATTTTGTCAAAAAAATTAAAACAGCCGCTCTGCACTTGCAAAGGGCTGTTTTTTTTAGAATTCACACCGCAACTGGTGCTTTGATTGAGGGCCAAGGATTATAGTTTTCCAAACAAAAATCCTCATACCTAAAATCCTCCAAATTTTTCACATCGGGATTAAGCCTCATCTGTGGCAACTCTCTCGGCTCGCGCGAGAGCTGTTCTTTGACTTGATTGAAGTGGTTCAAGTAGATATGCGTATCTCCAAAGGTATGAATAAATTCATAAGCCTGCAACCCGCTCACTTGAGCCAACATCATCGTCAACAAAGCATACGACGCAATATTAAACGGCACACCCAAGAAGCAATCACAGCTCCGCTGATAAAGCATCAACGACAATTTTCCTTCCGCCACATAGCATTGAAACATCATATGGCAAGGCGGCAAATGCATCTCTGCCAACTGCGAAGGATTCCAAGCCGAAACAATCATCCGTCTGTCATTAGGGTTGGTTTTGAGTTTTTGCACCAAATCCGCAATTTGGTCAATTCCATCACCGTTCCAATTTCGCCATTGTGCGCCATACACCGGCCCCAAATCACCGTTTTCGTCCGCCCACTCATCCCAAATTGTCACCTTGTTGTCATGGAGATATTTGATATTTGTATCTCCTTTGAGAAACCATAACAATTCGTGAATAATTGCTCGGGTATAAAGTTTTTTGGTGGTCA
>CALXOP010000019.1 GCA_944390035.1 uncultured Alphaproteobacteria bacterium | reverse complement strand
TTGATGTGCATTGCTTTGGTGATGGTCCAAGGTTTGTTTTTGTATTCAATTACCCAACCGATGCGAATAGAACCTGCGAGTTGTTTCATTTATTATCTCCGTATTTACAATTTTATTTTTGATTTTTTATTTGATTTAAACTTTCAATGAAATGTTTATCAAGAACTTAATCTAATCTTTGTTTTTTAGCAACAAAAAAGTTATAGTCTTTGTCAGATATTATGACAATATCACACTCAAAATCGGCAAAAGAGAAGCCTTCGTCCCTTAAAAGTACGGCTGATTGTATCAAAAACAGCTCATTATACCACTTCACCAGCTCGGCAACTTGCGGCTGTCCGTCCTTCCAAGCCTGAAAAATCAGAAAATCCGGTTCAGCCTCGCTGATAATCATGGTTTCATGCCGGCGATTGCGCGTAATCGCCCCGATAACGGCATCTTTGCCTAACTTTTTATGCAACTCATCCATCAGCACTTTGGGGTGCGGGGTTTGGCTCATATCGACAATAACCCCGTCCAAAGACAAGTCTTGGCAAAGTTCGACCGCGTTTGCGCCCATACTCAGCACGATTTTGTTTTTTGTTTGTAATTGTTTGGCTAATTTTTTATTTAACGCTGCCGGCAATTCCGAATCGAGGACAAAGCACTCGATTTGCGAACTCTCTATCAAATTTTGATTTTCTTCCGTGAGGCGGACAATAAACTTTTGCATAACCTGCCTTTGATGCTTGAATTAATTTGAGGAATAAGTATTATCTCAGAATAATAAAAGATTAATCTCTAAATTGGAAGTATATTTTTGTTATGACAGAAAAAAATTCCGAACTCCCGCTGACGAATTCCGCATTAGAGGGATTGCACCAAGCTCTTGATAAATTGAACGGCGTTCTCAGCGACAAATCTCAACAAATTACGCAATCGCAACAGCGCTATAAACAAGAACTTGATGAACGCGAAAAACAACTTAATTTGCTGAAATCTTCTTCGCAAAATATTATGAACAACATTAATTCGGTTATTTCGAGATTAGATAAAGTATTGGAAAACGATGGCTCAGGTTACGATAACAATTAACTCACGCGAATATGCAGTGGCTTGTGAAGATGGGCAAGAAGTGCGCATTTTGCAACTCTCTCGTCTGTTGGATGAAAAAGCCAGAATGATTACGGGAGGAAGTCTGCAAGTCAATGAAAATATGCTGCTCGCCATGGTTGGTTTGCTGTTGGCCGATGAGTTGACCGAACTCAAAAAAGGCGCACCGGCGGCCTCTGCCCCTCAGCCTGTGGATAACAAGCGACTCCTTGATTTAGATAAATCTCTGGCTGAAAATTTGCAAAATCTGACGCAACAAATAAATTCTGTTGCAAATAAAATCGAATCATTGTAATCTATCTTCATAGGAGGGAAGCTGTCTGTTGCGTGTTTCCGCAGATCTTCCGAGCCAACATTATTTTATAGGGAGCTGTCCCTGAATTGACCCTGGTCTTTTTATATGGCACCCACCTTGTTGAGAAGCGGTTCGATAAGAATGTTATGATACGATCAGACGGCCCCTCCGAATAGTGATTAACCTATATAAAAACTCCGTTCTTGTCGGAGTTTTTTTATGTAACTTTTTTGAAAGACAGCGTTTTGAGAATTATCTATTGCGGTGACGTGGTCGCCAGAGCCGGCAGAGAAGTGGTCTTAAAAAATATTGCCACGCTCCGAGATGACTATAAGGCCGATGTGATTATCGTGAATATTGAAAATGCCGCTCATGGCTTTGGTGCCAGCCCCTCTATTTGCAAACAATTTTTAGAGGCCGGAGTTGATGCTCTGGTTACGGGAAACCATGTTTGGCAACAAAGAGACCTTATTCCCTTTTTGGACGAGTGCAAAAAAATCGTTCGTCCGCTCAACTATCCGGAAGGCTTGCCCGGGCGCGGCGCGATTGAGCTGGAGTTGGCAAACGGTAAAAAAATTCTCATTATGCAACTCTTGGGACGCTTGTTTATGGAAGCCGTTGATTGTCCGGCGCAAGCAGCTGACAAAGTTCTCAAAAACTATACCTTAGGCAAAAATATTAACGCGATTTTTGTTGATATTCACGCAGAAGCCACCGCTGAAAAAATTGAAGTCGGGCATTATTTGGACGGGCGCGTTTCGGCCGTTATCGGGTCGCATACTCATATTCCGACGTCTGATTTTTGTATTCGCGACGGCGGCACGGCCTACCAGACCGATGTCGGTATGTGCGGCGACTATAACTCGGTTATCGGTTTTGACAAGACAGAACCCGTCAACCGTTTGCTTCGCAAATATACCGGCGGTCGCCTGACGCCGGCAAAAGGTCCGGGAACGCTTTTTGGCGTGATGATTGATGTGGATGATGCGACCGGTAAAGCCCTCAGAATAGAACAAATTAAGCTTAGTTAGTTCTTAAACCGGTATAGATTTTGCTGTCGTCGGGAATGGCTTTGCCAATTCCTGGTTTTAAGATATTCATTTTTACAAAGCCCATTTCGCCATTATCCAGCATAATTCTAGCCCATTCCTGATTTGGGGTATAGCCCGTCAGGCGTACGGTGGTTTGGGCTTTTAGGGTGGCCAATTTATCAAATTGTTCGTCTGGACCATACATGACATCGCAGCTTTGGGTCACATGATACAATTTTTTTAAGTCCGTGGTATCAACCGGAATATCCAAAACCTTTGAGACCACAACGTCGTCAACCCCTCGCCCATCATTAAATCTGACTTGCTGAAAATAGGTGATGTCATCATGGCGGGCAAAATATTTATTAAACTCTTGCCAATTCATGACGCGTGTGGATACACCCATCATCAAGGCAAACGCAATTATCCCCGGCACGATTAGCTGCAAATTTTTTAACTTGCCGAAATCCCAGTTTTTGACAGTGTTTGGGGCAATTTGTGTTGGCGGCAATGTGCGGATAAAGCGTTCAATTAGTTCTTTTTGGTGCGGGTTGGCATAGCTCATTGCCAATTTGGCAGACGACACGGCTTGCGTTGTTTTCTTTTCTTGGGCATAGGCTATCATATTATGTACCAAGAGCTTGAGATTGTCGAAACCATTCTCCCCAATGTGGCGATAATTGTCGGCTATGGCCTGAATATTATGCGCAAATCCCGGAATATTCCACCAGCCCAAAGTCCAATTTAACAACGATGTGGACAAGACATATTTTTTGGCTTCCTCATAGTCACAAACTTCCAGCTCAGATTTATCGGTAAAGCTCACTAATTTAGAAATGACTTGCCGCAGTTTTATGGTTCTTAAGTTGACTTCTTCTTTGCCCTTATGGTTGGTATAAATCTTCAAGGCGTTCATCGGCGGAAAATTCTCAGTAGTATAAATTTGGGATAACAAATCATACACCAGGCGTTGATGCTCATCACTAATCACATCATAAGCCACCGAAATTTTTTGAAAAATTTCTACCGCATCGGGGTTTGTATTATAGTCGGGGTGCCATTTTTTGGCTTGCTCACGATAGTTCTTTTTTATTTCTGCTTCTTGTGCGGTTGAGGATAAGCCTAAAACGGCATAATACCCCAACGGGTCAGATGTTTGCGGCATCATATCAATATTCCTTCGGACAAAGTCTTGTTTTCTTCATCTTCGCTGATTTTGATAAAATTTTCCTTAACATTTATTTTTATTGTGCCGGCATAGTCTAATTCATACAGGGTATTTTTGTAAATTCGCATTAAATTGGCACATAAATCGTTGCCGATAAATTTTTCGGTACGAATTATCAAATCAAAACGGCGCTCTCGGGCCAGAGAATAGCCGTCAAACTGAAAACGCCCCAGACGAGTGAAATTGGTATCTATCAAAAAGCGTGTGCCGTATTTTTGGCGCGAGGAATTTTGCTTTTCTTCCTCGTCTTCATTATATTTTTTGACGGCCAATCGGATTTTTTCAATATTCTCGCCGGTATAAAACGGAATTTCCACCATTCTCCAAGTCGGCGTCTCTCGTAAGGTGGCATTTAGACTTTGGCTTAATTGCTGCAGCGCTTCTTTTCCATCTGGCCCGGAGGAGAGCACCAGCTCTGAGAGTTTGGGGCCTAACCACTCTTTGACCTCTTGATGCACGGCCGCTTTCACAAAATTGCTCAGGTTGGACAAGAGTTGTTTGTTGGGGGTCGGCAATTTAGCAACAACTTCTTGCTTAATATCCGGCGGCAAAGGAAGGTTTTTGAGGGTTTCTAAAATATTTTTGGAAACAATTGGTTGCTCTTTGTTCAAGACCGGAAGAGAGGCCATATCTTCTAACAGTTTTGCACTTGCCGATAAGGTATCAAGCACCTCTGTCGGCAAAGTTTTAACCGTGATGTTTTTGACCACCAATTCTATCGGCAAATTGTTTTCTAACTTGAGCGGGGTTTGGCTCACAACTTCGCCTAACGGGGTTTGAAATGAGGTGAGTCCGACATCGGCTCTGGTTTGGGTGATGGCCGGGAAAGTTTTACCTTGCAAAGATTGCAATGCGGCGGTTATTGCCTTGGGCTCTCCCGAGGCGAGAGCTGTTTTTAAGCCAAGCAAGGCGGTTTGGGTATCAGGCGGTAAAGATTGTGCGGATTGTGTGGGCGTTGGCACCACTTTGCTAAAGGCAAATTCTAATTTGCCATCGGCAAGCAAATTTTGTACTTCCGGCGGCAATTTATTTTCTCCGCTCATTGCAGTGAGTATCTTGGGCAAGCTCATTTCGTGCAAGGTAATTTCAGGGCGAACGGTATTTTCGCTCCCCGAAATAATTACCGGTGCGGTTTGGGGTTTAGATAATGCCTCAGGAGCGGAGTTTGGCACTTTGTTTGGGGCTATAAACTTTTCGGGCGATTGGTTATTAATGCTTACAAACTTAAAGCTAAGTTCGCCTTGGTGGTTGTTCAGGACTTTGATTTCGGCGGGAAGTTCCCCTGCCTCTAAAGCATTGGGTTGAGGCGTTTGATTGGCATTTAATTTGAGGGGAATTTCTAAGGTTTGATTATTAATCTCGATTTTGACTGAAAGATTCACATTTCCTTGCGAGAGTGAGGGCAAGGTAATTTGCAGGTTGGAACCTGGCTTTATTCCCTCCAAAACCGTGCCAGAACTATCGATTGAACCATTGGGAAGCGTCGTTTCTGTTCCGGTGGAAATATCTGGCGTGGTAATTGGAGGAATTATGGTGCTCATTTCTTACTCAGTCAATAGTTTACGGGCAATGTTAATGACATCTTCCGAAGCCTCGGAGGTGGGAAAACGGTTCATCAGCGGGGTTTGGTTGCGGATAGCATCACGCACACGAGCATCCCTTCTGATGATGCCTAACAAAGGCGGATTGATTTTTAAGAAATTGGTGCAGGCTTTGAGCAAGGTATCATATGTTCTTTGCCCCTCACGCAATGAATTGGCCTGATTTATCACCACATTGATATTGGATTTGGGATACTGCATGGACATTATTTTGATAAATGCGTAGGCATCGGTTAAAGATGTGGGCTCATCGGTGCATAATACAATGATTTTTTCGGCCATGCTGGACAAGATTCTGATTGGCTTTTCAACTCCGGCGCCCATATCCAAAATCACTTTATCATAAGAGGAGGCCAGCAAAGATAAATCCTCACCCAAAATTTGCAGACGGCCTATCGGCATAGAGGCCAAGCCTGCCGAACCGGAACGACCGGCAATAATATCAAAATGGGTTTTGTCGCAGTGCTGAATCACCTGATTGAGCGTTTTGGAACCGGCCACAACGCTGCCTAAGTCATCTTTTACCAAAAGCCCCAACTGAATATCAACATTGGCAAGGCCTAAGTCGCCGTCAAAAAGCAAGGTCTTTTGTCTGAAACCACTCAGAGCTTGTGCCAAAGTGATTGAGAACCAAGTTTTGCCGACCCCGCCTTTGCCGGAGGCTACGGCTATCATATTGCGTCCGCGGCGAAGACTGCGCGGGCTTAAACCTCTGGGCATGATTTTCAATTCTTCTTGTTTCTGTTCCATGTTAATTCCCAATCATGACAATATTAATTTTGATAAATTCTTGGCAGTTATCGGCGCCATACCGCGAGCAATGCTGGAGCTGACGCTTGCGGCACAAAAGCCCATGCGACAGCAACCGGCTATGGATAAGAGTGACCCTATGCGGCGGGTTAAATCTAATCTGGTGGGGAGTAAATATTTGACCCCGAATTGATTAAATATTTCAGCTATTTCAACCGCCTCAAAAGAGTTTTTTCCGGCATCAACCGTCAAAATCACATCACTTTTAACAGCTTCGGTTTGATTATGCAGATTATCTATCTCGCTTTGAATAAAGGGATTAACCCCCGGTGTATCAATCAAAATCAGCTGGTAAGTTCTTTTGGCTGAGCGCACCGCCTCATATAAGCTCCGCTCTCCTTTGCAAAAGAAAAAGTCCGTTTCCAATATCTTGGCAAAGGCTTCCAGCTGGTTATTGGCGCCGGCGCGGACATTATCGGTGGAGATGATGCAACTTCTTAAGCCTTCAAAGCGAGCCTGCGTGGCTACTTTGGCGATTGTGGTGGATTTTCCCGACCCAGGAACCCCCATAAACATCTTGACCGGACAGGTCAAATCCAAAAGAGAGCCAAACTTAAACATCTCTCTAAAGCAAGACATGACCAATCTTTGCTCATCGGATATGCCTTGTTCTAGGCTCTGATTGCGGCAATAGGCTAAAATTCGTTCGCTGACAACCGGTATGACGCCGTGATAGTCTAAACAATCTCTTAAATGTGTGTCATCAAACCGTTGACGGCTGGGAATAATTTCTAATTCGTCGGCTGAATTAAAGTCGATATTCTCTTTTTCATCTAAGGCGGCAACAACTTTAACCAAGCCGTTTTCGTTTTCGGTTGAGATGATTATGGCATCCGGACCCAACTCATTTTTGATGAGGAGCATGGCTTCAGATATGCTGGCGGCGACATAATTTTTTAGGCGCATGGCTTACGTTCCTTATATCTGACCAACCGTTTTTATCTTGGCTTTGGGGTGAATTTCGTTTTGCGACATAACAACCGTTAAC
The DNA here is from genome assembly GCA_944390035.1 of uncultured Alphaproteobacteria bacterium. Lineage (GTDB taxonomy): Bacteria > Pseudomonadota > Alphaproteobacteria > RF32 > CAG-239 > Scatocola. The sequence continues at coordinate 2,044 of CALXOP010000019.1, read as the reverse complement.
GGACGGAAACGTTCAATAATTGAACGAACAAACGGGCGTATTGCCGGACTGGTGAGCAAAACAGCCGTTTCGCCTTTAATTGCCAAATCTTCCATAACATGGCGTACTTTGGTAATGAAGGCTTGCAGAGCACTCGGAGCCATGGCTAACTGACGGTCATCACCCTCACCGACTATAGCCTCGGCAAAGGCATGCTCCCATTCGGGTGAAAGGGTGACAAGCGGAATAACCCCTAATTCATTGGCGTTAGCATTGGAGAGTTGTCGTGCCAGACGAGTGCGAACATGCTCGGTTATCATCATCAGGCTATGGGTAGAAGCAACAGCCTCCGAAATGCCTTCCAAAATGGTCGGCAAATCGCGAATAGACACTCTTTCTTGCAACAGGTTTTGCAAAATTCTTTGTACGGCGCCAAGGCTGACTTTGCTCGGGATGAGCTCTTTGATGAGTTTTTGGTGTTCTTTATCCAATTCATCCAAGAGTTTTTGCGTTTCGGCATAAGACAAGAGCTCAGGCATATTATCTTTGACAAGTTCCGTAATATGGGTGGTGACAACCGTGGCCGGATCAACAACCGTATAACCTCTAAACATGGCCTCTTCACGGTATGATTGGTCAACCCACATGGCTTTTAAGCCAAAGGTCGGTTCGGTTGTGGCCTCGCCGGGCAAGGTTATCGGCTCGCCTCTTGGGTCCATTACCAATAATTGAGTCGGTCTCAGTTCGCCTTTGCCGGCTTTGACTTCTTTGATGTAAATATTATACTCATTTGCCTCTAACTGCATATTATCTTGAATGCGGATTGAAGGCATAACAAAACCCAATTCCGCCGCCAGAGCTCGGCGCAGGGCTTTGATTTGGTCGGTTAATTTACGGTTGGTTTCCTCATTGATGAGCGGGAGCAAACCATAGCCGATTTCAAGGCGGATAAGGTCTATGCGCAAAACATTGGCTATCGGCTCGTCGGCAGCTTTGGTGAGGGCGCCTTGTTTCTTCTCTTGCTCCATAACTTCGGCTGCTTTTTGCTGGGCAATTTTTTGCTGCTTATCCAAATAATAAGCCGTGGCGCCGGTCAGCGTTGCCAACAACATAAACGGAATTGCCGGTGTGCCCGGCAACATCCCCAAAGCAAAGGCCAAGAACGCACTCATTCCCAAGGCCTTCGGATAATTGGCGACTTGCTCAAACAAAACTTTATCGGTGGAATCGGTCATACCGGCTTTGGAAACCAAAATACCGGCAGCAACAGAGATAATTAAGGCCGGAACTTGCGAAACCAAACCATCACCAACCGTTAAACGCGTATAAGTTTCACCGGCGGCCGAAAAGCTCATGTCATTTTGTACCATACCGATAATAATACCGGCTACAATATTAATAAAGGTAATAATCAAGCCGGCAATGGCATCGCCTCGTACAAACTTGGAGGCACCATCCATGGCTCCGTAAAAAGCACTTTCTTTGGTGAGTTCTTCACGGCGGGCTCTGGCCTCGTCTTCAGTGATTAGGCCTGAGGATAGGTCCGCATCTATGGCCATTTGCTTACCGGGCATAGCATCCAAGGCAAAGCGGGCGGCAACTTCGGCAATACGTCCCGAACCTTTGGTAATCACAACAAAGTTGACGATGACCAAAATGGCAAACACAATTACACCAATGACAAAGTTGTTCCCCATGATAAAGCCGCCAAAGGCCGCGATAACTTCACCGGCGGCGTCGGGACCTTGGTAGCCCTTGGATAAAATCAATCTGGTGGAGGCCAAGTTCAACGATAATCGATACATGGTGGTGATTAATAATACCAGCGGGAAAGCGCTAAACTCATTTGGCTTTTCAATAAAAATTGCCGTCATCAATACTAAGCAGGAGATTGTAATGGATAAAGATAAAGCAATATCCAACAACCACGCCGGCAAAGGCATAATCAGGATAACCAACATCAAAATTATTGATAAGGCAAAAAAGATGTCTCCTCTTTTGGTGGAGGCTATCAATAACTCCTTAAAGCTCTTACCGCCAAACGCGGCGGCATTATTTGCTATTT
>CALXOP010000018.1 GCA_944390035.1 uncultured Alphaproteobacteria bacterium | reverse complement strand
TCAAACATTGTTTTGACTATTGCAAAATTTTATTTTCGAACACGGATGCCAAGGTAGAAATCTTTGAAAAAGAAGGCGTATCGCCGGTTTTGTATATCCGCAATACCGATGGTGATAATTTTGATGTCTTGTGCCTGGGTCACTTAGATGTTGTGCCGGCGCCAGACGAGATGTTCACGCCCCAAATTAAAGACGGCCGCATGTATGGACGCGGAACCTTGGATATGAAATCCTTTGCTGCGGTGGCATTTAATTCAATGTTTCATGTCTTGGAGAATAAGCTGAATTTAAAATTTGGCATTATTCTCTCCAGCGATGAAGAAAAAGGCAGTAAAAGCACAGAGGCGTTTTTGGAGGCACATAAAAACATTAAATCTAAAATCGTCTTGGATAATGATGTCGGTGGTAATATATTGAGTATTGTCAATAAATGCAAAAATCCGGTTTTTGTAAAAATCATTGCCGAGGGAAAAGAAGCGCATGGTTCCACCCCATGGGAAGGCATAGATGCAAACGAAAAATTGTTGCAGACCTTAAATAATATTCGTGAGATTTATCCTTATTATTCCAAAGAAACCAAAAAACCGAAAGATACATGGATTGATACGGTGCATTTTGCCAAAATCGAAGGCGGACAGGTCTCAAACGTCATTTCCAACTATGCCGAGGCTTTGCTGGACTTTCGCTTGACTGAGGATTCGACCGTCAAAAATCTGGAAAAGAACTTGAAAAAATGCATGGAAAAAGGCGTTAGCTATAAGATTGTCTCTTCCAGCACACCGGTTGTTATGGACCCGAATAATAAATATATCCAAGCCTACAAAACTTTGGCAGAAGAAGTTTTGGGTCAAAAGATGTTTTTTGAACAAATCGGCGGCGCAACGGATTCAAGAGCTTTTGCCGTCAAAGGCTCAATCGTGATAATGAACTCCGGCACGGGTGAGGGTATGCACGCCAACGGCGAATATGTTGAAATCGATTCGGTTCAAAAATTAGCCGAGATTCAAAAACGCTTCTTGGATAAACTCGCTTCCAAAGCATAAAAGCAGAACAAAAAATACCATAAAGCTTAGGCTCTATGGTATTTTTTTTGTAAGTGTATTCGGAGCATGGATACTCCGAAGGATAACACTGCTCCAATTCCACCTATTCCCAAAAAAATTAGATGGACTTCTCGATAGCACGAGAAGGAAGCAGGTATGGCCAATATGACCATCGTTACAACACAAATCCCCAAGATAAAAAGGTTGTCTTTGGGATTTTCTTTATTTATGCTTAAAAACGGTGCACAAGCCGTCATAAACAAAACAAGAAAATAAATAACATACGGAAAGTTCCATATGCTAAACTGTTCTGTAATAAATACTGGTGACACTAATACTATTAGCGCCAAGGTCAGTTGTAAAAAAATTTTTTTCATAATGACTAAAATTATATTAGTTAGACTTTCTTTATACCATATTTTTGCCACATAGACAAGCGCTTTTTTGTCAAATGTTTTGTATAAATATAATCCTTGCAGTCTGCGTTATTTCAGGCTATAAAACAAGGCACGTCCCCGTAGCTCATCAGGATAGAGCAACAGTTTCCTAAACTGTGGTTAATTTTGTTTTATCTCAACATAACCATTTGAATTATAACCATATATTGCCTTTGCAAAATAGTGCGAATATTTTTCGTGCCTCAATGGTGCCTCAAAAATTTCAATTCTAACGATTCGTTTATAAAAAATAATAATGAAATCCATTTTCTATATATGATATTATTTTGCCATCGCTGATAAATAAGTTTATCAGAATAATTTTGCATTCGTAAAACCAGATGTGATATTATTTTTTCATCAGCAAAAGGTAGTGATGATTTCAAACTTCATCATCACTATTGAAGTTTGAACAGGTATGGAATTCCCCTGTTTTTGCTGATAACAGACAAGCATTGGACAAGCCATAGAAGAGCATTAGACGAGCATTAAAAATGGGAAAGAATGTTAAATAACTACTTTCCCCAATATTTATATCACATTTCAGAGAAATACCTAAATGGCTAAAAGTTAGCCATAAATCTAACTATATTCAAATTACTATGAGGACACAAATGACTGAAATAATATTTAAAAACCGAATAACACAAGAATCACCCTATATCATAAAACAATTAAAATCTCTTTGGATAGAGATGAATTCGGATAAAAAACAAACACAAAATACTCCCAATGGATTATTTGCATTAACACTTAATCCCAATAATCGTGTAGATGCAATAAAATTAGAAAAAGATTTCAAATCAATTCTTTCTCATTACTATCATTGGAAATATGGTTCAAAATGGAGAAATTTAAAACATATTCAAATTCCATTCCAAGGTATTATAGAAAAACAACCTAATGGCATAAATCACATTCATATTACCATCTATCAATACAATATAGAAGAATTAGCATTATTTGCTGGCTATATTATAAGAATGTTCAAATCTCTATATATCAAAGCATCATACAAAATAAAGAAGGTCTATGATATTGATGGTTGGTATAATTATACTTCTCCATTTCCAACCAATAAAGATAAATTTGTCAGCAAACACAGGATTGAAACTCCTACTTACATCTGTTCGGAACTATTTGATTCAACAATACCTGCATAGAATTGATAAATACTATTATCAGAAATCAAGGAGATTTGATGAATAACAAGAAAAATCAATATTTGGAGATGTTTTTAAGTATTGCAGATGAATTATTGGAAAATCAATACATAAAAAGCCGAAGAGATTTCAGCAGCCGATATTTGAATAGATGCTCCAACTACATAGGTTCATTAGTTTATCAGGATAAGCAACCAAGTATAGCATCAGGATGGACTTTGTTTGTGAATTTGAACAGACAGAAGCAACTTCCACACTGGCAGGAAAAATTATCTGAAACTTTATATAATATGGCAATAAAGGATTAAAATGAGAGAAGATATAAATTTTGAAGAACTAATATGTAAAATAGATTTCATACTAAATTCCTCTAAACCTCTGCCTCATTATATGAGAGAGGAACGAGAATTGGCTGAATTGGTGAAACATTTGAAAGAAATTCCAAAATATGAAACCTTAAAGCAATTTGAACTGCTTTTTGGTGTAGAGCCCTTTTTGATGCATTTTTTAACATCTACTGATTATACAAAGTTACTAAAAATTATTGATAGAACCACGATGAAGTATAAGCATCTTGATGGATATACACCCTTGATGATGATAGTGGTTAATCCCAATATTACCAATTTTGAGAAAACTGTTGTTATTGATAGGTTGATAGAAATGGGTTGTGATGTTAATAAACCAAATGATTTTGGGGAAACTGCTTTGATGATGGCAGTCAAAAGAAATAATCGTAAAATGATGGAATATTTGTTGGAAAATGGTGCAAATCCTAATATTTCCGATAATTTAGGAGTTACACCATTAATGATTGCTACTTTCAATTCACAGCTCTATAATATGGCAGTTCTTCATTTTTTCAATGCCCAGCTGGGGGCAACCTGTTCATCTTATGAACTTGATATTTTTGATATTGCTGAAATAACAAAAATATCAAATACGATGGAAGTTTTAAAGGATTTCCAAAGACATTAATTTAACATATATGTTTGATAAAACCAGAGTTTTACTCTGGTTGTAATTTTTTATACCCAATTTTAACCCTTCCTTATTATAATGTTTTAAAATTAAACGGGTTTTGCCAAATAGACCCCATTGGAGTATATTTTCAAGGAATAACATAGTGGATAAAAAGAAAGAAATTACAATTAGAAGTTCTGCTGCTGAATATTTAACCTATGTCTCGGCTGTTGGTGATAATGCTAACAGCGTGGAAATGCGTTACGAAGATGAAAATATATGGCTAACCCAAAAAATGATGGCGACCCTTTATGGTGTTGATATAAGAACAATCAACGACCATATTCAAAAGATATTTTCAGATAATGAACTTGGAGAAATTTCAACTATCCGAAATTTTCGGATAGTTCAAACCGAAGGCAACAGGCAAGTATCAAGGGAAACAAAACATTATAATTTACAAATGATTATTGCTGTTGGTTTCAAGGTTAATAATGAAAAAGCAGTTCAATTCAGAAAATGGGCTAACGCGATTGTTAAAGATTACACTATTCAGGGCTGGGTAATGGATGAAGAACGCCTTAAAAATGGTGGCTCAATCCTAACCAGAGATTATTTTGAAAAGCAATTACAAAAAATCCGTGAAATCAGAATGTCTGAAAGGCGATTCTATCAGAAGATTACAGACATTTATGCCACAGCATTGGATTATGACCCGCGAGCTAAAACAACACAAACCTTTTTTGCAACTGTTCAAAACAAACTACACCATAGCATTCACGGACATACTGCCGCAGAACTTATAATGGAACGAGCAGATGCAAAAAAAGAGCATATGGGCTTAACCACTTGGGATGCCTATCCCGATGGCAAAATTCAGAAATATGACGTTAGTGTTGCCAAAAATTATTTGCAGGAAAAAGAAATTCGCCAATTAGAAAGGCTAGTTTCTTCATATTTAGATTATGCTGAAATGCAAGCAGAACGCCATATCCCTATGACTATGCAGGATTGGAGCGAAAAATTAAATGGCTTTTTGACTTTTATGGATTATGATGTTTTGCAAGATGCAGGCAAAGTTTCAGCAGAAATTGCCAAGCTCCACGCAGAAAGCGAATTTGAAAAATACAGAATTATCCAAGATAACCTATATGTAAGCGATTTTGACAGGTTCTTGGAACTTGAACAAAAAAGTAAAGATAATGAAAATGAATAATATTAAGTAAACCCAGTTATTCAAAATTTTTGAATAACTGATAAATGGACTTGATAATCACTAACAAAAACCAGAGTTTCAAAGCTCTGGTTTTGTTTTAATCACTCCATCCCATTCTTTTGATGAATCTTCTTAATGTTATTTTTTGCACGCCCATAATTCTGGCGATTTGGTTTTTAGAAACTTTTTTATCCAATAAATCTCTTATTCTTTTGGTATTTTTGGACAATTTCAGTTTTTTGCTCTCTGCTCCAAATGGACGACCAAGTTTAACCCCTGCTGCTTTTTTAGCATCTAATGCTGTTTTTGTCCTCTGTGATATTAAATCCCTTTCAATCTGACTTGAAAGCCCAAATCCAAATGCTAAAATTTGAGATTGCAAACTATTAGAAAAATTGTAATTTTCTTTTATTGATACCACCTGACATTTTTTTGAAATTAAAGTTTGTAATATTAAAAAAATTTCTCCAACAGACCGAGAAAGACGAGAAATTTCGCTGCATATAAGGCAATCTCCGTCTTTTAATTCTTCCAACAATTCTCCTAATTGTCGTTTTGTTAGTTCTTTCCTGCTGGAAATGCTTTCTTCAACCCATTTGTCTATTTTAAGATTGTGCTTCTGGGCATATTGTTCAATTTCATATTCTTGATGTTCAAATGATTGTTTATCTGTGCTTTTTCTTATGTATGCAATAACCGACATCTTTTCCCCCTTTTTATATATTTATCGGAGATTCAAAGAGTTAAGATGAAATAATGGGACACTTTTTATGAACAATAAAATCAACCCTTTTTTATGGTTATTCGTTTTATTTTCTTTCGCTCATTTCAAAAATATATAATGGGTATGGATGTAAGGAAAACCAAGGGTTTCAGAGAGTTTTATATAAGAAAATTCATTTATTTCAAACAGATGGATATAAGTGGATACACAATTGTTGGTTTGTGTATCGTATAGAAAACACCTCTATTTTGAAAGAAATTCAAATGAGTAAATCCTGTGCTTTCCTTGGAAATGATTATAAATGGAGCAGAAGCGACATTATAGAAAAAGTAAAAAAGCAAGCCCTTCGCCTTATTGATGAAGAGGATGTTGATACCTTTTTAGTTGGGGTAAAGGGAGCTTACGAACGAGATGCCTATAATGCTGTTTTACAGATAAAGCAAGATAATCCAAGTATCAGAATTATTTTGGTGGCATCCAGTATGAAAGAAGTTAATGACGGAGAACGATATTTTGACAGCTTCATATATCCAGACAAAGCAGCAATAGGATACAAGCGTTGGTGCATTGTCCATCGGAATAATTGGATTATAGGAAATACAGATTTCATAATTTCTTACAACCAACTGGAAGGCAGAGCTTTTGAAGTTTGCAAGAGAGCAAAAAATAAAGGTGTTCAGGTGATTGAATTGGCCAATGAGGAATAAAAAAGGAGAACTTTTGATGATTAAGAAAATAATTTTTTGCTGCTTTTTTATTCTATGCCTTTCAGGATGTGGTGAAGAACATAGGTTTATGAAACTTTGTCGTAAGAGTGATGGTCCAGCTACTCCCTGTAAATGTATATATAGTGGAATATCTAAACACATAAAAGATATGAAACATTATAATGATTGGTTAACAGTTTATATAAAATTGGATGAAACCCCAAATTTATCAACTCTTAATGAGGCGAAAAGACTACAAGCATCAATGGGGACAGAACTATGGGACCAATATATTGGCCTTCTAACCAGATATACTATGATGTGTGGTATGCTCGGTGTAGAAGATGCAGATAAAGTAATGGAAGAAATAAAGGTTTTAGAAGGAGCACAAGAAAAAAGGGAGAATAATAATTCTTCTAAAAATCATTATTCCCCTCAACCTTATAGCCCTAAAATACCTTCAAAATTAGTTCTTGATATATCAAAACCTGTTTATGAAAAAAATGAAAATATCTCTTTGATAGCTCAATGGACAGGAGCAGATGTAGATTGTAAGATATTGGAAGAGAAAGTTAAAGAAACATTAGATAATCGTCATTTTGAAATTGTTGATAATAGTATTTCTTGTGCAGGAAATGATAATAAATCACTGATTCAGCTTCGTGTTCAATTTAAATCTCCAAGAATCGGCAAGCTAAATATCCCAGCTATTACATTGGAAAATAACATCAGTAGCAACAGCGTTGATTTTAGCGTAAGAGATTTAGAAGCTCTGCAAAATGCAGTTGTTTCAAAAAATATTGAAAGTATTAAAGCGTTCTTATCATCCCCTGCGGATTTAGATGCAATCAAAATTGACGGGGAACATCCTGTCGCTCATTTCATCAAAGATGATATGGCTTTTGCCCAAGAGCTTATTCGGCTCGGGGCTTCCCCTGATGTAATTGATAAGAACGGCTATACACCGTTGATGTATGCTGTTATCCGTCAGGATAATGAATTTTTAGATTTACTGCTGGATAAAAAATCCTACCTGAATGAACTGGATAAAAAGGGCAGAACAGCAATTATGTATGCAGCCATCAAAAATAACATTTATGCTGCAAAAAAATTAGTGGAACACAAGGCAGACATTTATAAATCAAAAGATGGAAAATGGACAGCATATCAGTATGCCAAAGAAATGAAACATACAGAAATAGCCAGTCTGTTAAAAAGTCCGCTCAATGAAATTCTGATTATCTTTGATGGATGTTCATCCTGTGAGAAAAAAATAAAATCATTGGAAAAAATTGTTAAGCAGCAATATCCCATAATGAACATATCTTACATCAGATATACTCCCCAAGATGGTTCAAATAAATATGACCATTTTCCAGACCAAAATTATCCTATCATTAAGCTAAAAAGACAAAAAGACAGCGATGATTTTGGAAGCAACTCTGGTAATATTCTCGGTAATTGGGATGGAACAGAAAAACAATTAGAAAAAATTATGTATAAGGAGCTGTAAAATGAAGAAACTACTTTTTTTGATGTTGTTTTTAACATCCTGTCGTTCCATTACGATGGAAGACTATCAGACAGATATAGCTCCTTTTAAATATCAGGACTATGAATTTACCCTGAATGTTCCAGAGAACATTTATGTCATCACCCAGACCAATGTTGGCGAAAGAGCCAAAATAGATACCAGACAACAACACTTAAAAACCGTCGCCTATGATGTTAATGAAGAAATAATAAAAAAACTCAGCAATAATGATAATTATATTGGCAGTGTTGTTGTCTCCCAAGATATTTTTAATCGTAAGCAAGGAGCTTTAATGACACTTTTCGGGTCTCTTCCGTCTGCATTATCTCTGGGAACTCTTAATTTAATCGGTTATCCGTTTGGTACAGAAGAATATACTGTTAAAGTTACTGCCAATGTTTATGATTTAAATGGCAGACATTTACGAGAATATAGCGCAATCGCCGAAGATTGGAAATTTATCGCCTGCTATTATGGCTATGCTCCCAATCAGGTTCAGGCAGCAGCATACCTGTCTGCATATAAAGAAGGATTGGCAGAAGTTCTTGAAAAAATTAATAATGATGCTGAATTTCATACGTTGCTGAAAAAAGAAGCGGAAACTATCAAAAAACAAAATAAACAAATTGCCTTGAAGAAAAAAGCAGAAGAAGCCAAACGTAAAGCTTTGCAACAAGAGGCTAAACGAAAACAGGAAGCTGAAAAGCAAGAGCATCTCCAAAATGTTTTGGACGAGTTGAAAGATATTTAATCAGGTGAAAAACAGCTACTGATGATTAGATAATTTTCTTAACTAATTCACGAGCGTGGTCAATATCACCTTTCATTTCTCCTTGGCTGAATATGCACCCCAAGCAACCAAGGACAGAATCACATCTTTGGCATTTTTTCTCAACAATTTGGGAAATCGCTTCTAAATGCTTTATAATTTCAGCATCTTCGTGTTTTCGTATAGAATTTAGTTTTTCATCAGTCATCTCATTTTCTCCACAGATAACTTATAAGTTTGGTTATTTTGTGAAAATTATAAAAGAAACTTGATTTTTAGGCTGTTAAGCTATAAACAGGTATCAGGTTGTCAGCGTAGCTCATCTGGATAGAGCACTGGTTTCCTAAACCAGGGGTAGTGGGTTCAAGTCCCGCCGCTGACGCCATTTTTATTTTGCGTTATTCAAATATTCATCAAGGTCTTCTTTCTTATAAAATACTTTTCTACCAATGTAAGTAGGTTTTGGACCTTTTCTTTGACTCCTCCATACAGCGAGAGTATTTGGCCGAATCCTCAAAATGTGAGCAACATTTTCAGTCGTGTAGAGATTTTGATTATCCTGTATTATATTGGAAGAATCGGGAATAAATCCTTTGCCATCATCAATTGTTTGAATTTTTTGTTCTTTTCTCACTTCTAATTCATAATTTTCAATATCACTGGCTGCTATGTTAAAGCCTGATGCCCGCAATGAAAATTTTAACACTTGCAGACAGGTTAAAAATTCTTTTCGTTTTTTGCAGTTAAATATGTGTCCAATAGTTTTGAACCTCGTGCCAAATTTACAATTATCAAACCAAAAAGGAGCTTCAAACCTACTTTCCATTATCTTTCCATTATTAAAATCACGCCCATTAAATATAGCTTCATCTTTAAAAATCGCTTCAACGAGATTAATTCCCTGGCAAGATAATGAATTATTACTATCCGTAAAATCTGCTATTGAATCAAAAATACCATTTCTGAATTCTATTGCTTTATTAAATTTGGCATTTATAAAAGATGCTTTCTTTTTAAAGGAAAAGTGTTCAAAGTGTATTTTTTCATCAAATTCTGCTTCATCAAAAGAGATATTTCCATCAAAATCGCAACGATTAAAGGATATTGGTGCTTTAAAAATCTTATTTGAGGCATTTATATCTTTAAATTTGCATCTATTAAAAGAAATATCAGCAACATTACTGGATAAAATAGCTAAAATTTCTTCGTTAGAGCATAAACTAAAATCAATTTCATAAAGATAAATTTGATTATCCAAAATTTTAAGATACTTATCTTTATTATATTTTCTCACTTGTAACTCCAATCATTGAATTAACAGTTTCATTTAATTTATCTCTTAATTCTTCAACGCCCAAATTAACATAGATTTGTGTACTTTGCAGGTTTTTATGCGTTAATGCCCGCTTAACGGTAAAGGCATCTGCTCCTTGGGCAATTAATTGAGTCGCGAGAGTATGCCGTAAATCGTGTAAATGCAAATCTGAAATATTTGCCTTCTTTAATATATTTCTCCATACACTTCTGACCTCACGGATATGCCCACTTTGAGAATTAGTGGAAAAAAAGACATAGTCATTATATTTTAAATCTTTTAATTTGTTAAGAATTTCAATTGCCGCATCGGCTAATGGCAATGGAATGTTTTTTCCTGTTTTGGTTTCGGGAATAATCCAAGTTTTTGTTTCCAGATTTATATCCTGCCACCTCATTGAAAATACATTATCCCTTCGTGCCCCTGTAATAAGAGCCATCAAGATAGCATATTTAGATATAGAATCGCCAATTTGATTGATTGCTTCATTAAACCTTTTTAATTCAGCAGAATCCAAATGCCTAGTTCTTGTCTCCTGACGGTTTAACACAACTGCTGACGCAGGATTATGACCTGTATAAATATTCTGCTTGATGAAATAATTATAAATGGTTCTTAAAAATACAATAGTTTGATTGGCACAGCGATGACCGTGATTTGAGGTAATATAACGATGAAGACGTTTTACATCATCTACTGAAATCTGGGAAATTTTCCTTTTTCCAAGGTTTGTCAGATAATGTTTCCATAAATCTTCATAATACGTAATTGTTCGTTGTTTTAACAAAGACTCTTTATCAGCCATAAATTGCTCATATAATTTAAAAAGAGTAGATTCATTGCTAACTTTTCTTCGTTCTTCTATTGGATTGATACCTTTTTTCATATTAATTTTTGCAATTCTTGCTTCTTGGCGAGCTTCATCAACACTCATATATGACGGCTCCCCCAATTTTACACGGATTTGAGTTCCTAACACACGGTTTCGTAAATAAAAAGCCTTCGCTCCCGATGGTGTTATTTGAACAGATAACCCAAGCTCAACAGTATCATAGTAAAAAATCCGTTTGGTCGGAATTGGTAAATTTTTAATGTTTGTATTTGTAAATTTAAATTTTTTATCCATTGTCTTGCTTTCCGTGCCTCAATAGTGCCTCAAATTTTGTAAAATCCAATAATTTTTTGTAAATTTTAAAATTGACACTTTTAAGAATTTGCTTATAATTTCAATATATTAAACAAATTTAGAAAAGCAAGAAAAAATATATAAAATTATATGACGTCAGTTTCCTAAACTGTGGGCAGGAGGTTCGAGTCCTCTCGTCGACGCCATAAAAAAAGCCGTGATATTTGTCACGGCTTTTTTATGCTCGGAAAACCCCGCGCTTAGCGTGTGGTTCCCGCGCTTAGCGTGTGGTTTTCCGGTTACAAAAAGAGGGGGTCGCTCTCGCGACTCCCTCTAAATATGTACTCCTTCAATTACTTGAAGTTAATGAACGGTACAGCGTCACCCATCATGTACTGAGGCAATTGCCCGTTCCA
>CALXOP010000017.1 GCA_944390035.1 uncultured Alphaproteobacteria bacterium | reverse complement strand
CTCTAAGCTTTCTTGGAGTGAGGTAACCAATCCTTCGCAAAACCATTTCGTAATTATCAGCGAAATGGTCAAACAACTTTTGAATATAAATTTGATTATTTTCACTTGTTTCTCCGTTAAGGGCAGCATTTATTTGTTGGGCAAAAATATTGTTTGGAGCCTCTTTGTACCAGTTTTGAGCAATTTTGATGGCTTTGTCTTTGTCTTGGTGATAAAGCAGGGTCAGCGTTTCAACAATATTTAAGGCGATGTCTTCAGATGTTGGATTTTTGAAAAAGGCATTAAAAAATAAGCCCAGCGCTTCTTCATATTCGCCTAAGTCTTTTTGAATTAATCCCAGATTGTTGCTGATTTCATAACGATTGGGGTTAATAATAACAGCAGCACGATATTCCTCTAAGGCTTCCGGTAAGCGGTTTTGGCGGTAGAGCATATTGGCATAGTTAAAATGGGCATCCAAATCATGTGGAGATAGGTCCAGGGCTTGTTTGTAATAGCGCTCGGCTTTGGTGTAATCCTGGCATTGTGTGGCGTGGTTGGCAAGATTAATCAACGCCGGCACGGAATTGGGATTGAGGCATAAGATTTGCTCAAAATTTTTTATGGCCTCATCTTCATTGTTGGTGAGCATGAGAAGTTCGGCCAGAGTTTCCAACACATCTAATGAGGAAGGCGCAATGGTTTGAGCCTGGCGGATATATTGCAAGGCTTCCTCATATTGTGCGTTGTTTTGGTAAATCTTACTTAAGTAATAAGGAAAAATCGCTTCAGTTGGATATAGACGGCAATAGTTTTGCAGTGCTTGAAGGTCTTGTTTGAGGGCTGAAAGGTTAGCCAGAGCAGGGGCAAAATTCCCATCAATTTGCAGAGCTTTATTATACATCTCTTCGGCAAGGTCTGATTTTTGCTCTTTATTATATATGTCGCCCATGTTGGAAAAGGCTTCCTTAAAATCAGGCTTGAGCTTAACGGCTGTTTGGTATGCCTGCAAGGCCTCAACGGGTTTGTTGTCATTTTCCAATGCAAGCCCAAGATTAAACCAAAAAGGTGCGTGCTTGGGGGCTTGTTTGACGGCATGATAGAAGAGTTCCGTTGCTTGGGTATGCATGCCTTTGGCTTGTGCAATTAAGCCCAACAAATTTAAGACATCGGCGTTATCCGGTGCCGTTTCTAAAATTTGGCGATAGATGTTTTCGGCTTCGTCTAAGCGGCCTTGCTCGTGGAGTTGCAGAGCTTGTTGAAACAGTATGTCATATCCCATTGGTATTTCCTCTGGCCTTATTGTAGCCGGAATTTGTAAATAATCCAGACTAATTTTGGAAAAATTGCTTGTAATTTAAAAAAAAGTGTAATATATTGCCCATACTTTCGGGAATGTGGACTTTTAGGCCCCGTTTGCAATTTATGTTGCAATACTACCGAGACAATAATGTAATAACCTGTTTAATAAGGATTTTTATTTATGAAAAGTATTGAAAACGCTAAGAAAAAGACGAATCGTCGTTATGGCGCAAATTTGTGGGGCGATCCGAAAAGCCCATTAAATAAGAGAGAATATGCTCCGGGTCAACATGGTCAAAGACGCAAAAAAATGACCGACTACGGTGAGCAATTGTATGCTAAACAAAAATTAAAAACCTATTATGGTAACGTTAACGAAAAACAATTCCATAAATATTATGTAGAAGCCGTTAGAAGAGGCGGTGACTCTGCTGAAAACTTGGTCGGCATTTTGGAATCTCGTTTGGATAACTTGGTTTGGAAAGCTAAATTCGCTTCTACCATTTTTGCTTCTCGTCAATTTGTTAACCATGGACATGTTACCGTTAACGGTAAGAAAGTAAACATTCCTTCTTACATGGTTAAAGTTGGTGATGTTATCGAAGTTCGTGAAAAATCTAAACAACTCGCTATCGTTACGGCTGCTGTTGAAAGCACTCTTCACGATGTTCCGGGTTATTTGGAAGTTGATAACAAAAAATTAACCGCTAAATTTACATTTATTCCTAAATTTGACGATATTCCTTACGGATGTGTTATGGAACCGAATCTGGTTATCGAATACTATTCAAGATAGTCAAATTTATAACGCAATTAAAAATCCCCGAAGCCTGTGCAGTTTCGGGGATTTTTGCTTTAAATTGATTTGAGAATATGCTTAGATATTTCTAATTTTAGAAAAATAATGAGGATATCAAAATGCAGGACGTTATTATTGAAAGTTCAAATCAATCTTCAAATATTGCGGCTAACGTTCGCAAAGTAAGAGGTAAAAATTCCAGAGGAATCTTTAGATATGTCTTTGATTGGATTATTAAAGGGATGTTTGTCGCCTTGCTTTTGGGAATTGATTTCTTGTTGTTTGCCGGTTCGGGAAATCAAGCCATATTTGCGGAGACTCTTGGCCTGCAGCCTGAAATTTTAACCTCGCTGCTGGTGATTTTGTTTGTTTCTTTATTTATAATGTTTTTGGTGTCTTTTTCTTCTTTGTTAGAAAATTTGTTAGCCTCAGTGGTGATGGGCGGCTTTGTCTTGGCTTTGCTGAACCAGTTTGCCATTTATGATAAGACCTCAATTTTGGAGCCTATGTTGTCTCCTTATATCGGAATGTCGGCTGCCTTTATTTTTAATGGTATTTCACATTGGATTTTGGCCGGAGGTGCCGGGGTTCTGACTTTTGTGATTTTGATGATGTCCTCAAAGTCCGGTACCGCTTATTTTACGGGAATTTTGCTGATTATCTTCGGCGGTATTTTGGCTGATTCCTATTTGATAAAAAATAATCTTGATGATTTTGTGGTGCGCTATGATAATCATTTAGATAAAGCAAGTAAAAATCCAAGAAAATACGTTTATATCTTTTTGCCGAACGCGAGCTCTTATATCACCCTCGGGGAAATGAAAGACCAATTAAACAAAAATGATAAAGCCAATGAATTAAAAGGACGTTTGGTGGCATTTTTGGCTAAAAATGGTTTTTGGGTTTATCCGAATGCTTATGTCAATACAACAGATGCTTTGCATAATACGGTGGAAATATTAAACGGCTTGGATGATAAAAAAGCCGATGAACATATTTTGAAAAATGTTGAATTGGATAGTTTGTGGAATTTTTCAGATGTACGTGACGAGTATGTCTTTTTGAAAAATGCGCAGTTGATAGATGTTTATAAAAACTCTAATTATCGGATTACGGCGCTTCAATCTCGCGGAATCGATTTGTGTGATAAAAATAATGCACGCAATGTCGATAAATGTATTGATAAAATCAATACGCCGATTGCGGCACGTAATTTAAAAGCCTCTTCTTGGGAGCAAGCAAAGTTTTTGATGGTACAATGGATTAACAGCTGGCATTTGATGACGGATTGGTCTGTTCCTTACAGCATGATAGATGGATTTGTAACGGCCAGCAAGTTGCCAATAATGGGCGTATCTTATGATTCTTTATATGTGGTTAACTCGTTGAAGACTATGGATAGACTGTTGGAAGAAATTCAAAAAGGTAAAAGTAATAGAGCTTATTTTGTCTTCTTGGATTTGCCTGCCGATATGTATGTTTATAATGAATTTTGCCAATTAAAGCCGCAATCACAATGGCAAAATATTAGTAATTATAAATGGGTTGGCAATAAGCAATTATTTGAAAAAAGAAAAGCCTATCAAGAACAGTATTCTTGTTTGATTGGTAAGTTGGAACAATTTATGCAGGCTCTTAAAGAGAAAAAACTAGATGAAAACACTATTGTATTCTTGCAAGGTGTGAGTGGTATTAATGAACTTGGCGGTCCAAAGACCGAAGATTATATTGAGAATTTTAAACGCAATAATTTAGTGTTGTTGGCGGTTAAAAATCCTATTAAAAATTCTTTTAGCATTAATAATCAAATTTGTGAGAGTAGAGAATTAATTAAAAACTATCTCTATTTGAAAGGAGATTGTGAAGAGTTAAAAGGTATGGGTCTCTATGAAACAGCAGCAAAAGGCCTGCAAGATAATTTGCTGAGCAATGTTTTGAGCCAAGAAACCATTAACGGTTATCTCAAAAATTATGATGATTGGTATAAAAAATGGCAAGAATTTAATACTAAAAAATCTCCTAAAGACAAACTCAAAGAAATACAAGCTAAAGTAAAAGATAAAGTTGTTAAGAAAGCAATAGCAGATGCAAAATCCGCTGATGATGTGAAAACTGAATCGGTAGACAAGCCACTTGAAGGTGCTAAAGATAAAGCTCAAGTAAGTGATGCAGAAAAGCCTGCCGGAAGTGAAAAGGTCAATGATTTGCCAGAGGAAAGAGCCGTCGGCAAGGCTTCGGTAATGGAACAACCCATAAATGAAGGAAAAGAACAAGAAGTAAAGAGTATTAAGGATGAAATTCAAATTGATAATAACGAAAGTTCTTCTGATACTTTAAGCTCTAATGATATTCCCTTGGAAAAAGAAGAAAATAATGCCAAAAATGAGGCGGAAAAGGTTGCTCCTAATGCAGAGGAAGCGGAAACTTCTTCCGTAAAGGAACAAACTCCGCCAGCAAATGTTGAAATTTCGGCACCTGAGATACAACCCAAACCGACTAATAAAACAGCTGAGTAAGGATTAAAAAATTGGCTCAACAAACGTCGGATAAACAGAGTTTGCTTAAAAGACGTTGGCGTGCGTTTTGCAAAAAGCGGCGTGCTTGGTGGGCTTTGATGATATTGGTCGGTGTGTTTGTTTTGAGTTTGTTCTCAGAATTAATTGCAAACGATAAACCTTTGATTTTGAAATATAATAATCAGTATTATTTTCCGATTTTTCAGGCTTATAATGAAACTGAATTTGGGGGAGATTTTCCAACGCCGGCGGACTACCGTGATGAATTAATTCGGCGAAACATTGAGGAAAACGGTTGGATGATTATGCCGATAATTCCTTTTTCTTTCAATACAGTAGATTATGATTTGAATGTTCCGACACCTGCAGCTCCGAGCTCAACTCATTGGTTGGGAACGGATGATGAGGGTAGGGATATTGTTGCCAGAATACTTTATGGTTTACGGCTTTCTCTTGTGTTTGCTTTTATCTTGACATTTATTTCATCGTGCATAGGTGTCTTTGCCGGAGCTGTGCAGGGTTATTTTGGCGGAAAAACAGATATTATTCTGCAAAGGTTTATGGAAATTTGGGATTCTTTGCCGCAGTTGTTTATTTTGATTATTGTGGCGAGTATTTTTGTGCCGACCTTTTGGAGCTTGTTGGTTATTTTGCTGTTTTTTTCTTGGACATCGTTGACCGGATTGGTGCGAGCAGAGGTGATGCGTACCAGAAATTTTGAATTTGTTAAGGCTGCCGAGGCGTTAGGGGCAAGCAATTTTAGAATTATTTATCGACATATTCTGCCCAATGCGTTGGTGGCAACCATCACTTTTGTTCCTTTTTTGTTATCGGAAGCAATAGTGGCTTTGACGGCACTTGATTTCTTGGGCCTGGGTTTATCGCATGAATATCCGTCTTTGGGGGATTTGGTGCGCCAAGGTAAAGATAATTTGCAAGCACCTTGGATCGGACTTTCAATTTTTGTGGTTTTGTCTTGCTTGTTGACCTTGCTCATCTTTATTGGGGAAGGGGTACGAGATGCATTTGACAGCAGGAGAAATGATTGATGGCTTTATTGGAAGTTAAAAATCTTTCGGTTTCTTTTGCCAGAGACGGCCTAAATCCTTTTGAGGCCGTAAAAAACATTAATTTTGAATTAGATGAGGGTGAAATTGTCGGTATTGTCGGCGAATCCGGTTCCGGAAAATCGGTGACGGCTTTGTCGGTTTTGGGATTGTTGCCTTATCCAAAGGCTTTTCATAGTGCTGATAGCTCTATTTTGTTTAATGGTAAAGAGATTATTGGAGCTAAAGAAAGCCAGTTGCGCAAAATCAGAGGTAAAGAGGTCGGTTTTATTTTCCAAGAGCCGATGTCTTCTCTGAATCCGTTGCATAAAATAGGTCATCAGATTGCAGAAGTTTTAAAGTTGCATCGGAAATTGTCTGACAAACAAGTGCAAAAAGAAGTAGTTAGATTGTTGGAATTGACGGGAATTTCTCAACCAGAATTGAAAAAAGAGGCATATCCGTTTGAGTTGTCCGGCGGGCAGAGGCAACGTGTGATGATTGCTATGGCTATTGCCAATAATCCAAAATTGTTGATTGCAGATGAGCCAACGACGGCGTTGGATGTCACAATTCAGGCGCAAATCATTGATTTATTGATGAATTTGCGTAAAAAAATGAATATGGCTATCCTCTTTATTAGTCATGATTTGACTTTGGTGCGCAAAATTGCCGATAAAGTTTGTGTGATGAAAAGAGGAGAGATGGTGGAACAGGGTGATGTGAGAGAGATTTTCGAAAATCCGCAGCATCCTTACACAAAAGAGCTTATTTCGGCGGTGATGTTGCAAAATGATGTGCCGGTCAGACAGGCAAACAAAATATTACAAGCATCAGATTTGAAAGTGACATTCCCGCTCAAAAAGAACTTTTGGGGAAAAATAATCTCTAAAATAGATGCCGTCAATGATGTTAGCTTTGATATTTATAAGGGAGAATGTTTGGGAATTGTCGGAGAATCCGGCTCAGGCAAAACAACACTGGGGCAGTCTTTGCTTGGGTTGCAGCGGGCTTACGGGAGTGTGTCTTTTGAAGGAATAAATGTGGCGGCACTGTCGCGAAAAGAAAAGCTGCATTTGAAGCAAAAAATGCAAATTGTGTTTCAGGACCCTTATAATTCGTTGAATCCTCGTATGAGAATAGAAGATATTGTTGCCGAAGGGCTGAAAATTCATTATCCCAAGCTCAAGTCATCGGATATACGGGAAAAAGTTAAGCATGTGTTGCAAGAAGTGGGCTTGGATGAAACGGTGATGGACCGGTATCCGCATGAATTTTCCGGCGGACAGCGTCAGAGGATAGCCATAGCTCGAGCTCTCATCTTGGAACCGACGTTAATTGTCTTGGATGAGCCAACGTCCGCATTAGATGTGACTATTCAGGCGCAAATTGTCAAACTACTGAAAAAAATTCAAAAAGAACGCAACATAAGCTATTTGTTTATTTCTCATGATATGCGCGCCATAAAAGCTATGGCAGATCGAATTGGCGTTATGAAAGATGGTAGATTAATTGAAATCGGGTCTGCTCAAGATATTTTTAATCATCCGCAAAATGACTATACCAAAACTTTGATAAAAGCATCAGAAGCTATCTAAAACTTATTGCTGTTAAAATATATCATTTTTATTCAATATGTTATCCTGGCAACCTTAAACTATACATAATATATATTATGCGACAAATATGTGAGAGGCAGAGGGGAGATTGTGGAGCCTACTGCCGTTCATAAATTGTAATTATTGTAGCTCATGAATTGTAATACTGTTGTGATACTTTTGTGATACGGCATTTCATGAATTGCAATACGGCAAGCTCTTGTATTGTGACGCTCATATAGAAATTTTAGGATTGAAATTGTTGGGTGTTCGGACAATTGTTGTCGTTGCGTCGTCATTGTTTTGCAACGCAAGAATAGTTTTTATAACCTTGTTTTTGGCTTTTTTTAGAAATTGGTGTATTGTCTTTTGCTTGCAGAGATTTAAGAGCTTTATTATAAAAGGATTTGAAATATATTTACATAAAATTCAATAACTTATTAAATAAATGGATTGTGAGAACGAGCTCAGTATTTATTTTTGAGCATTTATACGTTTTGCTCGTTCTCAGCGTCTTATTTAGTGATAATAATTTTTAACAGGTTGAGGAAATAAACGACAACCAAAAAGGCTAAGGCGCGATAAAGAATAGTGTATATCCCTGCCCCATGTCCAATTACAAAATATTGAATCACCAAAGAAGCGACTAAAGCACAACATATATTTATCAGCCAATAGCGAGAATTGCCCATAAAAATAAAGGCGCAGACTGCTGCCGGACCAAAGACCAGCGGATTGGCTATCATTTTGCTAATGGTGTGATAAGCGCTTGTAATGACTTGAATATGC
This sequence comes from uncultured Alphaproteobacteria bacterium, assembly GCA_944390035.1. GTDB lineage: Bacteria > Pseudomonadota > Alphaproteobacteria > RF32 > CAG-239 > Scatocola. The sequence goes on along the minus strand of CALXOP010000017.1, from coordinate 42,612 downwards.
ATGAAAAAGCCTGCCAAAATTAAGATGATTCCGGCGGCTAAGATATATAAATAAGTTTGTTTTTTGCTCATGATGTCCTCCTTTGAGAGTATCTTGGGCAATTTGTTAGCAAAATGCAAGTTCGTTTCAAAACTGTACACATCATAAAAAAATAAGCCCTTCAATATGAAGAGCTTGCTTTTTTATTCTAAATCTTTTTTAGCTGAAAGCTGTTAATATCATTCCGACAAATATAATCAGCCCGATGCCGCAAACCATAATGATTATCAGAGACACTATGGCAACAATTATATTTATAATAGCCAATTTGGAATATTTGCAGGCAAGTGAAATTATATTTTTCATAATTATAACGGAATATTTAGAGAGGCTTGTGTGACCGGGTCCTCTTTGGTTTATAATAATATAAATTTAAGCTAAGAATAACTTTTTTGGCAGTTTTGTCAAGTGTTGTATAGGTAAAAAAATAAAGCCATTTTGTAAAAAATGGCTTTATTTTGGGAATAGTTCTTTAGATTAGAAAGTATAACGAATACCGGCTGTGGCTTCCATTAGATTGTCAACATCTTTGGTGCCAATGTAGCTGTAACGGCCAACTAAACGCGCAGACCAGTTTTCGTTGAAGTCATATTGAGCACCAATACCGGCACGGTAACCAACACGGCTTTTGGTTTCTTTTTCACCAAGTTCTTTAATTTCCAAGTCATAGTTAGCTAAGCCGACAGTACCCAGAAGGCTTATGCCGTCGCAACCAACCGGCATGTATCCATAGAGATCAATACCATAAGCATCAAATTGGGTTTCGGCTTTGTGAGACATTCCGTCATATATAAAATAGTCGCCTTTTTCTGAAGCTGATTGTTGATAGAAGGCTTCAATGCTGTAGTAGTCGCCCATTTTGATACCGGCATTGATAACGCCAGAATTGAAATTATCTTCCAAGTATCCTTTATCTTCCATACGACTTGCTTCGTCTTTGTAGTCAGCTTTGGAATAAACATAGTCAACACCAACATAAGGTCTGAAATCTGCCGGCATTTTCGGCATTTCCATCATTGCATTGGCATTGTATGAGAAAAGACTTGCAACGCCTGCCAATAATAATGTTTTTTTCATATTGTAAAACTCCATTTATAAATAGATTTCTTTCTCTGAAATTACTGATTGTGCAATTTCGACTTAGATATAATTTTGGATAATTGTTTTTAAAGGGTGGTGATAAAAATTTTTTATGTTAGATTAAAAAATAATTTTTTATACTTTAGAAGGATTGTGGCAAATGTCATTTATTGCTCCGGATAAATCTTGTTCAAAATGCCCGAGATTGTTGGCGTTTCGCGCTCAAAATGTTGCAAAATTTCCTAGCTATTACAATGGTCCGGTTGAGCCTTTCGGTTCCCTCGCCTCGGAGATTTTAATTGTTGGTTTGGCTCCGGGATTAAACGGAGCTAACCAAACAAATCGTCCGTTTACCAATGATTATGCCGGAGATGTCTTATATCCGATTTTGAAAAAATATGGTTTTGCGCAAGGAAATTATCAAAAAAAGAAAGATGACGGGTTTGAGCTGCTCAATGTCAGAGTGACCAATTCCGTGCGCTGTGTTCCTCCGCAAAATAAGGTGACCGGAGATGAAGTCAAAGCCTGTGGGGCTTACCTGATTCAAGAAATTGAAAATATGCCAAATTTGAAGATTATCTTAACTCTGGGAAGTGTGGCACATAATGCCGTGCTGGGTGTGTTGGGATATAAAAAAGCAAGTTTTAAGTTTGCGCATAATGCTACACATTGGCTGGAAAATCATCACTTGTGGATGGTCAATTCTTATCATACGTCTCGCTATAATATTAATACCGGTGTTTTAACGGAAGAAATGTTTGAAAATGTGATAAAAAATATTCAAAATTTGCTGAAAAAATAAAAATATTTTCTTTTGTCTAAAATCATACTTGAACTTTGGAAAATTTTGTTCTAAGGTGGAGAAAATAAAATATTATTAACCCTATAATTTGAAAAAAATATGGAAAATTTAGTTTTTTCGCAAGAAATTTACAGCGATTTGAGCCAAAAAAATTATTTTGCATCTTTGATGCAAGCTTTTAGCGCTGATTTTGATGATAAAAAAGAGGTCCTTTCTGCCTTGTGTGTTGGCGAAATTAGATATTTTGACAATGGCAAAAAGACAGGAATAGAATATAGCCACCCTCTTAAAAAGACTGTTAATGCTCAAACTTTTCGTAAAGTATTGGCTTCTCAGGATTTGCAAAATAAAGGTTGTCGCGGTGTGGTGTCGGATAATCTGATGTTTGTTGGACGAAATGAGGATTGTGTGTTGTTGGACACCCCTTCCCTTACTATGGCCAGTAAGTATTTGCTCAAAAATTCTCAGGAATTTAACCGAATCACTATTCATAAAGCCAAATTTGGCTTGAAAGGATTTGATGTGAAGGTGGAAAAGGGTATTCAGCTCTTTATGGAGCCTTATTATTTCTGGAATTTTGATGAAGCCAAACAACATTGTTGTGTTGAAGTCATTAAGGAGCTAGAGAAATACTATGCAGCCGGATATAATTTGTTTGGCAGCAGCGATGGTCAGGAAGTGGTTTGTCTGTTAGGTGAGTGCTATATTTTACCTCGGGCCATTTTTGAGGCTTGGGCCGGCTATCGTGCGCCGATTGAAGATGCTGAGCTGCCTGACACTTTGCTTTGGCTTGGGCAGACAGGTAACGAATTGTTGAACTAAATTTTAATTATTTTAACTTAAAATATAAGAATTATGAAAAGAGAACTTGAAAACTTTAAGCAAGTCAGCGGGCAAATGAAAAATTTGGCTCGCAGCGGTTGGCTCTATCATAAGGTAAAGTCACCAGAAGTTGATGCCTCTCATTCTTGGAGTATGAGTATGCTGGTGCAGCTGTATGCTCCCAAAGAGCTCGATTTGTGCAAGTGCTTGAAAATGGCAAATATCCATGATCTTGCCGAAATATACATCGGTGATTATACGCCAGGGTCAGGTATTAGTCCGCAAGAAAAGTATGATTTGGAAAGCAAAGCCATGCGGCGTTTGGCTGATGAGCTGGAATATCCTGAATTGATAGAATTATTTGAGGAATTCGAAGCTTGCAAAACACCGGAGGCCGTCTTTGTCAAAGCCATGGATCGGTTGGATGCCGTTGTTCAGGCAAAGTATTTTGACGAGACTCAAAATTACGGCGGAAAGCTCTTTGAAGAGTTTTATTCATATGCTCTGACAAAGGTAAAACATCCTCTCGTATTGGAGTTATTGAAATCTTTGAAAGATTAAGAAAACTAAAACAAGAAAGCCCTCGCCTTTTAGGCTTGAGGGCTTTTTTGTTGCTTAGTGGCTGATACCGGAAAATCCCATAAAGGCCATGGAGAGCAATCCGGCCGTGATGAGCGCAATCGGTGCGCCTTGGAGAGCTTTGGGAATAGGATTGGCGGAAAGTCTTTCTCGTATGCTTGAAAACAGAACAATGGCTAAGGTAAAGCCCATGGCATTGGCCAGATTATAGCAAACGGCTTCCATTAAGCTCATATTTTTTTGTACGGCTAAAATGGCAATACCCAGAACTGCGCAATTGGTGGTAATCAGCGGCAGAAAAATCCCTAAAGCATGATAAAGCATGGGAGACGTTTTTTGTAAGATGATTTCTACCATTTGGACCAAAGAGGCTATGATCAAAATAAAAATAACGGTGGTCATAAAACTTAGGCCATTGGGTTGTAAGAGGTTAAAATATATCAGGTGCGTGACTAACCCGGATAAGGTCATTACAAACATGACCGCGCAACCCATGCCCAATGCAGTTGATATTCTTTTGGAGACGCCTAAAAACGGGCAAATTCCCAAAAATTGCGACAAAACAATGTTGTTTACAAAAATGGCGGCGATGAATATCATTAAGTAACTCATCTTATATTCTCCGTGACTTGTTAAACAGAACAATTAATCCGGCTAAGGCTAAAAATGCTCCCGGCGGCATGATAAACATGAGTATGGGGTAGCCGTCTTCTCCGATGAATTGATAGCCAAAGGCTGAACCTGCTCCTAGAATCTCACGAATAAGTCCTAAGGCCACAAGCGCCAGCGTAAAGCCTATTCCCATGCCTAGAGCATCTAACAGAGATTGGAAAACATTGTTATGAGCGGCAAAGGCTTCGGCTCGCCCTAATATAATGCAGTTGACCACAATGAGCGGAATATAAATTCCTAATGCGGCGTGCAAATTGGGAAGATAAGCCGTCATTAACAGCTCAACCACGGTTACAAATGATGCGATAATCGTAATATAACACGGAATCCGGATGGTTGAGGGAATAAAGTTTTTGACCAGAGAAATGGCCGTGTTAGATAAAATAAGCACAAGTAAGGTGGCTAAGCCCATGCCCAAGCCATTGAGAGCGGTGGTGGTTACGCCTAAAGTCGGGCACATTCCCAAAAGCATGACTAAGGCCGGATTTTCACTTATTATGCCGCGTGTCAGATTTTGATAGCTAACTTGTTTCATCTTTTACATCCTTGTGCTGAATTTGTGATAAGCATCATAGGCTTTCTTTATGGCATCAACAACAGCGCGTGAGCTGATGGTGGCCGCCGTGACGGCATCGATTTCGCCGCCGTCTTGTTTGACTTTAAATGTTTTTTTCTTTGGTTTTACACCGATGAATTGCTCGCTAAACTTTGGTTCGCTTACTTTTGCGCCAAGTCCCGGTGTTTCTTTGGAGCTGATGACTTTGTATCCGCTGATGGTGCCATCTAAGAAAAAGCCGACAATTAATTCAATTTTGCCGCCGAAGGCCTTGTCACTGAAGGTTTTGATGGCTACGGCTTTGATTTTACCATCTTTTCGGGCTGGATATAAAGTGAGTTGACCTTGATTATGTTTGCCGGGAATCAGTGTTCTTTCTTTGAAGGGATTGTTATCAAAGTCTTCCATAATGACACTGGAAATAGCGGCCAGCTCTTTGGCGTCGTTTGCTTTTTGTATCGGAACGGTGGTGATTTGATATACAAAGCCTAATACCGCCGCTGAGCCACAGGCAACAATCAACATAACGAAAACTAAGCGTAGGAGAGATACTGGTTTCATGGTTTATTTCCTCTTTCTACCATAGACCCTTTGCGGGGTAAATTTATCTATTAGCGGAACAAAGGCGTTCATTATTAAAATGGCAAAAGAAACACCTTCGGGATAAGCACTGTAAAAGCGTATGATATAGGTTAGGATACCACAGCCAACCGCAAAGATGATTTGTCCTTGGCGCGTCATGGGGCTGGTGACATAATCCGTGGCCATGAAGAAAGCGCCTAAAAGCAGACCGCCCGATAAGAGGTTGGTGACAGGTTCAAAGTGGACATTGTCGGTGTTAAACCATGTGATGGCCGTAAGCATAAAAAATGTTGCCACATAGTAAAAAGGAATATGCCAGGTGATAACACGACGCCATAACATATATAAGAGTCCGATAAATAAGGCCAGTGCCGAAACCTCGCCCAGGCTGCCGCCGGTGTCGCCTAAAAGCATTTGCCAATAGTTCGGCAATTCGGTTAAGGAGACTTGTGAGGCTTTGATTGAGGCCGAACTTGAAACATCAATTTGTTTTAGAATCCCAAGTGTGGTGGCCGAAGTTACAATATCCGTGTTCAGAAAATTGAGAAAATCAGGCTTGGGCCATTGCGTCATTTGTACGGGAAACGAAATAAACAAAAAGACACGACCGGCCAAGGCAGGATTGAAAATGTTTTTGCCTAATCCGCCAAATGCCATTTTAGCAATTCCAATTGATACAAATGCCCCGACAATAATCATCCAAGACGGCATGGAGCTTGGCAGATTAAAGCCCAATAAAACGCCGGTGATGACGGCTGATAAATCCGTAGTGGTGTTTTTGGCTTTAAGAAGATAGTGCGTGATTAAATATTCAAACATGACGCAAGCCGCAACAGAAGTGAGTATTACGCGCAGTGCATTAATGCCAAACATCATCAGCGCAACAAGCATGGCCGGAGTTAAGGCTATGAGAACATCTCGCATCAGGCTTTGTGTGGTGACGGATGAATTAATATGCGGAGAAGAGGAAATCTTTAACATCTATAAAGTCCTATTTTTGTTTGTTTACTTCATATTTTCCAAGTTTGCAGTAGTCCACCAACGGAACCTTTGCCGGACAGATATAAGAGCAAGCGCCACATTCTATACAGTCGGCAACATGCAATGCTTTGAGCGGCGCCGTGTTGTTGCGACGTAAATTGGAGGCAATGGCAAAAGGCATTAATCCCATGGGGCAGACTTCGGCACATTTGCCGCAACGAATACAACAAGTTTCGTCTTGTCTGAGAGATGAGGCCGTATCTATTACGACTAAACCCCCGGTTTTCTTGGTTATCGGAGCTTGAAGAGAAACGGCTGAGACGCCCATCATCGGTCCGCCAAAAAGCAATTTGCCGATTTGGCTCTTGTTGGTGTGTGCTTTGTCTAATAAATATTCTGCCGGCGTGCCGATGCGGGTGAGATAATTGCCGGCGGTGGTCAATGACGGATCTCCGCTGACGGTTACTATTCTCTCGTATAAGGGCTTATTTTTCATAACGGCTTCATATACGGCATAAGTTGTGGCAACATTTTGCACAACGCAACCTGCATCAATGGGCAGTTTGCCTGCGGGAACCTCCCTCCCCGTTATGGCTGTAATTAATTGTTTTTCACCGCCTTGCGGATATTTGCTTTTGCAAACCGCAACATTGACGCCAACATAGCGTTTGGTGACTTGGGTGATCTTGGCAATGGCCTGAGGCTTATTTTCATCAATGGCGATAATGGCATTTTGGATGCCTAAAACTTTATTGAGCAGTTTGGCCCCAATGACAATTTGTTCTGGCTTTTCAAGCATTAATGCGCCGTCAGCCGTCAGATATGGCTCACATTCTATTCCGTTGATTATCAGATATTGAACGGACTTGTTTTCGGGAATAGTGGTCTTGATGGGGGTTGGAAAACCGGCTCCTCCCATGCCGACAAGGCCGGCGGCCGTAATCTTTTGGCGGATTTCTTCGACGTCTTGCGGAATATTGCTGTTAATGTCCGGAGAGGTATCAATCTCGGCTTCGTATTCGTCGGCGGAGGTTTGGATAGTGATAACTTGCTCAAAATAGCCTTTTTCGCCTTGAATTTCTTCAATTTTTTTGACTTCTCCGGCAACAGATGCATGAATATTGGCCGACAGTGCGCCATTAGCCTTTGCCAGCAAAGTGCCGATTTTTACCTTGTCGCCCGGTGCTACGATAATTTGTGCCGGGGTGCCGATATGTTGCTTAACGGGAATATACACCAGCGGTGGAATTCCGGCATCTTGTATCGGAGATAAAGCCGAAATTTTTTGTTTGTTGAGATGTAAGCCTCCGAGCGGAAATGTCTTTTTGTTACACATTAGTTTTCTCTCTTTTGACTTGTGATTTGTAAATAATGGCACCGGTTGGGCAATTTTCTTGTAATTTGGTGCCGAATTCTTGCGGTGATACAGTGGTTGGAATATACGCCAGATTTTGTTCTACCTTAATTGCGGCACAAATTGAGGCGCATTTTTTGCAAGCGATGCAGGCATTTTGGCAATTTTTGCGCGCTAAGGCCCCTTTTTGCTTGTTGTTGCAGGCTACAAAAATTTGTTGATTGTGGTCAATGGGACGAATTTCTAATAAATGGCGCGGACAAATATTGGCACAAGCTCCGCAAGAAGTGCATTTGTTTGCATCAACGGTTGGCAGGCCGGTTTGCGGGTTGATACTGAGTGCTCCGAATTGGCACACCTTGACGCAATCCCCAAAACGCAGACATCCATCGGGGCATTCAGCCTCACCTATCATGGTCAGATTGGCAACACGGCAATTTTTCAGGCCGTCATACTCAATTTTTTTGGGAGCGGCTTGGCAGGTTCCGTTGCAGCGCAAAACGGCACAAGTGTCTTTTCTTTTGGGTGTAGAATATCCTAAAATATCTGCGACTTTTTGCATGACTTCCGCTGCGCCGACCGGGCAATAAAGGGCCGAAAAGCTCTTAGCCGTGGATTGAGCACAGGCTTTTGCAAAGTCTTTGCAACCGATAAAGCCGCATCCGCCGCAATTTGCTTGCGGTAAAACTTCATCGATTTGGCTTTCTTTAGCATCGGTTTGAATCGAAAACTTTTTGGCGGTTATATAGAGCATAATTGCCGCACACAGTGCAATGCCGCCAACAATCAAGATATTTAACCAAAAGGTATCCGTCATTTTCTTTTCCTTAAACTCAACTGGTCAGACTTTATCATATTTGTGCTCAAGCAAAAGTGTTTTTCGCGTTATTCCCCAGATAATTCCGAAGAAACGCGGATGGCAAAAGTTTTATTTAGCTTTGGCTTGAATAGAAATAACAAAACATAATATACGGCGACGGCTAATAAGGCAGCCAGGGCAGAAAAATTGTCAGTTTGATGCAATAAAATGCTCATGGTGCCTAAACAGGCAACCAGTATGCCCAGAGGAATTAAAAATCCCATGACCAGAGCCAGCCAACTTTGGCGTGTGGAGATACTGAGCGTTACCTGCTGCCCGATTGTGGCTTTAACATCAGGCGTGCGTGGAAGTGTTATCAACCGCTTTTGACAATTCTTTAAGGCACAGTCTTTTAGGTGTGCACAAGCCCCACAACTCGATTTTTGGTCCAAGGATATATGAATTTCTTGGGCTGAGATGTCTGTAATGGTTCCGGTTTGTGTGAGCGTGGACACTTATTCCTCCAATTCCTTTTGGGCTTTGTTGGAAAGAAGCGGCTTAAAGTTGTTGCCGTCTTCTCTTACAAACAAAATGACAAAGAGGTTGTTGTCGTTGGCAAATTTTAGGCCTTGTTTTTCGCCCATTGCCATAATGGCCGTTGCCAAGGCATCAGCCGTTGTACAGTTTTTGTGAAAAACCGTGGCAGAGGCTAAATTATGCTCTACCGGATAGCCGGTTTTGGGCGAAATGGTATGAGAATAGCGTTTTTCATTATAATAGAAAAAGTTGCGATAATCGCCCGAAGTGGCGACCGCATAATCTTTGAGCGGCACAATATACGCGTTTTCATTGGTTTGGGTGTTGGGTTTGACAACGGCTACGTTCCAGCCTTTGGTGTCTTTGTTGCGGTCCCCTTTTGCTTTGACCTCTCCGCCGATTTCAACAATATAGTCGGTATAGCCGTTTTCTTCCAAAAGGGCGGCAATTCTATCTACGCCATAGCCTTTGGCAATGGCGGATAAATTGATTTTGGTGTCCGGATTGGTCTTTTTGACCTTAGTGAAATTGTTGCTAAAACGTAATTTATCAAAGCCGGTACTCTTGAGAGTTTCTTTAATTAACTTTTCGTCAGGAACTTTTTGAGTGCTTTCTTTGGTGCCAAAGCCCCATAAATCCACCAGACGACCAACCGTCGGGTCAAAATAGCCGTTGCTTTGCATATAAACATTATAGGCCGCCTTCATAACCGTGGCCATCTCCGGAGAAAGTTCAATCCAATCTCCGGTGTCGTCTCGATTGATGAGGCTGATTTCGGAATTACCGTCAAATACCGACATTTCCTCATTGATGCGTTGTAATTCCTTTTTGATACTGTTGTGCAACAGATTATCTTCTTTGGTTGAGCGAATCTTAATGCGATAATAGGTATTCATTGTTTCGCCCGACATAATCTGATAGGGCTGTCTGGAAAAAGTATAATAAAAGAAAATTGTAACAGCCAAGAGCAAGAAAAATGAGTATTTGAGTAATTTGGATTTCACGGTTAACCTCTTTTTTTTATGACTTGATAACTCTGTTTCTGGGTTTTACTTTAAATGAAAACTATTTTAACATATATATAGTGTTCATTTCGTTCATGTTATGAAAGGTCAAAGTTATGTTTGAGAAAGTAAAAGCCTTTACAGATAATCAGAAATTTAAATCTCTGAGCGCTAAAATCAAGGATATTTTTATGAATTGCCGTGATTTGTGTACAAAAGTTTATCATTGGTCGTATCAGGGTATTGATAATGTTGGCAAATCTTTGCATAAAATCGGTATTTCGGCCAATGTGGTGTCGGTGATGGGATTTGTTATCGGGTTGTCGGCAATTAATTTCTTGGCTATGGGGATGTATGGCTATGCTTTGTTGTGTATTTTGCTGAACCGTCTGTTTGATGCCTTAGACGGGGCTATTGCCAAATATGCCGGTACAACTGCATTTGGTGTTTTCTTAGACGCGGCCTTGGATTATATCTTTTATGCCGGCGTTATCTTAGGTTTTGCTTTGGCTAATCCGGCGCAAAATGCCGTTGCCGCTGCTTTTCTTATGTTTGGATTTATGGCTGCCGCCGCTACTTTATTGTCTTATGGCGTGATTGCCTATCGTTACAATGCGCCGCAACAACCGGAAGTTAAGCAATCTCCTTTTTATTTGGGCGGCTTTGCTCAAGGTGCCGAAGTTATAGTGGCTTTCATTATCTTGTGTTTGGTGCCGGGGTGGTTTTTGCCGATTGCCATTATTTTGGGGTGCTTGTCTTTTGTTAAGGCTTTGAGCGTGATTGCAACGGCTTATTATAACTTTGTTATTGCTCCGCGTAAAACTAATAAAAAATAAGGGGTGTTTGTGCGCAAATTATTTAAAATTTTTTGCATCGTATTCATTGCGGCTCTGTTTTTGCCAAAGCAGAGCTTTGCTTTGAGTGCAAAAGCGCAAACCGATAAGGTAAGCGTTGAGGTTTTAAGTGCTTTTTCGACTTTGCAAAGAAATGCACCTTTAGATGTTTTGGTTAGAGTTACGCCGCAAAATGGGTGGCATATTTATTGGGATAATCCCGGTGATGCAGGCTTGCCGACACAAATCTCTTGGAAATTACCACCAAATATACAAATTCAAGCCCTCGGACATAGTGCCCCACAAAAGTATGATGCCGATGGCTTGGTTTTGTATGGGTATGGGCAAAGTGCTTATTGGAAATATCGTCTCACATTGTCGGATAAAGAGCATTTACCCTCGCCTCAAGTCTTAGAGGCAAAAGTTTCTTGGTTGGCTTGTAGAGAAGAGTGTGTGCCGGAAACGGTTAGAGTGGCGCTGCCCATGCATGAGCAAGATGAAGCGGGAAATCGTCATCCTCAACAGTATTGGCAAGATGAAGCTCTGAGAGCCGAAAATACCTTTCCGCTGAAGTGGAAAGGAAAAAGTTTTTTTGATGTCTCGGAAGATAAGCTGATATTAAGGCTGGAATCTCAGCATAAAGGTTTGTTTTATCAAGCGGAAAATGTGTGGTTTATTCCCAATCAACGCGATAAAATAGATAATGTTGCCGTTCCTAAGCTGGGACAAGATGATGAAGGCAATTATTCTTTGGAAATTCCGTTGCTGGATAGTTCTGTGCAAAATAGCGACGGTGTTTTGTTGATTGAAAAGGCACATCACCGGCGTGCTTATGCTTTGAGCCCTATGTATCAGCCCGGAGTACAATCTTTGCCTTTGGTCGAAAAATACGGAGAAGTGAGTTTGGGCTGGATTTTGCTTATGGCCTTTGTGGGCGGAATTGTGCTTAACTTTATGCCTTGTATCTTCCCTATTCTCTCAATTAAGGCGATTGCTTTGGTACAAGGAGCTTATAATAAAAGACGAGCCCGAATAGAAGCCATATTCTACGTGTTGGGAGTGGTGGTTTGTTTTGTGATTATGGCCAGTCTGTTGATTGTTTTACGTATGCAAGGAGAACATATCGGTTGGGGCTTTCAACTTCAATCGCCGGTCTTTGTTGCCTGTATGATTGTGGTGTTCTTTGTTATATTCTTAATGTTGCTTGACCTCATTAATCTCAAAAACCCGTTTGCCAACAAGGTTGGACGTATTTCTTTTGCAAAGCAAAAGGTTAATGCCTTTTTTACGGGGTTGTTTGCCGTGCTTATTGCCAGTCCTTGTACGGCACCGTTTATGGGAATTGCCATCGGCTATACACTGTCTAAGCCGATTTATGTGTATTATCCGATTTTTGTGGCGCTGAGTTTGGGCTATGCCCTTCCCTTTGCCTTGATTGCCTTTTTCCCGAGAATTTTGTCGCGGATTTTGCCAAAACCTGGAAAATGGATGAGCATCTTGAAGAAGATTTTTGCTATTCCCGTCTTGCTTACTTGTTTTTGGTTGGCTTGGGTCTTGTGGCATTTGCTTAATGTCAATCAGACGGAAAAAAGTGAGGTGATTTGGCAAGATTACAATGCTCAAAAAATTACGGAAGCGGTGCAAAGCGGCTCCCCCGTCTTTATTGATTTTACGGCTAAATGGTGCATTACTTGTTTGGCAAATGAAAAAATGGCGCTTGAAACAAAAGAATTTGCAGATTTGGTAAAGGCAAAAAATATTCAGTTGTTTAAGGCTGACTGGACCTCTAAGAGCCCGGAAATTGCCGATGCCTTGGCCAAATTCGGTCGTAACAGCGTCCCGCTCTATGTTTATTATCCGTCAGAAAAACATTATGTTTTGTTGCCACAGTTGTTGACGCCCGGAATAATTAGAGATGCTCTTCAGCCATAAAAAAAAGGCGTCGTTGCAGGCGCCTTTTCTTTATTTCTTAGATATTTTATTTACCAAAAATACCGATTTCTTTGATACGGTCTTTAACTCCGCCAACAACATTATCTAAGTTTTCTTTGGCAACATTTTTCAAATCGGTAATGTTGCTGTCGATGACGGTTTTGTAAGCCGTGTCGGCAATCTTGGTCAGAACTTTTGAAATTGTTCCGGCAATTGAGGCGCCTTTCTTTTCTTCACCGATATTGTTTAAGGTAATGTCCGGTAAGTTAAGTGTGGCTTTGGCTAATTCACCGACCGCATTGGCGGCAACAGAAATTTCACCATTGCGAATAGTTAATTTCTTGATGACTACTTTTTTGCTTGAGCCGGATTTTTCGGCAGCAGCGGTATCTGCAGTGTCGGCTGGTTTGGCATCAGCTGTTTCGGCTTTTTCGGCGCTGGCCGTGTTGTTTTTAATGTTTTCAAGTAATTGCGACAGATTGTTTTGGGTCAGAGATAATATCTCATAATTAATGACCGGTTTGTTTACATCAATCGACTCGATAATGATAACATCTGAGGTTAAAGATTTAATATCAACTTTAACGGAAATGCTGCCTAATTCGATAATGTTCTTTTCTTTGTAATTCTTGGGGTTGCCAATCGTAATCTTGCCGATATAGCCCTCACCTTGAGTTAATTTGATGTCGAATCCTTCCAAATTAACATCTGTTCCGGTAACGGCAGAACCGTATTTGTGAACAACTTGTTTGACAATGCTTTCCAATGATGGTGCGCAGAAATAAAATCCGGCAAAGATAATGACCAAAAGGCCTAAAAATATATATCTCTTTTTCATAATTACCCCCTGAGTTGTTGTTCTTTTTGGTGTAGAAAGTCTTGTAGGACTTGTTCTATCCGGTGTTGGGCGGAAGAATCGCTGTTTGAATTGCGCAGTTCTTCTACCAAAAACTCAAAACACTGGTTATTTTGCATATATGCAAAAGATGAGGCATAGTTTAAATCAAATATCCAACAAATCAAGAGTAATATGTAATCGCTGTTGGTGTGGACATCTTTGAAGCGGATAACTTCTTGTTTTAGAAAGGTTTGTAGAGCCTCTGGGGAAATAGGTGTTTGTTGGGAAGTATTTTTTTCAATGTTAAACAAGGTCCAAATTTCTGGTCCGCTTTCGGATAGCAACTTAAAGTTGGCGATTTTGTCGGCATCTCGAACCAAAAAGGTAATTTTTTCAATCTCATATTTGAGTTGAGGGTCTTCTTGAGTATAGAACTCCGGGTCGTTATAGAGCTCCTCTATCATGTGACCATGGTGCTTTATCGGGATGATAATGCGAGGGTCATAATATTGAGGAATATTGGCCAAAATATTGTAGCCTAAAATGCAATGATCGTTGTTTTGTTGCGGTGTTTGAATCTTGGCAATAATTTCGGTAAAACGCCCAATATCATGCAAGAGAAGAGCTGTCCTGGCTTCTTTGATTCTTTTGGTGGACCAGTTTTTGAAGGTGTTTTCTTCTTTCAAAATATAGTTTCCTGCATCCAACACTTGGTATGAGTGCTGTATCTTTTCTTTGGCAAGAGCGGTGAATAGTTTATTGTGTTTTGCAATTTCCAAACATTTGCGATATTCTTGGTGCAGACGGTCTTTTTCTTTTTCCAGCATATTATAACTCCTTGTTATTGTAAGAAAATATGCTAAAAACCGTTAATTAAAATTTAATAAGCCGAAAGAAAGAAAAAAGAGCGCCAAAAAACATCTTTTGCAAGACAATTTTATAGGCGCTCCCCATGGTCAATTACAAACAATTAAATCAGTATGCGGGCTTCACAGTTCACATAATGATTTTTTTATTTAGTAATTGTTGATAGTGATTGCTTTTTTAAGATGAAACTTAAAAAATAAACGGAATAAAACCACCATCACACAATTATATCTTACTAATTTTTTTAGTGATTTCAGCCTACTCTGTTTTATGAGAAAGTCAAGGATAATATAACAAAAAAAGGGCCTCTTACGAGACCTTCTTTTATTGGTAGGCGCGTGGGGGTTACTCTGCGCTTTTTGCTTGAGTTGCACGGGCGCTCATGAGCTAACGCTCACCGCGATACCCCCGTATCGCTTTCGCTTGTAGTCAAACCCCAGTCCTCTGGGCTTCGAACCCAACTTGGCCTAAGCCAACAAAAAAAGGCCTCTTACGAGACCTTCTTTTATTGGTAGGCGCGTGGGGGTTCGAACCCCAGACCCACTGATTAAGAGTCAGTTGCTCTACCAACTGAGCTACGCACCCATAAACTATGCCGGAATATAAACCCCTCAGATTTTTTTTGCAAGTGTTTTTTTTAGTTTCAATAAAATATTCTTTTTGTGGCCTTAATAAACCTTTAATAATGTATATGTTATTTTAAGCTTAATTAATGTTTTATTGCTTATTGTTGGCTTTTTGAAAGGATTTTTCCATGATTAAAAAAAGTTTGGGTTGCATGATTGTTTCATCGCTTGCACTTTTCGCCTCCTCTGCTCAGGCCGATTTATATCAAGAATGTTTGGATAAAAATTATATGAGCGACAGAGAAATGGCCAAATGTAATGATGATGAAGCAACTCGCATTATGGGTGAAATCAGAAAAAAAGTAAATTCTATTGCCGCAACAAGCTATTTTAATAACTGGGATCCGTCTAAAAAGAATTTTAAGGTCTTATTGACAAACTGGGAAAATCTGCGCGATGAATATTGTGATTTGTATGGCTATACTTATACGCAAGGACTGGGAACCGTTTCGATTTTGCAAACCTCAAAATGCAATCTTGATATGAATCAGCGCTTTTTGGATGATTTGGATAATATCGTCAAAATTTACCAAGAGAATGCTATTTAATTGAGGGAGAAAGTTATGAAAAATAAGTGGATTGCTTTTATGGCCGCGTTGTTGGTGGGTGCTCAGGGGGCTTTGGCATCTGATTATGGCTTGTGTATTAATCGCTCCCAAGGTGACTGGCGCAAGCAAGTGGTTTGCGAACAAGATGAAACAAGACGCTTGATGCGCGAAATCACAAATACTTATGCAAAATTGGCAAGAGATCCGCATTTTAATCGTTTGAACAGCGGTAAAACCTCGCTTAATGAACAGTTCAAGTCTTGGCAGGCTTATCGCAACAGCTATTGCGCTTATTGGGAACAGGCTAAATCCGGTTATGGTGATGAGGCTTATCATCAGGCTGAATGCATGCGCTTGGTTACACAAAAACATTATGATGATTTGGAAAATTTAATTAATATGGCCTATGCGGTCAGAGAATAAACTCCTGCAAAAGTGAAAAATAAAAACAGCTGCCCTTGCCTGGTCGACTGAAGATGTGGATTTTTGTATTCAGAAGTTTGGCTATTCTTTTGACAATGCCCAGTCCCAGTCCGACTCCTTGAATGCGGCAGTTTGGTTGCTGTGTGCTTTGATAGAAATCTTCAAAGATTTTTTCTTGCTCGCTTGGTGTGATACCACAGCCGTTATCTATGATTTTAACGACAATTCCTTTTTTTGAGCGTTTGACGCCTAGCAGAACTTTATTTTTGGTATATTTAAATGCATTGTTGAGTAAATTGCGCAAAAGACGCTCCAGCAATATCGGGTCGCTGTAGATGTTTTGATGCGTTGCAATATACTTAAAACTAATGTTTTGTTTTCGCGCTAATTCTGAATATTCTTGAGCAAGGCGGTCTATGAGTTCGCCAATATCAAAAAATTGTGGTTGATATTTTACTCCGCCGGCTTCTATTTTGGAAATGTCCAACAGATTATCCAGCAGTGTGTGCAGGTTTATGGACGAATCCTCAATTTTGTTGACCAATATTTTTTGCATGACGGTTAATTGTTCTTCTTTTAGCGAAGAAATAAATAACTGCAGGGCTTGCATGGGTTGCCGCAGGTCGTGGCTGGCTTGGGCCAAAAAATATGATTTGGCATCACTTAGCTCTTCGGCCCGCTTTTTGGCTTTTTGCAATTCTTGCTGAATTGTGATGTAAGGCGTGATGTCTTGAAATGTTCCGGCAATTAGCTTTTGATGATTTTCATAGATGATTCCGGCTTTGAAGGAACAATAAAGTAATTTGTGCGCGTGATTATAAATTCTTAGGGTCCCCTCGACATTGTGTTCTTGTTTGAGCAGTTCTTTTAGTTTGGCTTTGTAAAAAGGAATATCTTCCGGGTACATCCTTTCTTTGATGAGATTTGGCATTGGCGACGTTATGGGCCCCTTTTCGCCAAAAATACGATACATTTCGGTGGACCAATAGAGCTTGCGGGTGGAAAGTTCTAATTCCCAATAGCCTAATTTGGTAACCGTTTCGGCAAATTGCAGACGACGTCTTGTCTTTTGGAGCTTGATTTCCAGTTGGTGACGCGGCGTCATGTTCTCAAGGCAAAGGCTTAAACGTCCTGCTTTTATGGGATAGAGAAATGCTTGGTAAATTCGATTATGGTCGGTGAGCACAAAACTGTAAGATTGACAGTCGGTTAAGACACGGTGCAAAGCATGGTCAAAGACCCCAACAGAAACGGCATCCAGATATTTTATGAGTTGCATGCCGATGTAGTCTTGCATTTTCCAGGTATATTGCGCCGCTTGATTGGCATATAAAATCCGTCCCGATGAGTCTAATTGGATAAGTAAGTTAGTAGTTTGATTTAATAAGTCTTCATGCGGGGCTAGATTTTCCATTTATTTTCTCAACCATTGGCGTAATTTAATAAGCGCTTGCCTTCGATGGGTGATATTTGGAAGTACCAACCATCATAAAGGAAGCTGTTATTTTTGATATAATCATTCGTTTGTCTGGTTGGTAGAGGGGTGGTTGAAAAAGTTTGTTTGACCCAATAAACATCGTTGTCGGTTAAAATTTCAACCGAGCGAATCAGTCCGTCAAATTCTGTCAGGCTTATATAGGCACGGTTGGGATACAAGGTATCATCAAAATTTTGTGCGGAAATGACTTTTTCATACGGCAGATACTGGAAAATTTGCAAAATTTGTGCAATCTCGATCGGGGTTAGATTTTTTCCGGCACGTTTTTGAAAAGGATAGCCTTTGTCAGGTCTTTTATAATCATTGTTGTTTAATTTTATTTGTTGAATATTGCTTTCTTCAATGGCGGTTATGGGCTGTTGTACCCAAGAGATGCGTTGTTTGGGAAAGTTTATATATTGATTGATGGTGTAAATTGATTTGTCTTGTGGGCGCATTACAAAAGTGGCTTCTTTATCGGGAGTGGATGTCCCAAACAGAATATGTTCGACAATGCGTCCCTCGCTATCTTTAATGCTTAGAGACGTGGCTTCTCCTTGCTTTTGGTCAAAAAATTGTAAGTTCAATTTTTCTATTAGTTCCGGTGAGGCAATTTGTTTGTTGATAATACGGGCTGTTTTGAGGGCATTTAGCAAATTATGCATTAAGTTAAAATCGGCGTAGTAGTAGTCCGCTTCCTTGAGGCGCCAAAAGTGTTCTTCAGGGCTAAATGTGACTTGGGTGGTGGGCGAAGTTATTTGAATTTCGCCGATATTGGCAAAGACTTCTTCTTGAATATATAAATTGCCGTTTTCGGGCGTGTGGTCATTGCGGCTGACAAAGATTAAGGCCGCAACAGCGCAGAGCGTGGTTATACTTGCCAATAATCCGGCAAACTTAATTTGAGTGAAGTTCATTGGCTATTCCCCCTATTCTTTTTTGAGCCCGTTTTTTGATGATGAGGTAAATGAGTAATATTACTAAAACAGTCAGTACCGGAATATAAATAATGTTATAGTCGGTAATGCGGCTGAGTTCTTGCGTGTTTTCTTCTTTGATTTGGTATGCAATTTTATTTATTTCTTGCTGCAAATCCGAAATTCGTTGCTTGTTGGTTTCCAATTCTTTGATTTGCTGAGCCGTCAGCGGCGTAAATGCTTGTTGGGTTGCTTTGGCATAGTTTTGGGCTAACAGTTGTCGTTGATTGAGCTCGGCTTGGGCTTGGCTGTAGGCGTCGGCATATTTGTTGAAGGTATGCGTGTAGATGTTTTCGCCAACGGTTTTAATGTTGAGCGGTTCGGTATTGTGCAGGCCAAGGACCTCCTCTTTGCCGGTGAGATAGTCAAGCAAGCGAAGCAAAAACGCGCCGTTGTCATAAACCGGAGCTAAGCCATAAACCGGATTGTTGAGGGTTGCACCGGTGTCGGCCCAGTTTTCGGCCACAATAAAGTCACTGTCAGATACAATGATGATTTTGCCTTGCGCAATGGAATAAGGCAAGTATGGCGGTAATTTTTGTGCGCTCGGTGTGCCGTCCAGTATATTTTTTGAAAATGCAGATGAAAACTTACCGTCAATTTCGGCGGCAAGAATATATTGTTCATTGCCTTCCGCAAATTTGTTTTCCTGTTCGGATTGGTTTTGTTTTTGAAACAAGGCTTTGTCAACACTGTTGGCGTGCGGTGTGGTGGTGAGCAAAGGCGTAATTTTGATTTGCGGGTTATCCTTTTGCGGAACAATCATCCCTGCACTTTTAAGACTGATGCGGCTTAGGCCTTGTGTGATGGGATGGTTTTGATTGATTTGAGCTGAAGTCAGTTGCAGCCAATAAGGAAAGTTTTTGCTTTGCGGGCCGTTGGGCGTTGTTATGGTGACCATTTCGCCCAAGGTACGGTCGCCGACAACTTTGTCTTGCGGAATCGAAAAGCCCCAACTTTGAAACAGCGGATTCATATTGGCTGAAGTTGCGCTCAATTTGCCTTTGTCGGCAGCTTTTTTGTCGCTGAAAATATCTGACAAAACAATCAATTTGCCGCCGCGCAGAACATATTGGTCTAAGGCATAGGCAAATAACGGACTTAATTGCCCCGGATTTATGACCAACAAAACATCAATATTGGTCGGAATTTGTGCTATTCTGTCGCTTAGCTCAATAATGTTATAGTCATTTTGAATTTGGGCGACAATTGCCCAGTTCGGAATTGCTTGCCCGTAGGCATGGGTGATGAGCGGCAGTTGCGGACTGACCAAACCGACGTTTTTGTGAGAACCGGTATTGAGCTTTGCCAAAATGCGGCTAATGTCGGTTTCGAGATAGCCACTGCGAGCGGCAATGAAATTCGGAATTACGGCTGATTTGCCCAAGGCATTGGAAATGACGGCGCCAAAATAGAGATTGCTTTGGCCGCTAAGGTCTGGCAAGGCTTTTAATCCGGCTTTTTTGGCATCTTCTTCGGCGGCAGAAAACGGTTTGGGGTCAATTATTTCTATTTTAATTTTATCGGCACCGGCAATTTGCTGATATTTTCTTAAATATCTGGTCACAAATTGCGCATAGTTGGCATAGGCCGGATTTTCTTGCGCCCAAGAGTTTGATAAATAGAGCTTGATTTGTACCGGAGAAGTTAAAGATGAAAGTATCTTTTGGCTGGCAGGCGACAGAGAATAGCGCTGATTGGCCGTCATATCAGCTTTTAGAGATGAACCGAGCAAACGAACCGTGATGTTGAGACTGAGAAAAATTACCAGTATCAAACAAATAAAAATGATGAGCGGGAGGCTTTTTTTGTGTTGGGTCATTGCTGCTCCTTATTGCTTTTTATACTCAATGGTGACACGGTTTATCCATAAAATCAGGATTGTCAGTGATAAAAAATATGTCAGGTTATCAAGCCCGGGTTCGCCTTGTGTCATATCTAAATAATTGGCGTAAAAATTAAGTGATTGACTGAGAAGATAGGTAACATTTTCAGATAGCGGAAACAAGGGAGCCAGCATAAAATCATAGTTCAGAGAAATGAGCAACCAGCCGACAAATACGGAAAATAAGTATGCCAAAACGGCATTGCTATTGAAAGAAGAAATCAGGCAGCCGATAGAGGTTAAAACCATTATGGTAAGGATGGTTGCCAGATAGCCCGATACAATATTTTGCCAATCAAGTTCGGTTAAAAATGAAACATAGATGACAAAGGGACCGGTTAATGCCAAAAGTAAAATTCCAAACAAAACCGCGGCCCCGAACTTGCCTAAAATGATGGCATTGTATGAAATCGGTTGGGTCAAAATAAATTCCAAAGTGCCCGAACGGCGTTCGTCTGCCCAAAGTTTCATGGTGAGGGCCGGAATCAAAATTACCAAAATTTCAGGTTGATAGCTGAAAAACGAACCTAATCCGCTGTTGTTGTTCATAAAAAAATAGGCGGAATAAAAGGTGGAAAACATGGAAATTACCAAATAGACTCCGATGATGATATAAGCCGTCGGGGTGCGAAAATAACTGCCGAATTCTTTTTTGAGAATAGTGTAACTGTCATTCAACATTGTCTTCTCCGGTCATGGCACGAAAAGCTGAGGCAATATCAAAGTCATTGCCGCTGAGCTTTAACTCTTGCGGCGAGGTGTCTCGGATGAGTTTGCCTTTGTGGAGCAAAAGAACACGGTTGGATATGGCTTCAACTTCTTCTAATATGTGGGTTGAAATAATGATAATGCTTTGTTGGCCGTATTGGCGGATGAATTTGTGCATTTCAAACTTTTGATTGGGATCAAGCCCTTCGGTCGGCTCATCTAATATCAGAATCTTAGGCCGATGAAGAAGTGCCGCGGCAATGGCTACGCGGTGTTTAAATCCTTTTGAAAGGGTTTCTATTCTTTGAGTTAAGACATTTTGCAGCTGCAAGTTGATGATGGTTTCTTGCAGGGATTTTTGCAAGTCTTGCCCTTTGAGGTGGCGCAACCGACCGGCAAAGGCCAAAAAGTCATAAACCGACATTTCGGGATAAAGGGGTGCGTTTTCCGGAACATAGCCGATTTTGGAGAGTACGGCGACTCGTTCTTGTTGAGGATTGTGCCCATAGATTTCCACACTGCCGGAACTGGGGCTCAAATATCCGGTGAGAATTCTTAACAGCGTGGTCTTCCCTGCCCCGTTTGGTCCCAAAAGAGAAACAATATCACCTTTGTTGAGGCAAAAATTTAGGTTATCCAACGCTTTGCGCGTCTCAAAATTTTTTGATATGTTCTTGGCTACTATCATCTTTTATTCCAAAATAATCTTACTTATGCGTCTGCTATATTAGCAGAGTTTTTTTAAATTTTAACAACTATTTTTATTTTTCAAAATGTTTAATGACAAAACGGTTATTTTAATTTATGAATATAAGAAATAATTTTTTATGGAGTAGATTGACGTGGCTGATACTTATACTAAAGAAGAAACTCAATCCTTTAAGGTCGGAGCGTGTGTCGCTTTGGTGATTTTGGCGCTTATCGGCTATAATTCTTTGACCGCCAATGAAGTGGAACATGCCGATAACGGCACGTATTATTCCTTGGATGCCAGATTTGGACGGACCGACGGCCTTTTGGTCGGCGATGCCGTGCGGATGGCCGGCGTTACCATAGGCAAAGTGGTCGGTGCCAGATTGGATGAGCATTTTAACGCGATTATGACTTTGGATATTAAAGAAGGCGTGCATATTCCCGATGACAGCAGCGCCTCTATCGTCAGTTCGGGTATTTTGGGCTCAAAATACATTGAGATTGAACCGGGCGGGTCGCTGGATAATTTACAACCCGGCGGTGAGTTCTCTTATACGCAAGACGCCATGGTGATTGAAGAGCTCTTAGATAGAATCATTTCTATCGGCAAAGCCAATCGTAATCCAAGCGATAAAAGTGCAAAAACAGAAAATAAAGACGAAAAGACACCGTCTGAACAAAATCTTGATTTTGATATGTAAGTCTTATGAAGGAGTTTTATTATGAATAAAAAACCGGTTGAAACTATTATGGGTATTGTCGTTCTTGTTGTGGCGGCTTTCTTCTTATATTTTGCATATCAGGTTTCTGATTTGCAGGTGGTTAAAGGCTATGACATTAATGCCAAATTCTTGAAAGTCGGCGGGTTGACTGTCGGCTCTGATGTCAGAATCAACGGCATTAAGGTCGGTACGGTCATTGCTCAATCTTTAGACCCGGTTGACTATGTGGCTGATGTAAAGTTAAGTATCGCTCCTGATGTAAAATTGCCTAAGGACAGTATTGTTTCTATTGTCGGCGATGGTTTGGTCGGTAACAAATTTGTTAAAATCGAACCGGGAAAATCTACGGAAATGTTGCAAAACGGTGATACCGTTGCCAATACACGTGATTTTAAGACTTTGGAAGATATGGTCGGCGAAATTATCTTTATGGTGACAGATAATGGTGATAAGAAGTAATTGGCTTTGCTCTTCGGTTGTGATTGCCGGCCTGTTTTGTCCGGCGCTCGCTCAGGCTTATCAACTTGAGATGAATACCGCACAACTGCAAGCAATGGATAAAATTACCGGACGTGTCAGTGAAATTGAAGTTCCGGTGAACGGTGAAGTTAAATTCGGCAGTTTTTCGATTGTGGTACGGTCTTGCAAGGCTACTCCGCCGGAGGAAACACCTGAAAACTATGCCTTTGTTGATGTGGCAGATACTACCAAAGACGGTAAGCTCTATAACATCTTTAAGGGTTGGATGATGTCGTCTTCGCCGGCGCTTAATGCCGTTGAACACCCAATTTATGATGTTTGGTTGCTAAAGTGCATTAATAAAAACGTTGATAAATCTAAGTTGCTGTCACAAGAGAGTTTGTTGGAGCGTGACGGTTTGCCAAAGAAGGAAGATATTATTCCGAACGAAACGTTGTCTAAAGAAGCGCTTATGGCTGAAGAGGCTAAGGCTGAGGCAAAAGCTGCGGAAAATGACAATAAGACAGCCGAAAGCACGGAAAATGCTTCTGGACAAGCTGTGTCTTCTAATTCAGATGAAAAAGCAAAATCTGAGACAAGCAACGAGGCTCCGCTTTTGCAAGAAGAAGATAAGTTACCGGTTGTTCCGGAAATCGTAGAAGAAAAAACTTTGGAAAAAGTCGTTGAGCCGGCGCAAGCTATTGAAAACCAGACTTCGGAAGCAAATAGCGTTGCAGAGGAACAAAAGGACAATGCTCCGCAGCCTTTGTTACCGAATTTAGATGATAATGCCCCGCAACCTTTGCTTAACCTTCCGGCATTGGAGCAAGAAGCTGAGAAAAAAGTTGAAGCAGAAGATCAAACTCAGACAACCGAAGATGACAATAAACAGCCGGTTTTGCTTGAACAAACAGCTGTGCAAGAAGTGGTTGAAGGCACTCCAGCATCTGCCGAATCTTCTCAAAATAATGTATCAAATGATTCTACTGCCGGGGCAACTGAGCAAAACGGCTCTCTTGAAGCGTCTCAGCCTCAGTCTGAAGTGGAACCTTTGGTACCGGCAACTGATGAAGATATACCAGAGGAAGAAGACCAGTTTATTGAAGAAGAGACAATTTCTCAATAACTGTTGAAAATCGGAAAAATAATTTAGGGGGTAAGATGTCTCAAAATCCTATTGATGTCAGTTTTGTGATGACCGTTTATAATAAAGAATATTATTTGCCGTCGGTGCTGACCGCCCTGCTCCACCAAACCGGTTTGAGAAATCCGGAATTTATTTTTGTGGA
Source organism: uncultured Alphaproteobacteria bacterium (assembly GCA_944390035.1). Classification (GTDB taxonomy): domain Bacteria; phylum Pseudomonadota; class Alphaproteobacteria; order RF32; family CAG-239; genus Scatocola. Next base: position 18,528 of record CALXOP010000017.1, on the reverse strand, counting down.
TGATGTTTCCTCGGATAAATCTGTTGACATTATTCGGGAGATGACCAAAGACGTTCCCAATGTTAAGATTATTACCAATGAGAAAAATCGCGGCATTAGTGTTCGCATTAATCAAGGTATTCGTGAAGCACAAGGCGAATATACCAGAATGCTTGATTCTGATGACATCTTTCCGTTGGATTCCACTGAAAAAATGCTGGAATTAGCAAAAAAACACAAAGCTGATATGGTTTATGGCTGTTTTACCAAGACCGGAAAAGAGCCTCAGGCATTGGAAAAAGAATATTTGGGTGAGTTTACCTATAAATATAACCCTAATGCTTTGCAAATGATTTTGACCGGGCGGTTTACTCGTATGGGGCAGCTTATTCGGACTTCCGTGCTCAAAAAAGCCAATGGTGCCGACGAGAGAGTCTTTATTCAAGATGAGTCTATTCCCCTGCGTTGCGCCCCGCACGCTTTGGGTGCAATTAAAATGACGGCCAATGTGGTTTTGGTGCCTAAAGAGTTAGGCAATTTTTCGGGCAATAAAATCCAACTCGATAATGATCGGTTCTTGGCTTATTATTACATGATTGCCGATAATCCGAAATTGCCAATCTGGGCAATGAAATTGTTGAATAAACGCGCCGTATCCGCCTACTGGAAGTTTTATAAAAAGACCAGAAAAAATCCTTATTTTTCAAAGGTGTTCTTCAATTATCTTCTGAGCAAGTTGGTGTCGCCGAAGCCAGATTTGCCGGCCTTGAAAAAAATGCGGGATGAGTTTTTGGCTTTGAAAAATGTGCGCAGAATAAAACCGGAATAATTTATGATTATTCCGGCCATTATTCTTTATAATTAATGTTAAACTTTAATTTGTAACGCAATCGTCACCATTAAAAGTGTAGTCGGTTACTTCACCGTTGATAATGGTAAAACTGGTTTTGCAGTAGTAGGTTTGATTTTGGTCATCCGCAAAGCCATAGTCAGGTGTTTCGATTGCGCTATATTCAATCTCTCCCTGGTAGGGATCCGTTTCATCATCAATGGCACTCTCATCGATTTTGACATAAGTGACTTGCTTTTCGCCGGGCGCAATATAAAATTCACTATTTGGGGTACCCCAACTCTCATACAAAGTTTCTTGGCTGACGCCTACCCAATTTTGCAACTGATTTTCATAGTTTTGGCTATTGGCACATCCCATTAACAAAAACATACACAAAACTAACATTCTCATGGTTCCTCTCCTGTTTGGTTCATGAGTGTGATGTAGTCAATGTTTTGTTTTTTTCAAGATTTGAGTTTGGATTGTAATCGAGCGAGGTTAGCAGAGTTAATCTTTATCTTTAAGAAAAGGTCTGAATCTTTTGTTTCTTTGGATAAAACTTCTGCATTGGCGTATATCCAGGAGATTACTTTTCCTTCCATTACCGGAATTTTGAACTCTAAGATTTGCTCTTGTCGGGAGAGAATTGTATCAATCTTTTGCAAGAGATCCTCCGTTCCCTCCCCAGTTAAGGCCGAGAGTGTAATCGAATTTTTATTTCGTTGAGCTAATGATTTGATTTTACTCTTTTCTTCTTGGCTAAGCAAGTCAATTTTATTTAAGACTTCAATGTAGTTTTCTTGGTGTTTAATTTCCTTTAAGCCCAAATTATGCAACACATCTAACACATCTTTTTTTTGCTCTAGTGTATCTGCTCCGGCAATATCGCGTACATGAACCACTATGTCGGCCGCCAAAACTTCTTCTAAAGTGGCGCGGAAAGACATTATCAATTCATGCGGTAAGTCGGAAATGAAGCCGACGGTGTCCGACAAAATAACTTCTTTACCGCTTTTGAGTTTGATGCGGCGCATGGTAGGGTCAAGCGTTGCAAAGAGCAAATCTTTTGCAAAAACATTGGCATGAGAAAGTTTGTTAAACAGGCTTGATTTTCCGGCATTGGTATAGCCGACCAAAGCTATGACCGGATAAGGAACTTTTTGACGGGCATTTCTTTGGAGAGAGCGTGTTTGTTTGACTTTGGCCAATTCTTTTTCTATTTTAAGGATTTTGTCGTCAATTATTCGGCGGTCTAGTTCAATTTGTGTTTCTCCGGGGCCGCCTAAAAATCCGGCACCGCCGCGTTGGCGTTCCAAGTGTGTCCAACTACGTACCAAGCGTGATCTTTGGTAGTTCAGATGTGCAAGTTCTACTTGAAGTTTGCCCTCTTTTGTATTTGCTCTTTCTCCAAATATTTCTAAAATCAAAGCTGTGCGGTCAATGACTTTAATGTTTAGCTTTTTCTCTAAATTACGTTGTTGTATCGGGCTGAGTGCTGTATCAATAATTAAGAGCTCAACTTCTTGAGATTGTAATATCGGGAGGAGTTTTTCCAGATAGCCATGGCCGATAAAGGTTGAAGGCTTGATTTCTCTTAATTTGACGATTTCTGAAAAGCAAACCTCTAAGTTTATGGCACAAGCTAAGCCGCAGGCTTCTTGTAACCTTGCCTCGGGCGACAATCGAATTGCCGAATTTGTCAGGCTCGGAAAGATAACTGCGGCTTTAGTCTTTTGGTCTTTGTGATTTTCCAGTCCGAATTTATTCTTCATCTATTTTGATGTCAACCGGAGTGCTCGGCATAATGGTTGATACGGCATGTTTATAGATAAGTTGTGTATGTCCGTCTCTACGGAGCAACAAAGAAAAACTGTCAAACCAAGTGATGATACCTTGGAGTTTTACGCCGTTTACCAAAAATACGGTAACCGAAACTTTGTTCTTGCGTAAGTCGTTTAAAAAATCGCTTTGAACATCTTGAGTCTCTTGTGACATCGTTTTATCCTTCTTATTAGTTGTTTCTTTTTGTTTATATAAACTCATTTTTTTGCTTTAGTAAAGTATCCATTATCTCAAGGGGATAAGTTAGTTGGCAAATAAGCGTTCGGCTTTTTTGATGGCTCTGCTGCTGACATATAGTATCAATGTATCGCCGGCCGAAAGTGTGGTGTTAAGACTTGGAAAGATAATTTCGTCTTCGTGTTGCAGGGCACAAATTTGACTAGCCTGCGGCAATTCCAATTCTCCTATTTTGCGTCCGGCGTGAATGCTGGTTTCATCAATGCCGATTTCCCAGACTTCACCAAACCCTCGCCCCAGAGAATATGCGTCTTTGATGCGGGCCTTGCGTAATTCTTGCAAAATCTCCGAAATCGTGACCGAAGAGCGGTCTATCAGAATATTATCACCGATATTGTCAATCAAATTATCATACGAGCGAGAGTTAACCAAAGCTAAGGTGTTTAGCACGCCTCGTTTTTGCGAGAGCATGGATACCAAAAGATTATCTTTGTCGCGCGGGGTGACGGCAATGGTGGCATCAGCAGTTTCAATTCCGGCTTCGGTCAAGATGACGTCGCTCATCATTTCTCCGTTTATGATTACCGTGTTGTTTAATGCATCGGCCAGACGGCGAGTGCCTTGGTCGTTATCGTCTACAATCGTGCGGCTGATGATGTTATCGTCTTGTTCGAGCCCCTTCCCCAGATACAGTGTTATCAGGTTGCTGCCAAAGATGATGACCTTTTCTATTGAGCTGCGATCCATCCCAAAGTCGTGGATTGCTTGCGGAATATCCTCATTTTTGGCCAGAAAATAGACCGTGTCCCCTTGCATGATGAAATCTTCTTGCTGGGGAATAAAGCTGTGTCCGTTGCGGACAATGTTGATGATGTTGATATTTAAGTCAGGAGCAACCCGATTGAGGTGAGATAAAGGCGTTTGAATAAGCGGCGTTTGCGCATCGCAACGGAAAGCCAGCAATTTTATTTGGTTATCTAAGAGTGAAATGGCTTCCGAGGCTCCCGGAACTTTTAGCAAAGACAAAATTGCCTTGCTGATTGCCATCTCCGGAGAAATGACTAAGTCCACGGGAATGTTTTTATCATTGAAAAGTGTGCTCCAAAGCGGATTCAGATAGTCTTGGGAATCAATGCGTGCGATTTTTTTGGGAATATTAAACAAGGCTGCGGCGGCTTCACACGCAATCATATTGACTTCGTCACTGTCGGTGACGGCAATGAGCATATCGGATTTCGAGGCTCCGGCTTTTTCCAAAATATCAGGATGAGCAGCTTCCCCTAAAACCGGTTGAATATCAAATTCTTTGGAAAGAGCATCTAAGGTTTTGGCATCATTATCAATCACAACAATGTCATTGTTACCTTGGATTAAGTACCCTACTATACTTCTGCCGACACTGCCGGCTCCGCAGACGATGATTTTCATGCTTCTTCCTCTGATAATGGTTCGCAAGAGGCAAAATATTTTTCAATTTCGGCTCTGGCACTGGTTAAATCATTAATTTTATTATATGTTTCACGAAAACGTTTGGCGTCTCTTAGGCCTCGGCTATACCAGCCGGCATATTTGCGCGACAATGGTAGCGCTAGTTTTTCACCGTAATAGGCAATTAGGGCATCTAAGTGCGTGAGTAATACGTTTTTAATCTCTTCAGGGGACGGGGCAGTCGGCTCTTGTCCTTGATTAACATAGGCATCGGTTTGGGCTATAAGCCAAGGTGCACCAAGGGCTGCTCGACCAATCATTACACCGTCAACTTTGGTGTAATCAAGCATTTCTTTAGCCTTTTGCGGCGTGGTGACATCACCGTTGCCAATCACGGGAATTTTTACGGCTTGTTTGACCGCGGCAATAATATCCCAGTCAGACGTACCTGAGTAGAAATCACTTCGCGTGCGACCGTGGATGGTGATAAAAGAGGCCCCGCTGTTTTCACACATGCTGGCAAATTCTACGGCATTAACATGTTGATGGTCCCAGCCTTTACGAAATTTCACACTCACATTTAGTTTTGTATTTTTCTTTACTGTTTCAATTATTTGTGATGCCTTCTTAATGTCTTTCATTAAGGCTGAGCCGGCGTTATTATTGATGATTTTTTTAACGGGACAGCCCATGTTGATGTCTATGCTGAAAGCCCCTAATTCCTCGATGAGCTGTGCCACCTCTCCGAAGAGTTGCGGGTCGCCACCGACTAATTGCACCGTGACCGGATAATTTTCATCGCGGACATCGGCTATTTTATAGCTCTTGGGATTTTTGCGTTGGATGGCATTGATTGCAACCATTTCAGAGACCAAGTTGCCTTTGCCAAATGAGGCAACAAGATTTCTCATCGGTTTGTCGGTGATGCCGGCCATCGGGGCGAGGAATATGTTACTCTTAAAACCTAATTGTTTCATATCTTATAATCAAATTGTTGGTTGTTTTTGTGCATTAGTTCTATGGTCGGTTCTTCGGTTTGGGTCAGCTCGGAGGCTTGTTGGTAAGCATCAGAGGCATATTGGGCAGGGCTTTCTGAAATTGGAGTACCTTGAAACAAGAGCGAAACATCCGGTGCATTGACGACAAAGTTTTGGCGATAGATGGCAGAAACTTTAGCATAATCAACCGATGTGAATACTTGGTCAAGTTCTTCGTTAAAACTAACGCCTGAGAGAGCCCCTCTTCTATTTGAGTTGTATTTTCTTGCCCATCTGGATTGGATAATACCTGCTTTTGTTGCCGATTTGGTAATTCTTCCGGCTGTTCGGCAGCAATTTTGTGCACGGAATAAAGTGAATTTGGGCTCAAATAACTGACGGCATAGCTATTTAGCGTAAAAGGTTGCGCATTATCAGATGCTTGAGATGTATTTTGCGGTGCCGAATATTCCGGTAGTTTAACCGATTGCGCTTTAATATTTTTGACGGATTGCGCAATTTGTTCAGTCAGACCGTTGAGAGCGGAATATGTGGCGCCAAGCCCGCTGATTGACATTTCTTACTCCTTAGTTGAGCTTATCCAGAGATTTGGCCAAAATGTAGTACAGTTTACCAACATCAGCCCCAGAGATAACAGAGAGCAAAATTCCCGAGCGCTCATTGCTGCGGGCTTTGGTGATTAAGGACTCAAAGTCAGATAGATATTTGGTCACTAAGGCGCGAAATTCAAGGTTTTCCTCAAATTCTTTGCGGATTGCCAAGACTTGATTCTTGGTCATGGCTTTTGCAAGGTAGCGTACAAATGCCGAAGTGTCGCCATTGTAGTATTTCTTCCAGATTTCTTCTTCTGCCGTTGGGTTGAAAATTCGATTGATATCAACCGAAATGGTTTCCATCTTTTCTAAAATGGCAGAGGCATCTTTGAGGAAGGTGTCTGTCTTCATTCCTTGGTAGCGTTTTTCGAGCTCTTTTATCTCTTTTTCGGCTTTTGAAGATGTATCGGTTAAAATCTTCATTTGCTTATCATAGAGCTCACTAAAGGCTGCGGTATTTTGCAAAGCCTCTGTGCCTCGGCGATTAAATTCATTGGCGTTCTTATCTAAGGTTGTCATCACCTCGCCTACTTTGTGCAATGTATCTTCCGTGGCGGCAATCAAAACGCCTGATTGTTTTAAGAAGACTTCTCCCGAAGAGCGAATCTCGTTGGAAATACGTTCGGCATTTGCAGAAATTTCGCCAATCGTGGCTCGCAATTTGTCTCCCGAATTTTCAAAATGCTTGGCACTCATAGAGGTTGCTTCTTCGAGCTGATGACTTAAAGTCTTGAGATTTTCACCTAAGCCTTTGACCTTATCATAAGCATTATTAGCTCGTTTGGATAACTGCATTGAGGTATCGTTTAAGACAACATTGAAAGCATCAACCAGTTGTTTGGTATCTTCAGATATTTTAATCATCTTATCGCTTTGTTGATTAATCAAACCGCTGATTTCAACTACGCCGGTGCTGGCTTCGGCCATAATGGTGTTAAAACCGGCAATGTATTTTTCATAATCTTGCATGACAGTGCCAATTTTTTCTTGTGATTTGGATATTACGGCATTGAAATCTTCAGATGTTTGATCTAAGGCCATATTGGCTTGTTCGATGTTCTTAATCGATTGTTTTGAAGATTTGGCAATATCTTCACCCGTTTTGATGAGTCTGTCGCCCAAAACGTCCACTTCATAGGCGATTTTCTCAGCATTTTCAAAGACTTTATCTGTACCTTCTTTGAAGCGTGTGTTAATCTCGTTCATTTTTAGAGCGACGCTGTCGGCGGCATCAGAAAGATATTTATATTGTTGCGCTAAGGAAGCCTCGCCTAAGCGGGTTTGGGTCGAAACGACATTGACAACATCGGTCAGGCTCTCTTGTTGGTGGGCAAAAGATTCTTGAATGCTGTCGGTTTGGGCGCGAACCTTAAGCAAGGATTCATCTAATTTTTTGATATGTCCATCCATAAGGGCTGATACGGATTTGCTGCTTTCGGCAAAGCCTTCGTTCGCGTCTTTTAGGCGACCACAGTTGTTTAAGATATTTTCTGAGGCGAGTGTGGCTTCTTCACGAACGTCTTTGACAATGCCTTCAAAGCGATTTACATTATCTCTGAAGTCTTGGTAAACCACGTTAAGGCGGTCAGCCATTTGTTTGATGATTTCTTCAACTTCTTGATTTTGTTTGGTGATGGCATCATTAATTTCGCCCAGTCTATCCATGGATTGGGTCGAACTGGAAACAACTGTCTCTGCTCTCTTGTTGACATCTTCTTCTAGCATAGCCATCCGCGAGAATACTCTGTCGGCGCTTTGCTCGATTGTTGCGACTTGTTTTTTTAGCGAGGTACCGATATTGGTAGTGTTTTCGGCAATGCGGTCGCAAATATCAAAGAACTCATTTTCTTGGTGCTTAAACAGAAGATTGATAGTTTCGGCCTTTTCATCCAATGCTTGAGCTACGTCCGTAACGCTTTTAACTGCGTTTTCGGCAACGGAATTCAATACACCAGATTGCTCCTCAAAAGCGGATAGCAATTGGCTATGAGTTTGGCTCGATTTATCAATTGCCGTATCAATTCGAGATGCATGGGTGTCAAGCGTTTTAGATATATCTTGCGTGCGAGCAACGATGGTTTGGGAAAGTGTATCGAACTTCTCATGTTGATTATTGAGAATATCTTCCATTTCCATTGCTTTGTGGAGTGTCTTATCCGTTGATTGCTCAAAGGTTTGAGATTGTTCTTGCAAGGTATCATTAATGGCATTGGTGCGTTTTACCACTTCTTCTGAGGCGTGTAAAACAACTTCCATTTGTTCTTTAAGGCGTTTGACTGCCGCAGCAGCTTCGCTATCAATAATATTAGAAGCTTTGATTAACTCATCAATTTGGCGCTTGAGCTCGCCTTTTGTCTCTTCTATCTTAGTGACTGAACCGCTAATGTGGCGTTGCTGTTGAGCAAGAGCCGTTTCGGATATTTTGCTTTGGGCGACAACAATGGATGATGATTCTGCAAGATTATCGGCTTGCTTTTTCATCATCTCGCCAACCTCACCTAATTGCAGCAAGGCTAAGTCTGTTTGGTTGCGAATATTATCCGAACGTTCGGCTATTGTTGAACCAAGTGCATTTAATGAGTTTTGAATTGTTGTGGCAATTTCTTGTAAGCTGTTATTTTTATTCTCAAAATTTGCAAAAGCATCATTTGTTTGGGTAACAATATCTGAACTAATGTCGCTCATATTTTGTGCTTTTTGAATTAGCAAATCAGCCACATTTTGAATTTGAGTGCTGGCTGAAGATGTAGTTTCTGCTACGTATTGGGCTCCTTCGCGTATGCTGTCTTCTGCGGCTTGCATCTGAGAAGCGATGGTATCTGAAACATTGCCCAGTTCACGAACTTGGACACCGATTGTTTCTTCTATACCATTGGCGCGCGCAATGACATTATCGACCTCCATACCAACATTTTCGCTGAAGGCATTAAATTTATCGGCTATTTGTGTCGCCGTGTCTTCCAGCTTATCTAGATGTCCTAATACGGTTTTGCTTTGCAAATTTAAGATATTATCAATTTGAGAGGTACCATCTTCAAGATTTTTATATATCGTTTGGCAATTTGCAAGAGCTTGTGAAGAAATTTGCTCTAGCTTTTGTCCTTGATTTGATACCATCGCGCTGATTAATTCCATATCTTTGCTAAGTTTGTTGCCACTGCTCACAACAATCTCATTAGTGCGTAAAATTTTGGCGTTATTGTCATTAAATATATTTTGCAATAATGCAGCGGAATCTTTAACATCATTGATAATGGGCAACAAATTATTTAACAGATTTTCTGCTTTTTGCTGAATTTCTTCTGATACATTGCTAAAATCTTCGCTCTTTTTTTGAAATTCATTTGTTGCAACTTGCGTTCTTTCATTAATATAGTCAAAACTGGTTGTGAGCGTCTTAACACCTGCGGTTAATTCGCCCATGGTTTGACTGGAATAAGTATCTAAGACGTTAACCAATTTGGCAAAGTCTGCAACGTGAGCGCCAAGCTCTTCTTTGATTCTGGCAGTTTGAATTGTGGCTTCTTTGGTGGCTTGTTGCAACTCTAATGTTTGAGCACGAAGTGCATCCGTCATGGCCTTTGCCGTTTCGGCACCGCCATCTTCCGGATAGACCAGTTGATTGAGGTAAGCTCTTAGAAATCGAGCTTCGTTTTTGAAGTTGGTGCCGCGGTCAATGTAGGCCATAACCACCCAAATAATTGCCAAAGGCAAGGTAACACCGGCCAAAAATGCGCCGAACTCGTCAGGCATCATTAAAAACAAATTGGACCAGCCAAAAAACTGACTGATATAGATAATGACAATGCCAAACCAGATGACGCTAATCCATATCATCAGGCGGTGCAGATTATTGGCAAACCAGCTTGGTGTCTCGTTTTCTTCAATATAATTAACTTTGCTGTTGTCGGACATAAAATTGGGCAAAGCATTATTGCTTTTGGTCTGATTAGCGTTTGGTTCTGACATTTTCAGTTCCCCAGGTGAATCTTAATAAGAGTTTATAAACTGGGGCAATTATACCAAGTTTTTTTTATTTGAAAACACTAAACCTCGACTTAAACACTTATCCACAGGAGAAAAGGACGCCCTATCCCTGCTCTCTTTTTTGCAAAACATATTTAAGGCGATTTAAGGCTTGAAATTTCATTTGGTCCTCAGATAGTGTGGCCGGTACGACGACCGAGACTTCAGTCAATGTTTCGGGTTCGATGGCAGTTACTTTAATGAGTTTTCCGTGTCTTGTGAATTCAAATAAAATTTCACTCATTGGTATGGTCTATCCTTTTGTTTGCTAAGGGAGAAACTTTTTCAGCCGTTTGGAATACGGATGGATTTCTTTTAATCATTTCATCTTTCATTTGCTCAATCAGTTGATACCTTTGTGAGGGGTTATCAAGGTATGCTTGGTTTAATTTGGTTATGAGCTCGTCAAAGGCTTGTCTTTGTTCCGGTGTTTGATTGCGGCAATAGAATAATGTTATCGGAAAATCTGCATTATGTCCGCGTGTTATGGCCTCTCTTGCACATTCATTTAGCTTTTGTTTTATAATTTTGTGGCTGAGTTGTTCCAGACGTATTTTAGCTTCTGTGCTTAATCCTTCATACAAGTTATGACTTGCATCGGTTGCTTGCCTTGCCCTTTCTAGTTTTACAATATCATATGCATCTTTTGTTTTTGCTAATTTCTCAGAAATCTTATTTATAAATTCTTTTTGCATTTCTTGCTTGGCCGGGTTTTCAAATTTTTCGCAAAATTGATAGAGTGAAGCATTTTCAGATACGGAGGTCTTATCCAAAAATACCATACTTTTGAGGAATTGTTGTGTTTGTCTTTTTTGCAATAAATTCGATATTTCAAAACTTTTGGCATAGATGGGCAAAAGTGTATAAGTGATTTGTCCGCCGGTTTGGAGCTTTTCCAAAATGGAGAGCATTGTCGGAATATCGTCTGCGGCTATTTTGTCGGCCTGGAGTTGGAGAGGAAGAGAGGTGGCGCCTTTTGCTATGAAACAATTGGCAATATCAAAACGCTTGTTTTGGGCAGCATATTCAATTGTTTTATTTAGCAGACGAGCCGGTAGAAGAGCATCATGTTCTTTTGTTTCATAAGTTTTAATTGATTTATAGATTTGCTCGATTTCTTCGATATTGCCGTTTTGAATAACTTGTTCAAAAGGTGTTTTACCTTGAGGGTTACGACGGAGAAACAGAGGCGCCATCGGCAATTTGGTAAGGTCAAGTTGATGACCTGAATTTAGAGTTTGCCAGAGTTTTTCTTCGGCTTGATTAATGAGTTGGCGGCGTTTTTGGAATTTTTGATAATATTTTTTGCCTGAATTTTCATAAACTTTTCGATTATCTGTTTGCGGCATGTATTGCCACATATTGTCTGAAACAGGGGCTGAAACAATCGCTTGCATTGTTTGGTGAACAAATTGCAATGCTTGGGTTGATTCAGAAGTGCGATACTGGGAATTGAGGTCGAAATGAAAATAGAGACGTCCTAAATGTTCATCAGGAGTGGCTCCGTTGATTTTGTCTCCGGTGTCTAAATCATAAATATTGCGCAAAACCAAGCATTTCTCATTGTCTGAGGTGTTGAATAAGGCCGTTTCGTTGCGAGCGAGTTTCTTGGTTTGAATAAAATGATTGAGGCTTCCGAAACGCCAGTTGGCGACTGCTTGTCCATCTGCTTGAGAAATAATATGCAAAGCTGAGGTTTGGGTTTGTTCCAAAGGCATGGAGGAGCAAAAATTAATACTCACAATTTGTTTGAGCAAAAAGGCTTGTTCTGATTTGGAGTATCCCAATGTTTGCATGGATTGTTTGAGCTTATTTTCAATATCTAACAAAACAGTGCTACCGTGACAGTGTGTCCCGATTGTGGTGGCACGGAGATATTGAGCCGCCTCCTCTAAAGCTATTCTTTCTGTTCCGTCTTTTTGCGAAATAAGCGGGAGAATTTGCTCTTGATAAAATGTGTCCAAATAAGGTTGCGGGGCTCGTCCTAAAGGATAGCGTGAATCGTTTAAGTGATTGGTGTTAGCTTGCATATAGAGGCGGTGTGAGTAACACGAACTGTTGTCTCTATAGATCAGAGAGTAAATTTCAGGCTTTTCATTTTCAGGAAAAACGCTATCAATTATTTTGGCAAAACCGTTGGCGGCTCGGTCGGTATCCGTCCCATCGCCCGGAAAAATTACAACCTTACGGCGATGATTTTTGAGCACGCCTGCCTCTTCAATATTTTGCCAGTGATGTTCGGCATTGAGGTCGCGTTTGCCAAAACCTGTATATTCGTCCATTTGCTTAACCTTATTGTTTTTTTCTTTTATAATAGCAGAAAATTAAGATTAAGTAAATGTATTTTGTCTATTGTCTGTCTATTTGAAGAACTTATTGGTTTTCAAAAAGCCAAACGGAACGAGTTTGCCGACTTGTCCACGATGACCCAGCCAGGTAAGTAATTCGGTTTCGGTCTTGGTGGAACTGTTCTTTTCGAAGGTAAAGCCATCAGCTTCATTGAAAATTTGCATATCAGACAGGCCTCCATCTTTGTATTTTTGGAGTGTGACCCCTCGTCCACGTGCCATGGTCGGAATTTCCTCAATCTTAAAGATAAGAAGTTTGCGGTTATCACCGACAACAGCTATCATATCACCGGTAATCTTGCGACAGAATACGGCCTTTTCGCCTTCAGCCAAATTCATAATCTTGCGGCCGTTGCGTGTTTGGGCAATGAGGTGATTTTCATCAACAACAAAACCTTTACCCATATTGGATGCAATGACATAGGTGGCTTTGGGTTCAAAGACAAACATTTCGCAAATATTGTCGTTAATGCCTAAATCGACCATTAAGCGGAGCGGTTGACCAAAGCCGCGACCGCTCGGAATCTCGCTGCCCGAAATATTAAAGAATTTGCCGGAGGTATCAAATAAGATGATTTTATCTGTAGTTTGGGCATGAATAGCGCACTGCAAGGCATCGTCATCTTTAAACTTGAAGTCATCTTGCAGGTTGACATGCCCTTTAACACAGCGTATCCAGCCTTTTTGTGAGAGAATTACGGTAATTGGTTCTTTTTCAACCAAAATTTCAACCGGAACTTCTATATCTTCCGAGACTTCGCTAAATTCGGTGCGGCGCTTGCCCAAAGCTGTCTTTTTGCCAAATTTCTCACGGATGAGTTTGATTTCTTCAGACAAGGCTTCCCAACGTTTGCCTTCATCGCTCAGCAAAAGTTCAAGCTGGCTCTTTTCATCTTCCAGTTCTTCGTATTCTCTTCTGATTTCGGCTTCTTCCAATTTGCGAAGGCTGCGCAATTTCATATTCAAAATTGCTTCGGCTTGGTTTTCGGTTAATTGAAATTCTTTCATCATCACTTGTTTGGCATCATCTTCTTCGCGAATAATACGGATGATCTCATCCAAATTCAGATAAGCAATCAGATAGCCGGACAATATTTCAAGACGGGCATTAATCTTGTCTAATCTAAATTGAGAACGACGTAGCAACACGATATGGCGGTGATTTAAGAATTCGCGCAAAACCTCTTTAATGGACATAACCCGAGGAACGCCGTCAGAATCCAGAACATTCATATTCATACTAAAACGAACTTCAAGCTCGGTTTGCTTAAATAAATGCTCCATCAACAAATTGGCGTCAACACTACGGCTCTTGGGCTCTAAGACAATGCGGACATCGTGGGTGGATTCATCCCTGACATCGTTGAGCATCGGTAATTTCTTATCATTTAAGAGCTGAGCAATTTTTTCTATTAACTTGGATTTGATAACCTGATAAGGAATTTCCTTAATGATGATTTGATATTGGCCTTTGCCTAAATCTTCCGTCTCCCACTTGGCACGAATACGAAAATAACCTTTGCCTTGGGTGTAGTTATTCAAAATGGTGTCAAAGCTGTCAATGATAACACCGCCGGTCGGGAAATCCGGGCCTTTAATACGGCGCACCAGCGGTTCTATCTCGCAATCGGGTTTTTCTATCAAATATAACAGGGCATCGCAAACTTCGCTCAAGTTGTGCGGCGGAATATTGGTGGCCATACCAACGGCAATACCAGTGGAACCATTGCAGAGCAAATTCGGTACCATGGACGGCATGACGACCGGTTCGCTTTCTTCGCCGTCATAAGTTTCTCTAAAGTCAACCGCGTTATCGTTTAAGCCTTCCATAAGAGCCATGGCAAATTCGGTTAATCTGGCTTCGGTATAACGCATGGCTGCGGCACCGTCTCCGTCAATATTGCCAAAGTTGCCTTGTCCGTCCACCAAAGGATAACGAACCGAAAAGTCTTGTGCAAGTCTAACCATGGCGCCATAAACGGCACTGTCGCCGTGCGGGTGATATTTACCAATGACATCACCGACAACACGGGCGCATTTCTTAAACCCTGATTTTGGGTCAAGATGAAGTTGGCGCATGGCATAAAGCAAACGACGGTGTACCGGTTTTAAGCCGTCGCGGACATCCGGCAGAGAACGTGACACAATGGTGGACATTGCGTAAGACAAATAACGGCTGCTTAGTTCTTCAGCCAAATGGACGTCTCTGATTTTTTCTTCGGTTGCGGTGTTATCTTGCATTGAATCTTACCCTAATCGCTTGATAGTCTTAAAGTTGAGAGCAAAGTAGCACGGTTTTCGGGGAATTTCAAGCCGTGTATTTGAAAAAAATTTTTTCTTAGGAAAAACTCAGTCATTCTGAGTAATTCATAAATTTCTTTTGGTGTCGGCGTATAATTGTGCGTGATGATAAATTCCGGATAGTCAAATAATCTGTCTTTATAAGGTTCACCGGCTTGGGCGCAAACGGCTTTTCCGGTTTTGGGCGACACATAGCGCAAGTTTTCTTTTGTGCCGGTGGCCGAACATTCGCTTAAATCAAGTCCGATACCTAAATATTCCAGCAGATAAAACTCAAAATAAGCATAGTGTGTCAGCCAATTTTCCTCATTGATAAAGCTGAAAAAGCTCTCAATGTAGTAGTAAAATCTTTCCAAATTATCTTCTTGCGGCAGGGTATCTTTGGTTAAAGAACAAAATGCAGATAAGATTGATAACTTGTTGAAATCATTTATAAAATTGACGGCGCAAGGCTCGACTAATTCCACCCGAAAACTCCACATATTCTCTTGTGTGCGGGCATAGGCATCAATGGCTATATGGTTGCCCAATTGGTAGATACCTAAACTTTTTTTGCTTAAACAGTTTTTGACGTAGCCTATCATTTTGCCATGATGACGCGTTAACACGGTGAGAATCAGAGATTTCTCACCGTGCTTTCTTTGGTCAATGATATATCCTTCGTCTTGAAACTGCATCCTAATAGTCTTGGATACGAGCCTTGGTGACGGCGTCATAGGCCATCAAATCAGAGATGACTTTTTCCATATCGCGCAATGGTATCATATTGGGACCATCGCTTGGCGATTTGGATGGGTCTTCGTGGGTTTCAATGAAGACAGCGGCAACGCCGACGGCAACCGCAGCTCTTGCCAAAACAGGGGCAAACTCCCCTTGTCCGCCGGAACTTCCGCCTAAGCCGCCCGGTTGTTGGACTGAGTGTGTGGCATCAAAGATTACCGGACAACCCGTGTCTCTTGCCATTTGCGGAAGTCCTCGCATGTCGGTTACCAAAGTGTTGTAGCCAAAACTGGTTCCTCTTTCGGTGATACAAACATTATTGTTACCGGAATCTACGGATTTTTTCACAATGTTTTTCATATCCCAAGGGGCTAAAAATTGTCCTTTCTTGATATTGACGACCTTTCCGGTCTTTGCGGCGGCAACGACCAAATCGGTTTGGCGGCACAAAAAAGCCGGAATTTGCAACATATCAACATGTGGCGCCACAATGGCACATTGTTCTCTTTCGTGAACATCCGTTACAATCGGACAACCGTAAAGTTTTTTGATTTCATCAAAAGTGCGCATGCCCTCTTCTATACCAACGCCGCGTGCCCCGTTGATTGAAGTGCGGTTGGCTTTGTCAAAGGAGGCTTTGAAAATATAGTTGATACCTAATTTTTTGGTCAGCTCAACTAATTTTCCGGCGAGTTCGACGGCGTGTTCTTTGCTTTGAATTTGGCAGGGTCCGGCAATGAGTGCCAAGGGAAGTTTGTTGCCAAGATCAAAATTACCAATGTGTATGATGTGTTGTTCCATGTTTTCCTCTTGTGATTATTTTTATGATTCATTAATAACAGATTTTTTTTATATGGCAATAGGCATAAAAAAAGAACACCATAAATATGGTGTTCTTCTAAAGAGTTATTGGCGCAACCAATAAATAAATCGGTTAAGACAATTGAATTTCTTTCTTTTGAAAGATTTTAAGAACTCTTGCGATAGCGGCTGATCGGGCCAGGTTTCTGCAAAATGAGTCATATCTTCACAAAAGGCCTGAAAATCCATTGGGCCTAAGTCATCCATATCCGACATGTCGTCTGCATCTCTCTCAAAGAATACACCTTCGGAGGCATAATATTTCCACCAGCTTTTGTTTTGCGGAACAAACATTATGGCTGAATCTAACTTAGAAATTTCTGTTTTAAACTCAGCTTGAGTGTATTGTTTGGTGGGCATCTTTGGAAAAAGAGCGTTAATAGTTTGCTTAAACTGTTTGGTCTTTCGTTTTACAAACCATGTCGGTGCGTTAGGGCAATCATTTACGAGTATGATTGTTTCTAATTTCGGAGCATAGAGTGCACTCAAGCGTGGCATATAATCCAGAGAGCTCAGCAATAATACGGCATGGTTGACTAATTTATAGGACCTGCTTTGATACGGGGCTCTTTGCTCTTTGAGTGTGGCTATGTTCAACGGAACCTTTTTCCAATAGGTGATGTCCTCGTCTTTGTATTCATTTATATCTAAGATGTAATCAGGAATGTTAAATTTACCCGACATTTCATCAATAGATGCAAACTCCAAAAGGACTCTGGCGACAACGCTGTTGCATATAACCAAAGTTTGTTGAGCTTCTGCAAGATTGCTGACGAATTTTAATGACTCTTTCCAGCCCAGATAATAATTATTGGCAGTGAGATTAATATTAACTGCTTGCAATAGAACCGGTTGGAAATGTGTGTTTTCGACATGCTTTTGCAAGATTTCTGCCAGTGCGAGACTCTCTTTATCCGCTTGTTGATAGCAAATGCGACTCACTTTTCTGATTTTGCTAAAGCGATAGCAATCCGATATGCCCAAACTTCTTTGCTCATATAGCAAACGTATTGTTTGTCTTAATTCAATCGTTTCCATAATGATAAAACATAAAATTTTACAATAAAAAAGAAGTTTCTCTATGTTAAGAGAAACTCCCTTTTTTTACTTAATCACTCAGAAAATTTATCCAGCAATAGTTTTTGATGCAGATTTGATAGTTCCACCAAAACAAGCGTAAATTCCATTTAGAAAAGCGTTTGTTTAGCTGAAAACGGTCAAGTTGCAACTTTGTCTTGGTGGCTTCTTCCAAGTTTTTCATGTCCTGACATAAGAATTGTCGAGAAATGGCACCGGCATGGGCCCATTCATCGTTAAATTCTTGTCTGTAAATCCAAAAACTGATGTCTTGCAGTGAGGATGCTTGACGCAGGTTATAGACCCAAAAACTCTTCTTTTGCGGTAAGAAAAAAATAGATTTTTGCTGGTCTAATCGTCCGACTACGGTGTAAGCATGGGGCGGAAATTTTTCAACCCTATCGGCAATTTTGGTCTTTTTTACCAACCAAGAAAATTTTGCAAAAATCTTGGCGGCATAGTCCTTCGATGTCCACTGTTCAAGGTCATCAATATAGACTATTTTGGCGCGTTGTCCGTAGCGTGTGCAAATTTGGTGCCATATATCCAACATATTTCCCCAACACTCATAGCCGCTGGCCAGTACAATCAGCGCATCGGCAAAAGTAGGAACTTTTTTGTGATAAGGTTCATAAGCTATCAAGATTTCGGGGGAAACACTGGCTTTATGAGCTGCTAAGTCCAGTGGCCCCGTACAGCTTTTGAAACTGTCAACATCACAAATAAGTCGGGGAATAAATGCTGCATCATAGTCTTGGGTGACACCGCGTTTTTTGAGCAAAATCTCAGCTACCATGTCTGATGAGCACAAGATAACGCTTTGTTGCCCGAAAGGCAGAGCATTGTTTTGCAGATAGCGTGCCGCGGATGCTAAAGATTTACACACTATTTCGCCCCAATCACCTTCTGTGTGAAACAGAGGTTCTATGAATACAATCTCCGGGCTTAGCTCAGGATATTTCTTTTTTACTTTGGTTTGTAAAAAATCAGCAATCGCTGAGACATAGCGCGGGGCATCGTTTGGAACAAAAATAACGCGTATCGGTTTTAATTTTTCCAACTCGTAGCAATCTGAAAAACTTACACTCTGGCTGTCATAAACTTCTTTTACTGCTAGACGCAATTCTTTACTTGTTTGATTCATAATAATGTTAATTAAATTAATAATGGTGTTTATGCGGTGATGTATAACACATTTCTGGACAAAAACAAGTGTTTTTATAGATATCCCCGGGTAAACCCGGGGTTCTTGGAAAGGCACCATTAAGGTGCCTTTCTTTACAACTCCAAATGGAGTTGACCTAAATCCCTTTGTCCTTGATACTTTACATAATTTTTAATTACTT
>CALXOP010000016.1 GCA_944390035.1 uncultured Alphaproteobacteria bacterium | reverse complement strand
TGGGCTTTACACGGACTCACTTTTTTTCTAATGAAAGTAGCAAATGAATAAATGTTCTAAAAAATTAATCATCTGGGATTTTGACGGCGTTATGGCCGATACCGAAAAATTATGGATTGAAAATCGCCGGTTAATGGTCAACAAAATTTTCGGACTAAATTGGGACTTTGAAACAACCAATCATTATCTTGGAGGAATGAGCGATAAAACCAAGCGCATGAATTTGGATAAAATCGGTCTGAAGACAGATGATAAATTTTGGGCTGACAGCTTAGCCATGGATATGAAAGTTATGGCTCAAGGATTTCCTCCGGTCGAAGGGGTGGAAGAAATTTTGCAAAACAAGGATTTTTTACACTGTGTGGCTACGGGCGGAATCTTATCAAAAAGCATTGAAAAACTCAAAACTATCGGCTTTTGGAATAAGTATATTTCACAAAAAAATCTCTTTACCGCCGATATGGTTGAACATGGAAAACCAGAGCCTGAGTTGTTTCTTTTGGCGGCAAAAACTATGGGGGTTGAGCCGAAAGACTGCGTGGTGATTGAAGATTCTCTTGCCGGAATGACGGCCGGATTAAGAGCCGGAATGTATGTGGTGGCTTTTGTGGGTTGTGAAATGAACAAATCTCCGCAGTATATTGAAAAAATCAAACAACTCGGCGTTAAACATATTTTTGAAACTATGCAACAATTCAAAGAGTTCCTCTATCAAAATTAATATTTGACAAAATACACAAAAAGTGGCATAACTCTCGGAAAATATTAATTATTAATCATTAAAAATTGTGTATATGAAAACAGAAACGTTACTTCGTTGCCTGATTAATATTGCGGCAACCGTTTTGTTGATTTGGGGTTTATTTACTGATTACGACCGTGTTTATATGTTTTGCGCGGTAATTTTGGCAGTGACTTACCTGTGTATTTATAACAGGTCAACGCAAAATCCCAAAAATATTCCGTGGTTTAATACTACGATTTCGTACCTGGCATTTTGCTGTTTTATGGCCGTGCCCGGTTTAATGAACTTGGCTCAAAATGTTACAAGTTCAATCGTAGCTCTGCTTACCGTTACCGGTTTATTGTGTGTGTTAGACATATATATACCGGTAATTGTTTATCAGTTGGGTTATCGCTCAACAAACAAACCAAGGTATCCGGCAACAATGTTGGTATTTATCCTTGCTTTATTTTTTGCAGCGGTAATTATTAGTTAAAAAAGCCTCCCAATCGGGAGGCTTTTTAATTTTTAAGAATTCATCGTGTTGAAGAAATCTTGATTGTCTTTGCTTTGTTTTAATTTATCAAGCAAGAATTCCATACCGTCGGTCATGCCCATTTGCATTAATACACGGCGCAAAACCCACATCTTGGACAAGGTTGCTTTATCGACCAAAAGCTCTTCTTTTCTGGTGCCCGAACGCGTGATGTCAATCGTTGGGAATAAGCGTTTGTCGGTTAATTTTCTATCCAAAATGATTTCTGAGTTACCGGTTCCTTTGAACTCTTCAAAAATGACTTCATCCATTCTTGAACCGGTATCAATCAAAGCCGTGGCAATAATAGTTAAAGAACCGCCTTCTTCAACATTACGCGCAGCACCTAAAATACGTTTCGGACGTTGCAGCGCATTGGCATCCACACCACCGGTCAAGACCTTACCGGATGATGGAATTACCGTATTATAAGCACGGCCTAAACGGGTGATGGAATCGAGCAAAATGACAACGTCTTTTTTGTTTTCAACCAAACGTTTGGCTTTTTCAATGACCATTTCGGCAACCTGAACGTGGCGGGAGGCCGGTTCATCAAAGGTTGAAGAAATAACTTCACCTTTTACGGAGCGGGTCATATCGGTTACTTCTTCCGGACGTTCATCAATCAACAAAACCATCAAATAAGCCTCTGGGTGATTTTGCGCAATGGCGTGAGCAATGTTTTGCAACATAACGGTTTTACCGGTTCGAGGCGGCGCAACAATCAGACCACGTTGACCTTTGCCTTGCGGCGCAATCAAGTCAATCACACGACAGGTGTAGTCTTTATCTCCGCAAATAATGTCAAAATTTAACTTTTCGGTCGGGTATAGCGGGGTCAAGTTATCAAAATTTACACGTAATTTTGATTTTTCGGGATCATCAAAGTTAATGGTGTTAATTTTGGTTAAGGCAAAATAACGCTCGTTATCACGCGGGCCGCGAATCTCGCCTTCAACCGTATCGCCGGTGCGAAGACCGAATTTTTTAACTTGAGAAGGAGAAACGTAAATATCATCAGGACCTGCAAGATAATTAGATTCAGCAGATCTTAAAAAACCAAAACCATCAGGCATAACTTCTATCGTGCCTTCGCCTGAAATGATAATATCATCGTCTGCTAATTTTTTGAGAATGGCAAACATCAAATCTTGTTTGCGCATGGAAGAGGCATCTTCTATTCCTAAATCTTCCGCTTGAGTTAATAACTCCGTTGGAGACTTTTGCTTGAGTTCTTTTAAATTCATGGAAACCTTAAATATGATTGGAATTAATATTAAAGAAATATAAATATGTAGGAACTATATTAAATAGTATAAGTTTATATATGCTTAAAATTTAAAACTGTCAAATAAAGTTTGGAGTTTTTTTAGGGCAGTTTTATGCACATCCTGACCTGCCAAATATAATTTTTAAAAAATATGTAGTTATTAGTATATTCCTGTGAGTTTTGTGGATAAGTTTTTGTCTTCAGAGTTATCCAGAAGTTAA
>CALXOP010000015.1 GCA_944390035.1 uncultured Alphaproteobacteria bacterium | reverse complement strand
TCTCAGAAATATTGTGCAACCGGTTGTGCCATCGGCACGGTTGATTTGGATAATTATTGGTGTGACGGCGCCTTAAGGTGCTGGATGCCGGCCATGAATTAAGTAAAGCAAATAATAAGGAGAAAGACCATGAACAAGAACTGTAAACTGACAATAGGAGCGATGCTGTTATTGACAACGGCTTTCTCCGTGACGGAAGTTCGAGCACAAACCTGCGTTGTGCCACCGACTTGCGAAGGTTTGGGTTATGATAAGACCGCCTCAGATTGCGGCGGTTTGGCAAAACTGCGCTGCCCGTTTGATGACTCGAAATATTTCTGCACCGCTTATACCGACCAAAACGGTAATAAAAAAGCCGAAGTCGGTGATATTGTCTATACAGACGCCATTTCGGCAGAAGTGTTGCCGGGGCGTATTCCGGTGGGAATTGTGTTTGACGTTAGCGGTAAGATGATGTCGATTAAACAATTTACCTCAACAACAGACCCTTGCGGAAGCCACGCGGTTGATGGCATTAGCGGATGGAGACTACCAACTTTGGAAGAAGCCGCCTTGATTAAACCTAATCTTGATAAAATTAATGCTACTTTAGGGAAAATCTCGGGAACGACTCAATTTCAGACTTCAAGTAAGTGTAGTAGCTATAATGCTGACTTACTCTGGAAAACGAGTTCTACTTCTGCTTGCTTTGCGGCAGATGTTAGTCGAGTTACCGGAAATAATAATGGATGTAATAATGGTTCTGATCGGAATGGTGCCGGATGTTGCAGAAGAGAAATCTATAGCACTTGTGATGCAGTTGATCATGCCTTTTGTGTGAGAGAATTTAGCGGCAGTGGTGCCGGAGATGCCGGAAAAGTTTACCAAGTGGGTGATGCTTATGTTTCGGAAGACGGAAACGTTGTTGGTATTGTGGTGGAGGTAGATGGCTCCAGACAACACGGTACCGTCGCCTTGGCTTCAGGAACCGGTACAAACCTCGATGCCACAATGGCTTGTGCTAACAAATCAACTCCGGGACACCCATGGAAACTGGCTACAAGTCAGCATGCTTGTACATTATTGAAAAATGCAGGAAGTGCAAGCACGTGGGATTTGACATGTGGGGTACATACGAGTTCAGACGCAGGGGCTTGTGTCAGTGGAAACTTCTATTCAACATGTATGTATGGTTCCTTATGCGATTCCCATAAAAACTGCACGACAGAATCGTCATTGTCGTATGTTTGTGAAACTTCATTCTAAAAGGATGTGAGACCCAAAAAAAACACCGCCTCAAAAGCGGTGTTTTTT
Organism: uncultured Alphaproteobacteria bacterium; assembly: GCA_944390035.1. Classification (GTDB taxonomy): domain Bacteria; phylum Pseudomonadota; class Alphaproteobacteria; order RF32; family CAG-239; genus Scatocola. Next base: position 10,410 of record CALXOP010000015.1, on the reverse strand, counting down.
AGGTTGGAGAAAAATTACATCTCTTGCGTGGTTGTGGTGACGGTTTCTTCAATTACCTCTTCCATATCTCCGGAATTATTTGAAGAATTATTATCTGGAGTCGATGATTGAGCCTCGGGTTGGGGTGCAACTTCTACACCGGGGTCGCCCGGCAGCGGCTCCATTTGCTCATTGGTTTGCGGTGCGGGGGTGGCAGCCGGTGTTGTCACGGTGTAGCTTTCTTCCAGCATGAGCATGTTGGCTCCATCGGGCGTGCCGGCATCTATGTTTTGTTGCATTTGTGCATTGGCATCTTTGCCATCACATGCCCCAAGTGCCAGTGCGCATACACCCATAACGTAAAATATTTTTTTCATCTCTTTTCCCTCTCGATTAATTGATTTCGCAATGATGGATGTAACCTCTCTTTTGCTTTTTTCAATTCTTGTCGGTCGTGATTTTTGTGTTTTTTGAGGTTGACGAATTTGCTTTATCTGTTACAATCGTTAGGTTTGATGATGATTAAATGGAGTAAAAAAGTGATATTTTGCAAACATAACGTTATCTGGGATTTGGACAATACTCTCTATCGGATTACCCCGGAATTTGCAGATATTTTAGATGAGGCAACCGCTATTGCCGCAATCGAAGATTTGGGCGTGCCGCTCGATTTTAAGACTGCTAAAGAAAAGGTCAAAGAATCTTATCGTGTTTATCGCGACGGCGGCGAAATATTTGTCAGAGAATATGGCATCAGCCCGAAAGACATATTTTTTGCTTATCACAAACGCAAGCCGATTGATCCTATCGTGCCATATGAAAATTTGCTCGAAAAGCTCGAAAAACTGCCCTGTAATCAATATATTTTTTCGACCAGCACCAGAGAAGTTTGTGAAAAAATTCTCAAACATATCGGCTTATATGACTTCTTTAAGGGCAAATTCTATTCCGTTGAGGATTTTGACACTTTTAAGAAAAATGAAAGCTCTGTTGTATATCAACAACTCTGCAACCGTTTGAAACTTGACCCGAATGATTGCGTATTTGTGGATGACAGCTATTCAAACTTGGAATTTGCCAAAGAAATCGGCATGACTACCGTGCGGATTTACTACAACGGAAATTCAGCTAAAGACAAAACCTATATTGACTATGCATACAAAGGCATCGACTCTTTCTTAGATGCGTGTTTAGACCTCAAGAGCGGGATTTGCGGTTAAACTGGCGGCAAATGTCCCCTTCCAGCCGATATTGATTTTGATTATCTAATTTGGATTGCTCAGCCAAAATTTGGTCACGGAAATTATCAACCAACGGGGTGATAATTTGATGATATTTTTGGGTTAATTCTTGCGCGGCTTTGTCTTCTGAGGCTTGCGGTGCAATATATATCGGCTTTATTTGAGAGGCTTGCGCTTTGATGGTTCGGTAAATTTGCGGCACAAAATATTCCAGCGCTTGTTTGTTGATTTGTTGATGGACTTGCTCATGGCGCAAAACCAAATTATAGGTACAACTGCCTTGTTCCAGCTCTTTGGCTAAATAGATAATCGGGCGAGAATATCCGACATGAACGTTGAGTTGATAAGGAACCAGGCAATGTCCGTTGTTGGGTAAGGTTTGGGTTAGGGTATTGAGCTCATACTCCGAATCTATATTGACCAAGGCTAATCCGGCGGCAAAAACCCCTTTTTCAAAAATTCCGGCTCTTTGTGCCATAATGCTTAACTCTGCCTTGGTTTTGGACCGGTCATAAACGAGGGTGCCGTAAGAGGTGGTAAAACGGATATTGAGCCTGGTGGGTTGCTCCTCACATTGGCGTTGCGCTTGGGTATCGGATATGGCAGTATGCCCCAGAGAAAGAGGTGCAAATAAACTCGACAATATTAATACAAAAAAAAGGTTTTTCATGTTATTCTTCTTACCAATAATTTGTTAATTTTAGGTTAGAATTATGAAAGGCGGGAGTATGAAACAGCTTGCTTTTTTGACGGTATTAAGTTTGGGTATCGGGCTAAGTGTTTCTTTGGCGGCGGCACAGGAAAGGTATGTTCGGAAACCTCTGCCGCAACCCGATTTTTTTGTTCCGCAGAAAGATGTTGAATACCAAGAAAAACTTCCGCCTTTTTATATTCCAGAAGTTCAGCCCCAAGCAGAGGCCGTAGTGGAAGAATCTTCGCCAACGATTGAATTTCAGCCTCAGGCAAATTCCCAACCCAAGGCATCCTCAGAGCCTGAATTTAACCCAGAGCTTGACGTAAAACTGGATGACCCCGCTCCTTTGCCAACGACCGATGAAACACCTAAATATCAGCAAGAATATAACTCCTATCTGCAAGATTTAAGCGCCATTGCCCAGACCGGACAAGCCCCAAAAAATCCCGAGTTGGAAAATGATTTGTCGGCACTGTCTAATGATAACCGATTAGAAGTAAAAGAAGATGGCCAAATTTCGCCACGCTCCAGTAGCGAAGAGTTGATTAATCCAATGGCGTTGGCTCAGGCTTTGCCGCAACAAAATTCAATGCCCGTCAGCACGGAAGCACAAATTATTGATAGAGTGGAAATTATTAATCTGCCGGACTCATTGAAACAAAAGAAAAAGTCTTCTCTTTCAGAAACAGAACCTGAAAATTATGAAAATCCCTTCGCTCAAGCAGAAGAAATCAGCTTGCCCAAAGGAAATTCCACAACCAACGATACGGCTCCGGCACAACCTGTTATTGCCAACCCCGAAGTTGCCGCTCATTTTAGAGGCGGAAGTAATCCTTTTGCGCCGCAAACCATCCCTGAGCCTAGCGACACCGAAAATACCGTTGCGGCAGATAGTGAACCATCGCCAGAGGCTGAAGAGACACAGTCCGAAGAGAGTGTTGCCGAGGAGCCGCAACCTTTGCCGGCGCTGACCGAGCCTCAACCCAGCCGAGAACCCAAAATCTCCCGCAATGCCGGGCGAAGGTCTAGAAGTTCAAGCTCATCCATGGGGTCCGGAGCCTCTTTTGGGCTCGGGCCAAATATGGTACGCTAGTTGCAATAGTGTGCAAAAAATTCTTGGTAAATTTGGGTCAGGTGTTTGACATCGGCTTGGTGAACAGCCTCATCACAACAGTGCATTTTATTGGCCGGGAGTCCCAAACTCAGCATGGGTAGAACGCGGCTTATGCGCCAGGCAAAATTGGGAATACTATCGCCTTTGGCTGTGGGCATTATGCCCAAAACTTTATGCACGTCCGATTGTAATTGCTCCAGTGCCGGAGTGGCTTGGCTGAGGTAACTTTCGGGACCGTATTTATGGGACATTTCAAACTGGCCGCGTGAAAACACCAGATTTTTGCGCATCCACTCCACTATCTCTTCTTTGGAATGCCTTGAATTGTAATAGACGCCGATTGTGGCGGTGACGCTTTCGGGGAGTTCATCTTCTTTGGCGTAATTACTTTCCATATGCAAAATTTGTAAGGTGCTGGGGCCGAAGTGTTCATTGCCGCTATCTATCGGATAGGTTTTTATTTTGAACAGAAAATCGACCATATTGTGTAACGGATTTGCTCTTTCACTTTGCGAGCTCGGGTTGCCGGAGGTGGCAAAAGATTTTATTTGAAAGATGACACAGCCCTTGGCACCGGTGGCTATGTTTTCCCCTAATTCTCGGTGAGCTTGCGGCGTGAGCGATAAACAAGTATCAATTTTTGGCGAGGTTTGGAGAAAAGTTTGCAAGGTTGAATTATTGAGGGTATTTAAGGCATGCGCACCTTTGGCCGATAAATAAAGGCTTATATGCGGTTTGAGGCCTTGTTGGTTCAGTTTGGTCAGAGCACTTATGGCGCAGGCAATGGTACCAAGCGAGGTGGCACCTCGACCGAATATCATTTCGGATTCAGCTTTGCCACTAAATGGCGGATAGCTCCATTCTTTGCTTTTGAGAGGCAAGACATCATAATATCCGCATAACAGCAAATGTTTTTCGCCATGACCAATCGTTGCCGTAATATCAGCGGGTGCTGATTTGCCTATTCCTTCCTGAACGTTAAAGCCCAAAGTTTTTAAGTAAGACACAAAAAAATTTTTTAGTATTTGGGGTTGGGCGGCGTGTTGTATCAACTGCTGAATTAAGATGTCGCTTTCCATATTTTCTCCCTTTTCGGCATTTAAAAAAGCCGCCTTGCACAGGCGGCTTTCAGATTGAGCTTTAGCTATTTCTTAGCTGTCTTTTTTGGGGTTTTGGCCTTTTTGGAGGCTTTTTTCGGAGCGGCAGCTTTTTCAGCACGAGCCTTGCAAAATGCAAGAGAGGCTTCCAACTCTTTTTCGGAGCACAACCCTATGGCAACCGGATTTTTCGGGCGGATATTCATCATATCTCTGTGGGTTCCGTTGCGGATGCTTTCAATGGTAGGTTTGGTGGTGCCGACCAATTTGCAAATTTGCGAATCTATAATTTCCGGACAATTCTTAATAATCCATAAAACAGCACAAGGCTTGTCACTTCTTTGTGTCGGTGAGAGCAGCTTTTTGGCTTTGGCATTTTTTTCACGGACATTTAATTCCAGCTTGTTGGCCTGCAGAGAAGCTCTTTTATCGGCTTCGCAACGCTTGATTTCTTCGGCCGTTAATTGATTGGTCTCTAGCGGATTTAACCCCATAATATTAAACGAAACATCGCCATCGGCTATGGCTTGAACTTCCAACTCATGTAATTCGCAAAAATCAGCTATTTGCTTAAAGGTTAACGTGGTGTTTTCAACCAACCATACCGCTGTAGCTCTCGGCATTAATGGAGCTGTCATTTCTTTATTCCTTTCTTTACTTACTTCAATAACAGAAAAACTATCCTTAGGATAGTTTTTCTTTGCTTAATATACAAGTCTTTTTTTATGACTTATGATAATTTACTAACCGTTAAAGACCCAACCGTCATGGTGGAGTTGTTGCCATATATGCTGGCCATATTTTGATAGCCCACCGCCAACATTTGCGCAGTCGCCTCATAGCGTGCGGCTTGTATCAACATGGCATTGGCGCCGGACAAGGTGCCATCGGTTGAGCTGGTCGGAACGGTAGAATTCTTTTTGTTGGTGGTATCTTCAGATACTTGCTCGGTCATCACATAGTCGTGCTTATAGCTATCACCTTGCAAAATCTGTAAGGCATAAGGCATGTCCTTATCGCTTTCAACCGTTTCGTCTCTTGATACCTTAAAGTAATAAGTGCCTTTTTGCGCACGATAGTCGCCTGATAAAATTTGGCTCATGGCCTCATACTCATCACTGCCTTTTTCGGCGTTACTGTCACCAATCAAGACTTCCTTGCCGTTTTTAATGGTATAGACCTGCAACTGCAAACCCTTGGCCGTTAAGTCCAACAGGCGGGCATTGGCTTCTTGTTCGGCCTTTTCGGCTTGTTCTTTTTCCCAGCCCTCGGGGTCTGTTAACTTTTTGAGCTCCTCTAATTTGGCATCATACTTTGACAAATCCAAAACTTTTTCATCGTCGCCTTCGGTACTTCTTAATGAGACGGATAATTTACCGTTGGATTGGACTTGAATTTTATAGTAGTCAACCGAATCATATTCGGCCAATTTGCCAACCGTGGTGACGCGGGCATAGTTCAAGCGGGTATAGCCCATGTCGCGGGCATTGGCAAATTTTTCATCAATGTCGTTAACGTCTTGTACCGTTTTTTCCCAACTGCTGACGCCGTTTTCATCTTTGTTGGTGGTAGAAGATATTGAACTTACCATCGCTTTTCTCCTTGTTAAACCTATTTTTTATTGTAGCATAACTCTCTTGGTTGCGCAATTATTTTATTTAAGTTAATACTGCAATTTGTATAAGGCAACCGTTTTGCCGGTGCGACTGAGCTTTTTATCCCCCAGATATTCAAAGTCATAGTGACTGTCGGTGAGCTCGTCTTTGATGACATCATTGACAATAATCTCATTATTATAGGTTTGTTCAAACACATCTGCCAAATACGGGCTTAAATTTACATCGTCGGTTGACGGCATTTCCAAAATACAGCATTTGTTGTCCAGCAAAAGTCCGCTTTCTTCTGATTGTTCCTTATAATTTTCAACATCGCCTAAGTAATCAACCGTAAATTTGACCGCGTTATTTAATTTGTTAAATTGGATGGTGGTGATTGTGTCGTCTTCCAACACTTCCCCGCCATCCAATTTGGCTACTAAATTCGAGATAATATTTCTGATTTCTCCTCTGACCACACTTTCCGTCTCTGAGGAAATTTCTTTTTCATCATCATAAAAGTTTATGCCGGTCTTAATGCCAACAATACATTTGAACAATACCGTTTTGTCGGGCATAGTTTTTTGTGGTGCTTTCTGTGATGTTTCTGCTTCGTCCGTCAGAATATCGGGCAGTGATGCGGTTTGCGGTTCTTCTTCAGGTTGTGTATTGAGTTTTATCCACTTTTTCATGGTGATTTTTAATATCGAAGAGTCCATCTCCTCGCCTTTGATAACTTGTGACATCAAATAAGCACCGACACCCGTTAAAAATACGGCAACCTTGTTATCCTTATAACTTCTCTTGGCTTCATAAAATGCCGCCAGGTCCGGATTGTCTCCGTCCAAAATTTTGTAAGCCTCATAGAGCAACGAATTGGCCTCGGAAATCACTAAACCGCAATAGCGCGAGAGCTCCATACAGCCGCCATATACCACCAATTTGATGCCTAATTTGGTAAAGCGATCATTCAGAGAGATTGCTGAATCCAAACTCCCCATAATCTCCGTTAAAAAGTCAACAATGTAGCGCTTGTGTTCAAGTGGCGCTTCCGGAAAAACCGGCGTTATGGCATCATCAAAATTGTCATTTAAATTGTAACGACGAACAATAGCTGCCGCCTTATCAAAAAAACGACTTTCGTTTATGACCTTTTTGCGTTTGTTACGCCCATAAAAGGCGCCCCAAGGTACTTTTTTTAAGATTAGCGGTATCGTAATCAAAATAAATACGGCAAAAAAGACTATAAACAAAACCTTTTTGCGCTGGTCTTCGGGAATAAACGTCTCTATTAGGGGTTCAAGCAAGCTCACAAGTAAGTTAGCAAAGGCTAAACACAGAAAAATTATGGCAAATAATTTTAATAAGGCAAAAATTATGGAATTGGACGGGCTTTTCTCATTGTTGATTTTTTCATACTCAACATCATATTCTCCACCGTAGTTATTGCTAAATGGAAAACTACCCGATATTTTTGGTTTATTCTTGCGATTGAGACCGCTGACATATTCCACGCTTTCTTGATAGGTGTTATCTTGAACATCAAAGATTTCGCGGATTATTTTAACTGCCGCTTTATCATCTCGTTCCAGCTCTTTGGCCAGATTTACTGCCTCTTGCCGTTGCTCAATAGAAAATTGCTCCACTAATTTCCAGCCATCGCCGCGGTCGGCATAAACCTCATAATGTACTATTTTTACCATGTCTTTTCGCTTTATTTGAAATATAAAAAACCTGCGTTATTATTACACAACGCAGGTTAATAAATAGCTAAATATCTAAAGGCTTATTTGTTATCTGAAACACTGGTATCTTTTTTCAGGCCAAATGCAGCAAATTTAGAATTAAATTTAGATACTTGACCGCCGCTGTCAACCATGCGGTGAATACCTGTCCATGCCGGGTGAGACTTCGGGTCTAATTCCAAAGTCATTTTGTCACCGGCTTTACCCCAAGTGCTTTTTGTTTTTAACTCTGTTCCGTCGGTCATCACATAGGTAATCTCGTGATAATCCGGATGAATCCCTTTTTTCATTGCTTTTTCTCCAAAACTTTATTTAAAGACATATAAATTTAGTGCTCTTATACATTAGACTCTTTAATAACGCAAGCATTAATTTACATATTTTTAATTTTTTTACTTAATTTCTTCAATTTCGACCAAATTATTCTTCTCTTGACTATCGGTTACATTGATGACTTTGATGCTGAAGTTCTTATATCCTTTATTCAGCAACAAAGAGCGAATCTCCGTGGCTCTATCAAGACTCAGTTTCTTTTTCTTAAATGAATTTTCGCCGTTATCATAGTTATAGGCATAAATGGCTATTTTATTTTTTTGCGGATTTTCAAATGAGGCAATCAGCGACAGAATCTTTTGCTCGTTTTCTGCCGAAATTTCGTAAGAGCCTTCGTCAAAGCGGATTCCTTCTTTATCGACAGTTGCTTGCGAAGTGCTTGCTTGCGGAATAAGCGGCTCAACAACCTTTTGGGCCGGCTGTTCGGCGATAGGAGCAGTTACAGACGGAGCCGTTGCGGGTGCAGACGTTGAAGTAGTTGTCACTTCCTGGGTTGTTACAGCCGGTTGAGCAACCGCTTGCTGAGGCATTACCTCCTTTGCCTCACTCGGTTCGGTTTTTTGTGGTGCATTTGCTTGCGGAAGTTGTGACGACACGGCCGGCGCCGGTGTCAGTACAGCATTAGATTCCGGCTGTGCGGAAGATTGAGCACCCTGCTCTGCCGATGTTGTTGTAGTTTCGCTTTGCGGAGCGGTTGGAGCCGGTGTTTCGGTTTGATTTAGCGCTTGCGGCATTGCCTCCGGCATGGTATTAGCCGGTGTTTCAGCTTTTTCGGCGTCCTTTTTATCGGCTAAAGGTTGCGGAATTGCAGGCGTTTGCGGCAGAATCTCAATTTTTTCTTCGGGTTTTGAGGTTTCCGGGGTTTTAACTTCAGCTTTTGTTGCTTGAGATTTTACGCTCTCTTTGTTTACCGGGGCCGGTGTTTCTTTTTTAATCTCTTGTTTGAGAGATTTTGAAGATTGTTTTTTTACCGCCTTCTTTTTGGCCTTTTTAACCTTTGCAGGAGCAGAGGTATCTTTTTTGACAATCGGGAAAAGAGGTTGAGTCTCAACAAAAAGCGAATCGCCCGGCTGTAAAGAATTCAGCACCGACAAATCGACATAAGAATCGTCTGCGGCCTGAACATCAAAAGCATTCGACAGCACCAGCGCACAAAGCGATACGCCAAGCATTTGTTTTACTCTCATCCTCTTTCTCCCTCTTGTAATTATTTGGACAATAATTCGTCTAACTTGCGACCCAATTCGTTGTTAACTGCCATTAAATTACCGGAATTCAGCACCAAATTGAGGTTTTCGGTTCTTTTATCGGCTTGCTCAATGTCAAACACGTAACCACCGGCTTCTTTAACCAGCAAAATACCTGCGGCATAGTCGGCCAATTTATTGCCTCGGCTAATAGCTCCGTCAAATTTGCCGGAAGCAACATAAGCCAAGTCCAATGAGCAACAGCCTGAAATGCGCAAGTTGTCAGTGGCGGCAACAATTTTTTTCTGCAAAGAATCGTATTCTTTAACATCCTTTTGATAGCTAACAAGAGTTGCTATCAAAGCATCTTGCAAGTCCTTGCGAGCAGATACTCTCAAGCGCTCATGATTGCGGAAACCTTCCTTATATGCGCCTTTGCCTTTTTCGGCAAAGTAGAGGTTATCCGTTGCCGGATTATACACAACAGCCGCAGTGATGGTGTTGTTTTCATAAACGGCAACATTGATGGCAAAGCAAGGAATTCCTCTTGAAAAGTTGCTCAGACCGTCAATCGGGGACACAATATAACAATTACGTCCGCTTAATTTTTCGGCATCGGAAATAATCGGATAGTCCGGGTGGATTTTGCCTAATTCGACCTGAAGTGCTTTTGAGACTTTGCCGTAAGAGGCAACCACAAATTCCTTGTAGCCTTTAACCGATGATTGCAGTTGTTCAATCTCGCTGAAATCACGATTAAGCGAGCCGGAGGCTTTCTTAACCGCATTTATCAGCAAAGACAGATTTGGGGAAAGATAAGACATTATTTTGCTCTCTCTACATAGTTGGCTTCAGCCGTTCCGACAACGATTTTATCACCGACTCCGATAAACGGCGGAACGGTGGTGCGTACGCCATTATCCAAAATTGCCGGTTTGTATGAAGAAGCGGCGGTTTGTCCTTTAACAACCGGTTCGGTCTCGACTACTTCACAAATAACTTGTTGCGGCAATTCTACCGAAATCGGTTTGCCGTCAATAAAGCTGATGATTACTTGCATACCATCGGTCATGAACGGACGGCTGTCGCCCAAGATGTCTGACGGCATGGAGAATTGATCAAATGTTTCGCTATCCATAAAGGTTAAGCCGGTAGAATCTTCAAACAAGAATTGGCAATCTTTTTCTTCTACCATTAATTTTTCTACGGTATCTTCCGTACGAAAACGCTCGTTGGTTTTGGTACCTTCTTCAACCGACTTCATTTCAACTTGCATAAATGCACCGCCTTTACCCGGTTTGATGTGCATTGCTTTGGTGATGGTCCAAGGTTTGTTTTTGTATTCAATTACCCAACCGATGCGAATAGAACCTGCGAGTTGTTTCATTTATTATCTCCGTATTTACAATTTTATTTTTGATTTTT
>CALXOP010000014.1 GCA_944390035.1 uncultured Alphaproteobacteria bacterium | reverse complement strand
CGCGTGATATGGCTCGCAGAGACGGAGTTGATATTCGTTATTACTCCATTATTTATGATGTGGCCGATGATGTTAAGAAAGGTTTGGAAGGTATGCTCTCTCCGGAATTGAAAGAAAAAATTCTGGGTTATGCCGAAATCAGAAACGTCTTTAATATTACCGGTGTGGGTAAAGTTGCCGGTTGTATGGTTACCGAAGGTTTGGTTAAACGCGGTTCTAAGGTACGCTTGTTGCGTGATAACGTGGTTATTCATGACGGTAACTTGGGTCAACTCAAACGCTTTAAAGATGATGTGAAAGAAGTTAAAGAAGGCTATGAATGCGGTATGAGTTTTGAAAACTATAACGATATTCAAGTCGGTGACTTTATTGAATGTTATGAAATTGAAGCGATTGCCGCTAAACTCTAATTGGTTGTGAGGTGTAATATGGCAATAAAAGAACAATCACAAAGGCAGCTGCGCGTTGGGCAAGAAATTAAAAAAATTATTGCCGGCGAAATTCAGCATGAAAATGTGAGAAATCTGGAAGGAATCGATACTCTCGTAACAATTACCGATGTACAGGTTTCTCCGGATTTGAAGTATTGTAATGTTTATTTTATCACGTCAAATAACGCATTAAACCAAGAAGTGATGGGCGGTTTGCAGTTGGCCGGCGGACATTTTCGTAAGGTTATCGGCAAAAAGACGACCTTGCGTTATGTGCCGGAGATTAATTTCCGCTTAGATGATACATTTGAGGAAGTTGATAAAATTGAAAAGTTGTTACATGATCCTAAGGTGCAAAGAGATTTGAAATCTAAGGATGAAGAATAAATAAAAAAGCAAAAAAATAACCGCCCGGTACTGAGCCGAGCGGTTATTTTATAATTAACAAAGGTTAGCGGGAGAGAAGAGATTTCTTCTGCCAGCTTCTTTGTTTTTGCATCTGCATTTGTTTATGCTGAGAGGCTTTTTCGGCCAACCAATCATAAATTTTTTGCATTTTGGTATCACCTTGAGCGGCAAAATCCTCAGGATGCCACTGGATACACAAAATGTTTTTGTCCTCATTGCCCCAGGCTTCGGGTGTGCCGTCAGCGGTGGAGGCGTAGATTTTCAAATCTGAAATGTGGTCGTTGGGCATCATTGCCTCACGGTGGCGTGAGTTGGTTTTAATATGCCCTTCGCCTAAGATTTTTGCCAAAGGTGTGTCAGGGTAGATGAACACGTCGTGTGCGCCCAAATCTTTGGTTTTGTGTTCCAAAGAGGTTTGGGTGTAGGCTTTGAGATCACGGTACATTTTCATGCCGTGCATACCGCCTATCATCTGAGCACCGGCGCAAATTCCTAACATCGGAATCCCTTCTTTTTCGGCCTTCATAATTGAGGTAATGTAGGCATAAGAACGGGTTCCCGGCGTGCTGTTTCCTTTTTGCGGGTCCGTGTAGAACTCGTTTGGCGAATCAAACGCACCACCCGGCAAAATCAGTCCATCAATGCCATCCATTTGCGCCAGATTTTCGTTATAAGTTAAAAATCTGAGGTGGACACCTGACTGGGCAATCGCCTTGGCGTAAGGCATATCAATTGTGTAATAGCCTTTTTCACGCCCCATCAGGAAGCCTGCGGTCGGTTGGTTGGCATGGGGTTCTTTGTTTGCCAGTTGGGCATAATCTTCATCGGACAACTGCAAAATAGGGGTAATGCCTTCTTTTGCAAAAGCCGCCATTTGTTCATCACTCATGCCGTAAGCATTATACTCCGGCAAAAATTCTAAGTTTACAATCTTTTTCATTTTGATTTGTTTTAGGGTTCATAAAAATAAGTTATTAGATTTATCATAGCAAAACGGGGTGTTTTGTCAAATGATTTGTCAAAAATATTTGATTTTTGAAAAGTTTGATGTATAGTGGGCTTAATTCACTTATTATAAATTTTATAATTATGAAACCAGAAATTAAAAAAGATTATGAGTTGAGAAAAGTCGGAAACAAAATTGTTTTGCGACAGATGAGTGCTCCGGACTATGAGATGAAAACAACTCTTGTGGCTGATGAGATTTTGGACGTTAGCGATGATGTGTTTGCCTTGAAGTATAATGAAAAATTTTTCTGCTTGTGTCGGGAAGATAAAAAGGGCCATCTTTTGCATACGGTATCCATTGTTGAGAAGTATGAAATTTTGGGTGAACAAATTGTCTATTCGCAAAACGGAACTTGGCATTTGTGGCAAGATGATTTTCAGGTTAAAGTCCTTGGAAAAGCTGAAGATTTGAATAATTTTTTGTTTGTTTTAAAAGTGTTTGAGGGAAAACTCTGGAGCGGAAAATATCTTTTCAGCTATTTTCAAAACGGAAAGCTCTGCCAAAAAGAATGTTCGGATTATGAGAAATTGGACTCCAAAAGTGCTCAAGGTTTGGAAGCCGATATTATGAAAATTCGTCTGAAAGACGGTTGGCGATTTGTCAGCTGTATGAGGCGTCGCAAAATGAGCGAACATTTGGGTATGAAAATTCCGGAAAGCACCTTTGAAACCAAAATTATCTTAACGGAAAGTCCTTGTGCGAAACTGGTGGATTATGCCGATTTTGTTGAGGATTTTCTGAAGAAGAAAGAAAAATTTGGAAATACATTGTCTGAAGATTCTGTTTTGGTGAATGCTTTATGGGAAGGCAAAACCCCTAATGAAAAGAAGGTGCTAGTGCCTTGCTTTGAGGGGTGTTTAATGCAGAATTTGGACTTGAATATCTATGCCGATGTGTGGCGGATGTTTCAAGGTTATAAACGCGAGGTTTATCAAGTGAGTTGTCCGACGCTTGGCTATGAGCAAAAGGCTGATGACGTGTTTATGGATAAATATAACGGGCAGAGTTGCTTGTTTGTTTGTCGAGGCAAAAAAACGGATAAATTTGTTTGCGTTAAAGACGGAATCCGGTATCGTTTGGAATTATTAAAAGACTAAACTCTATTGCTTGAAAGTGCTTCTTTTTGAAAGAAGCACTTTTTTGTTGCCAGCCGAAAACTTATCCTTTAAACAAGAGATGAGGATGGTAACGTATGAAACATAAAAAAGGCGAAAATATCAATGGTTGGCTGATTGTCGATAAACCTCGAGATATTGGCTCAACTCAAGTGGTGAATTTGACAAGGAAGTGGCTTAATGCCAAAAAGAACGGGCATGCCGGCACGCTCGATCCTTTTGCGACAGGCGTGTTGCCGATTGCTTTCGGGGAGGCGACAAAGCTCTTGCCTTATGTGACAAACGGAAAAAAAGAATATGAATTTATCATCCAATGGGGCAAAGCAACCAATACCGATGACTCTGAAGGGGAGATTATCGGAGAATCGTCAAAAATTCCGACAAGAGAAGAAATTTTGAGTGTCTTGCCGCAATTTATCGGCAAAATAAAACAGATACCGCCTGCCTATTCCGCCATTAAAATCAACGGGGAACGGGCCTATAATTTGGCCAGAAAAGGTGAAGATGTTGCCATACCGGAGCGAGAGGTTGAAATTTATGCTCTGGAACTTTTAGAAGAACTAGAGAATCACCAAGCGCGTTTTCGGGTGGAGTGCTCCAAAGGAACTTATGTGCGCACACTCGGGCATGATTTGGCTCAAAAATTGGGGACTCTCGGCTATTTGCAGGAATTAAGACGCACAAAATGCGGTAATTTCGGGCTTGAGTCGAAAATTTTACTGGAAAATATAAAAAATTTGGTGCATAGTATCCCCCTAAAAGAATTTTTGCTTCCGTTAGAAACATCTCTGCGCGACATCGCGGTGATTGCTGTTTCGGAAGTTGATGCAAACAAGCTTAAACTTGGACAAGGCGTGTCGCCAAAGGCTTATCAAGTACAAAACTTGATTGGGAAAGAGGTCGCCGCTTATTTTGAGGATGGTTTGATTGCGATTGTGCGAATCGAGGAAAACAGAATTTCTCCGGTTCGAGTGTTTAATCTTTAATATGTATAAAGGATAAATTGATGTCGATTACTAATGAAAAAAAACAAGAATTAATTAAAGAATATGGTTTAACCCCAGGTGATACCGGTTCTCCGGAAGTTCAAATCGCTATTTGGACCTACAGAATCAATGCTTTGATTGAGCACTTCAATACTCATCAAAAAGATTTACACTCTCGCTTGGGCTTGATGAAGATGGTTAGCCGTCGTCGTCACTTGTTGGATCACCTGAAATCTAAGAGCGAAAGCAGATATCAGGATTTGATTAAGAGATTAGACCTCCGTAAGTAGGATTTTGTTGGATGAGGCAATTAGAGAGTTTTTATCGGAGCTCAAAATTGTGTGCATTGATGTACAAGGCAATTTGTTTGGATGGTAGAAATAGCTCTATTTGCCTTGCCAAAGTAAATTCCGGCGTTTGGAGAAGTCAGCCTAAAGTAACCTTTGGGTTTGTTGTAGGTTGAGTAAAGTTTGTTGAATGCGGGGCAGGGTGTTCCGCATTCGTTTTAAATCCTGCTCTCGGGTAGGTGGTCAATTCGGGAAGGCTCGGATTGATTGATGTTTGTAAGAGAATATGAAAGAAAGGAAAGATATATGATCAATTTTAATGTGGTTCGCAAAGAAATGGAATGGGGCGGACGCAAATTGGTATTGGAAACGGGTAAGCTGGCTCGTCAGGCGCAAGGAGCTGTCGTTGTTACCTATGGTGAAACCGAAGTTATTGCAACTGTTTGCGCAGCTAAAGAGGTAAAGGCTGATCAGGATTTCTTTCCTTTGACAGTTAATTATCAAGAAAAATACTATGCAACCGGTAAAGTTCCCGGCGGTTTTATGAAACGTGAAGGCAAACCTAGCGAACGTGAAGTTTTGCTCTCTCGTTTGATTGACAGACCTATTCGTCCGCTGTTTCCGGATGCTTTCAAAAACGAAGTCCAAGTTATTTGTACCGTATTGTCTCATGACCAAGTAACCGATTCCGATATTCCGGCCATGATTGCCGCTTCGGCTGCTTTGAGCATTTCCGGTATTCCGTTCTTGGGG
Source organism: uncultured Alphaproteobacteria bacterium (assembly GCA_944390035.1). Taxonomy (GTDB): domain Bacteria; phylum Pseudomonadota; class Alphaproteobacteria; order RF32; family CAG-239; genus Scatocola. The sequence goes on along the minus strand of CALXOP010000014.1, from coordinate 1,310 downwards.
CCTATTGCTTCGGCTAAAATCGGTTACAAAGACGGTCAATATATTTTGAACCCAACGATTGCTCAACTTAAAGAATCGGATTTGGAATTGGTTGTTGCCGGTACCAAAGAAGGTGTTTTGATGGTTGAATCCGAAGCTCAAGAATTGTCTGAAGAAACAATGCTTGGTGCCGTTATGTTTGGTTTTGAAAACTTCCAACCGGTTATTAAACTCATTGAAGAATTAAAAGCCGAAGCCGGAAAAGAACCTTGGGAAACTCCGGTATTTCCGCCTGAATTTGATGAACTCTACAAAAAATTGGCTGACGGATTTAGCGCTGATTTTGAAGAAGCATTTAAGGAAACCGATAAGTTGAAACGCGGTGAACTCATTGCTCAAGCCTCTGAAAAATTCAAAGCTACTTTGGATCCGGAAAATGAGTTTGAACAACGCTATGCGCAAGATGCCATTGAAAAATTGATGCATCATGTTATGAGAGAAAAAGTTTTGACCACGGGTCATCGTATTGATGGACGTGATACTAAAACAGTTCGCCCAATTCAATGCGAAGTTGATGTTTTGCCGATGGCTCATGGTTCTGCCATCTTTACGCGCGGTGAAACTCAGGCTTTGGTTGTTACCACTTTGGGTACAGGTGAAGATGCGCAAGTTGTTGACGGTTTGATGGATGAGTATAAAGAAGACTTTATGCTGAACTACAACTTCCCGCCGTTCTCAGTTGGTGAATGCGGTAGAATCGGTAGCCCGGGACGTCGCGAAATCGGTCATGGTAAATTGGCTTGGCGTGCAATTCATCCGATGTTGCCGAAAAATAAAGACAGCTTCCCTTATACCATTCGCGTGGTTTCTGAAATTATGGAATCTAACGGTTCTTCATCTATGGCGACCGTTTGCGGTTCTACCATGTCTTTGATGGCTGCCGGTGTGCCGATGACAAAACCAGTGGCTGGTATTGCTATGGGCTTGATTAAAGAAGATGACGGTCGTGTGGCTATTTTGACCGATATTTTGGGTGATGAAGACCACTTGGGTGATATGGACTTTAAGGTTGCCGGTACAAAAGACGGTGTGACCGCTTTGCAAATGGATATTAAAATCACCTCCATTACCAAAGAAATTATGGAAAAGGCTTTGGCTCAAGCTCATGAAGGGCGTATCCATATCTTGGGCGAAATGGCAAAGGCTATTTCTGCTCCTCGTCCACATGTTTCTGACAAAGCACCGCGCATTATCGCCATTAAGATTCCGGTCGATAAAATCCGTGAAGTTATTGGTTCAGGCGGTAAGGTTATTCGTGAAATTACCGAAAA
>CALXOP010000013.1 GCA_944390035.1 uncultured Alphaproteobacteria bacterium | reverse complement strand
TCATCGATTTTTTCTCTTGTTTCAAGCCAAGACATAGCGCCGGCGATTGCCCCGAACACACCGGCAATCAACACAAACAAGATAATGAGCCTGAGTTTAAGACTGAGTTTTTTCATTAATCCTCCACGATATATCCTATTTTGTTGATTGTTTTAATAAAGTCTTTGCCGAGCTTTTTGCGCAAATGGTGAACATGCACTTCCACGGCATTGCTTTGCACTTCGTCGCCCCAAGAATAGATTTTGTTTTCAATTACTTCTTTTGAGAGCACTTTATTTTTGTTACGAAGCAACAGTTCCAATACAATCAGCTCTTTTGGTGAAAATGTAACTTCTTTTCCCATAAAACTAACACGTCTGGTTTGCGGGTCAAAGACCACCCCTTTGTGCTCAAGTTGCGGGCTGACTTGTCCACTTTGGCGACGAATAAGGGCATTTAAGCGGGCTTGAACTTCTTTGAGCGAGAAGGGCTTTGCCAAATAATCATCTGCCCCGAGGTTAAGACCTAAAATGCGCTGGTCAATGTCGCCTCTGGCACTCAAAATTAACACCGGTTCTTTCTTGCCGGCATTTCGCCAGCTCTCCAAAATCTCCAATCCGTCTTTTTGCGGCAAACCCAGATCCAGCACAACCGCGTCATAAGGAGCTTGCAACAGTGCTTCTTCGCCATCATCGCCGTCTTGAAACCAATCAACCGTAAAGCCCATTTTTTCAAGTCCGGTTTTGATACCATCACCGATAAGTTCATCATCTTCAATTAACAACACCCGCATGGAAAGCTCCTTTTTCTTACACCTGCAGCCCCGAGCTTTTTTTCCCGGGGACTGCAGTTTTTTCCTAAAGTCAGATTATTTTTTCAAAGCTACGCTGTCAACATCAATTTCGGTCTTAAAGAAGTCTTTGTCAACTTCACCTTGGATAACGATGGTGTCTTTCGGGGTAACGTTTATGCCTCTCCAGTCCTCGTTATCGATTTCTACCGTAACGCTGCCTGTTGCATCTTTGAAGAGGTATTTTTCGCCACCCAAACTCTTTTCGATTTGTCCGATTAATACAACCGGCGTATCGTCATTGAGTTTCAAAGCCTCGGAAACAGAGCTTGGTTGCAATCCCGGACCTTGAAAACCGCCCATATTGGCTTGTCCCTGAAAACCTGCGGCAAATGCATTGGCGCTCAATCCTAAAGCAACAACAAAAGCAGAAGCTGTGATAAATTTATTCATGTTTTTTCTCCTTAAAATAAAAGTGGTTTGTCCTTAACTACAAACTCACTTTTACATTGGCTCCTTAAGGAACGCTTAAGGGAAAATAATTTTTTCAACTTTTTTATAAAATCATTGAAAATCAAAGAGATAAATTTTTACAATTTACTTCCTTTGCTTCCCTTTGCACCAAAACTTCCGGCCTGAGCCAGCACATTTGTATCAAAAGAGTACACAATTTCAGATTCTTTACGCTCTCTCTTAAGGGCTAAGTTGATAAGTTTGGTCAACAACTCTTTATATTTAATGCCCAAAGGCTCCCACAAATAAAATGAAAGTGAGCCCGGAATTGTATTAATCTCGTTAAAGTAAACTTTTCCCTCATCTTCATCAATCATAAAGTCGATTCTGGCAACACCGTTACAATCCAGATATTGAAAAGCCTTAACCGCCATCTCTTGAATAGCTTTCTTTTGTTCGAGAGGAATATCGGCCGGAATTTTGCGTTTCAAACTCTGCATACCCTTAGAGCCGGAGGATTTTGCACCGTCACCCATATATTTATCTTGGTAGCTGAGAATTTCATGCGAGGTGAGGGGCTCTTCACATTCTGAAGCTGAGGCTTCATCACTGTCGCCCAAAACCGCACAGTTAATTTCTTTCAAATTGGTAATTGCGCGTTCAACCAACACCATATCGGCAAAACTAAAAGCCGTATCTAAAGATTTTGCCAAAGCCTCTTTGTCATCGGCGCGAGAAATACCGATACTGGAACCAAGGTTAACGGGTTTCACAATCACCGGATAGGCGAATTTTTTCTCAATCTTTTCAATAACTTGTGCCGGCTCTTGATAATCGTGAGCATTAAAGCGCAAGCAATCCAACACCGGAAAACCGGCTTCTTTGAGCATAATTTTCATGGCAAATTTATCCATGCCCAAGCCGGAGGCAAAAACACCGCACCCCACAAAAGGAACATCAAGCGTTTTCAAAAATCCTTGCAAAGTACCGTCTTCAACATTTGTCCCGTGAACAATCGGGAAAGCCACGTCAAATTCGCTCAAAACCTTTTTGCCAAACAGCTTAAAAGGATATTTAATGATTTTGTGCTTGATACCGTCATTGACCAAAATCACTCTTTGGCATTTTTCCAGCAAGGATTTGATGTTGCGATATTCATTAATATTACGCAGAGCCTCCCCAAAATAAAATTCATTATTTTTGGTTAAATAAAGCGGAATAATGTCATATTTCTCGGTATCCATATTATTCATGGCTTGAACGGCAGAAATAATGGAAATTTCATGTTCGGTGCTCTTACCGCCGAAAATAACCGCAACTTTAATTTTCATAATCTTTTTCCTTTTAAGGTTTATTTAATACAAAAAAGCTAACAATAAGAAAGCAATACAACGATTCTGTTTAATATAGAGTAAAGATTTTACCGTGCGCACCACAATCAAAGGAATAAATATCAATTATCAAAGCCAAGGCTCGGGCGAACTGGTCTGTTTGCTCCATGGCTGGGGAGCCAATATCAAGCTCTTTGAAAATATCATTAATATCATCTCTTGCCGGTATCATGTCGTGGCCTTAGATATGCCCGGCTTTGGTGAGAGCGAAGAACCGCCGCAGGTTTGGTCGGTCGATGACTATGCCGATTTTGTGGTGGAATTCCTTAAACTTTTCAAAGCCGATAAGGTGATTTTGCTGGGGCACTCGTTTGGTGGCAGAGTTATTATCAAGCTCAATGCCAGGTCAAATTTACCTTTTAAGATAACCAAAAACATCTTGGTCGATTCGGCCGGAATTTTGCCCAAACGAGGCCTAAAATACAAACTAAAGGTTGGCCTTTATAAACTGGGCAAAAAGCTCATCAAGTGTTTTCCTTTGGCTTTGAATTATTTTCAAACCAAGTTTGGCTCGGCTGACTATGCGGCGGCATCACCCATCATGCGGGGTTGCTTGGTCAAAGCCGTTAATGAAGATTTAGAACCCTTATTGCCGCAAATCACGGCAGAAACCTTGTTAATCTGGGGCGATAAAGACACAGCCACACCTTTGTCTGATGCCAAAAAAATGGAAAGCCTTATCAAAGGCTCAGGTTTGGTGGTGTTTGAAGGCGCCGGGCACTATTCGTTTTTGGAACAACCTTATCTTTTTGCACGCGTTATCAAGTCTTTTTTGAATATTGGAGAATAAAATGTCAGCACCAATAATTTGTTTTGTTTTTGGAGCTTGTGCCACACTTTTGGCTCTGCGTTATTTTACCCACATGTTTCAGCTCAATGCTTATAAGCCCAAAGTCCAAACCAAATGGCTGGCACACAACCTCCACCGTTCTTGGAGCCAAATTTTAGCTCTTCTGCTTGGGCTCATCGGCTTAAAAATAACACTTAACCCTTGGGGCTTGAGTGCCTTGTTTGCGCTTTTTTGTTGGGCAATGTGGCCAAAATCAGCCAAAAAGCGCCTCGTCTATACCCACAGGGTTGATAGATTGCTCTTCACGGCCGTTGTCTTGCTGGGCTTAATGTTTTATTGCGCTTGGGTCCAAAATATAGCTTGGTTGCCCTTGGCTTACGGTTTGGTCGGCATAGTCGTACTCGTTGCCAACTATATCAATATGCCCTTTGAAGCCTGGAGAAGACATTGCTATATCGTCAAAGCCAAAAAGATTTTGCGCTCATGTCCTGACTTGCTTACCATCGGCATCACCGGCAGCTATGGCAAAACCAGCGTAAAATACTATCTCAACACCTTACTGCATGCGTCTTTTAATTCTTTGATGACGCCCGAAAGTTACAATACCCCGATGGGAATTGTAAAAACCATAAGAGAATACTTAAAATCCACCGATGAAGTCTTTGTCTGCGAAATGGGGGCGCAAAATGTCGGCGATATTAAGGAATTGTGCGATATTGTCCACCCCAAACACGGTATTATCACAGCCTTGGGCGCGCAACATCTGGAGAGTTTCAAAACCCAAGCCAACATCATCAAAACCAAATATGAATTGTCAGATGCTTTGCCTCAAGACGGCTTCTTACTCGTCAATGGCGATAATGAACTTATTCGTAACAATCCGCCCAAACACAAGTATCAAACTTATGGCTTGGGCAAACATAATGACTACCAAGCAACAAATGTTAAAGTCTCTTCCCAAGGAACGAGCTTTACGTTTGTAACACCAACGGGTGAAAAATGCGATTATCAAACCCGATTGCTTGGAGAACACAATATTGTCAATCTGGCAGGGGCTCTGGCAATGTGTAGTTTATTGGGTATTCCGCTTGCCAAACTCAAACCCCAACTCCTAAAAATCAAAGCCGTTCCGCACCGCTTAGAATTAACCGAGCATGGCAAAGTCACGATTATTGATGACGGCTTTAACTCCAACCCAAGCGGAACCAAGGCCGCCCTAAAAACTTTGTCTTTGTTTGATGACTACAAAATCATCATCACGCCGGGAATGGTTGAGTTAGGCGAGCAAGAAAACAGCCTCAACCAAGCCTTTGGCGAAGATATATCAAAAGTTTGCGACTATGTGATTTTGGTAGGCGAAAAACAAACCTTACCCATCAAGTCAGGACTGGAAAAAGCCAATTATCCCACAAGCAAAATCTATATCGCCAAGAGCCTAAAAGATGGCTTGCAACATGCCTATGCACTGAACTGCGAACGCAAAAAAATCATTTTGCTGGAAAACGACCTGCCGGATAACTACTAAAAAACTTCTTTCCGAACCTCTTGACAAACACAAGCAAAAGAAATACAACAAGCGCATAATTTAGCTTATTAATACAATTATTAACCCTTAATATTAAAGCCTTATGGAAAAAAGTTTTTTGGCACAGTTGGAAAGACGTGCCCGCTTCAACAATTTGAAGGCAAGCCGTGGTTACATGGGAATTATCACAATTGAGCAAATGCGGCTTCCGGGAGATTATTTCTTAAAAGACGGAAGACGTTTTACTTCAACGGTTTTTGAACAAGAAAAGGGCATATTTATTGATGAATCCGATAAATATATCCGTCTAGACTTGTTAACGGCAGAAGTTTATGACGAAAAGCAAATGAAAGCCATACTTTCGCGCTATAATGTCAAACTTCCGAGCTTATCTGAAATTACGACGATTGTGGACAATGCCGAAATCATCAATCAAAGCCTGTTGTGTATTGGCCGAACCTCACAAGCCCTCAATAAAGACATCACCGGCTATTGGTATCAAGGCTATGACAAACAAGCCGCGCGCCAAAAACGCCGCTTGTTGATTATACAGCAAGAAAAGCCCGTGACGCCACACGGAATCGGACAAGTTGACAGTCCAACCGTCCAACGGTTTTCTGCACAAGGTATAACCGTTGCGCATAATAATTTTGCAGATCCCTATCGTGTTTTGCAATACCTTGGCAATAATCAGTACTATGTGCTGGATGTGGAATGCAAGGCATTTGACATGCGCTCATGGGACAGAGAGCTCAATGGTTCAATCCGCCAAGAAGGAGACTTGCTGTTTGTTGAAAATCCTCAAGGAATATATTATGAAAACAACCAACGCTATGTGAGCCTCTATGTGTGTCGTTTTCGGAAAATCACCGGCTTATATGCCTATGAAGGCCATGATTACAAAAGTATTCCTTGTCCTGTAGAAGAGGATGACTAACAATTAAACCACCAAAGACCTGACGCTTTTTTGCATCAGGTCTTTTTTTTACAAAAAGGTCTTGACTTAGAGCCTACTCTAAAAGCTAAACTATCCCACACGCAACAACAGGAGAAAGCTAATGAAAATCATTTCAATAGGAATTTTGGCGGTTTTGGTGGTATTGGGCTTGTTCAAATATTACCAAACACACACTTGGGATAAAACTTTTGCCAAAAGTGATAAAGTCAAAGTTCAAAAGGTCAGTTTCAAAAATCGTTACGGTATCAAATTGGTCGGTGACTTATATTTACCCAAATCCGGAACATACCAAGATATGGCAGCAATTGCCGTCTCTGGCCCGTTTGGTGCGGTAAAAGAGCAAGCCTCAGGCCTATATGCACAAAAAATGGCCGAGCAGGGTTTCGTTGCACTTGCTTTTGACCCGTCTTATACCGGTGAAAGCGGTGGACAGCCGCGCAATGTCGCCTCTCCCGACATTAATACCGAAGATTTTAGTGCCGCGGTAGATTTTTTAAGCACTTTGCCTGAAGTAAATCCCGAAAAAATCGGTATCATCGGCATTTGCGGCTTTGGTGGATTTGGCTTAAATGCCGCAGCCATGGATACGCGTATCAAAGCCACCGTGACTTCTACGATGTATGATATGAGCCGCGTTAATGCCAATGGCTATTTTGATGCCATGAGCAAAGAAGATCGCTATGCCCTGCGCCAAAAACTCAACGCACAAAGAACGCAAGATGCCAAATCCGGAACTTATGCTGTTGCCGCGGGATTGCCCGATAAATTAACCGGTGAGGAACCGCAATTCGTTCAAGACTACTATGGCTATTATAAAACTCCACGGGGCTATCACAAGCGTTCAATTAATTCAACGGGCGGTTGGAACATGACATCATCTCTGTCCTTTATGAATATGCCGTTGCTGAGCTATAGTGACGAGATTAAAGGGGCAGTCTTAATGCTTCATGGCGAAAAAGCACATAGCCGCTACTTTAGTGAAGATGCTTTCAAAAAATTGCAAGGTGAAAATAAGGAGTTAATGATTATTCCGGGCGCTAACCACGTCGATTTATATGATAATCTTGAAAAAATTCCTTTTGAAAAGATAACCAAGTTCTTCCAAGAGAACTTGTAATAATGCTTTACGGTGCTGATGAGCTTAGCTCATTAGCACCCTTCATCTTTATAAGGTCTTGACATTAATTTTTCCATAGCTGTCTGAATAGACAGACCTTCAAACAAAATTTGACTGACAATCTCACAAATCGGCATTTCAATCCCAAGTTCATGCGCCCGTTTGAGTACCGCTTGAGTGGTAAAAATCCCTTCAACCGTACGCGTGTTCTCTTGCAATATTTTTTGAGCTTTGCCGCAAACCCCGATTTCATAACCAAAACTAAAGTTTCGAGATTGTGAGCAGTTGGCTGTTAATACCAAATCACCCAAGCCGCACATGCCCATCATGGTGTTGACACTGCCGCCGAGCACTTTTGCCAAACGGAGCATTTCAGCTAATCCTCTGGTAATCAGTGCAGCCCTTGCCCCATCTCCGAGCTGAGCCCCTTCGACAATGCCTGAGGCAATGGCAATCACATTTTTAACACTGCCGCCGATTTGCGGAGAAATAATGTCGGTCGTAGTGTAAGGACGGAAAAAAGGTGTCCCTAAGGTCTCACACAAGAGCTTGGCAACCCCTTCTTTTTGTGAGGCAATCGTAACGGAGGCTAATTTTTTGTGAGCAATATCTACGGCAAACCCCGGACCCGATAAAATGGCAAGAGTAGTCGAGGGAATAATTTCTTGCGCAATTTCGGAGAGCATTTTTCCGCTTTGCGCCTCAATCCCTTTGGCACAAAAAACCAAGATAGTATCAGCCTTGAGAAGGGGTTTAATCTTCTCTAAAATTTCGCGCGTTGCTTGGGCGGAGGTGGTGAGAAGCACAATTTGCGCAGTTTCAAAAACTTTTGCTAAGTCATTAGTGGCTCTAATGTCATCCGGAAGCGGAATATTGGGCAGATACCTTTGATTTGTGTGCTTTTGGTTAATGGAATCAATAATATCTTGCTTTCTGTCCCAACACAAAACTTTGTTTCCGGCACGCACCGCGGTCAAAGCCAAGGCTGAGCCGAAAATCCCCGTACCGATAATTCCGATAGTTTGCATAATCATCTCCGTTTGCCAACACTTTTTTTCAACTATAAAATCATCCCCTCAATAAGTCAAAACAAAAGATTTAAGTCTTGCATTTTCTAAAGCTCTGTTTTACACTTGCCCCCACAAGCAAGGGAGACGCAAGCATGATAATCAAAAATATATTTTGGGACGTTGACGGTGTTTTGGCCAATTTGAACTACGCCTATTATAATTTTTTAACGCACCACCCCAAATATGCCCCGCAATATGGCAATATCAAATGGGAAGATCTGCCCAAAGTTCTGCCGATTGTTCCCAAATATGGCGCCTTAGAGCTCAAAACCCACCCCACGCAAGGTGTTGAGATGGATTATGATTTTTGTCACTCGCCAGAGTTTTTTACCAATCGCCCGCTTTATCCGCATGTCATTGAAGCTCTTAAATATTTTCATCAAAAGGGCTATCGTCAGTTTACCATGTCGGCCACGTTTGATGTTGAAACCAAGAAGAAGTTTTTGCATAATTTGTTGCATGAAGTAACCGATTTTTTAACCATAGAGTGTGTGCAACACGGTAAATTTATGCATGATTCCGCCAAAGAAGAAATGCTCAAGAGTTGTTTTGAAAAATATGGCTTAAAGGCCGATGAAACCATTTTGGTGGATGACAGAATTTATAATCAATATGCCGTCATAAATGTTGGGGCTCACCCGATACGCTATCGGTGCGAGTTCACTTCGGACTTGCCGGAAGAGTTAAGTTGGATACCTGAAGTCAGAAGTATGGAAGAGCTCAAAAACTGGCTGGAAACCAATACCACAATGGAATAATAAAAAAAGCACCCAAACGGTGCTTTTTTTGACTTTCAAACTTAGGTGATTATTTAATCCACTTCAAAGCGGCTTGATATTCCTCTGGCGTGTTTACATCAGCCGGAGCTTGGTCAATCAATTTAATGTTGTTAACGATTTTGGCTCGGATGGTCATACTGTTTTCCAGAGCTCTCAGTTGCTCCAAAGCCTCGCGCTGTTCCAAAATTCCAACCGGCAGGCTGACAAATTTTTGCAAAGACGCGGCCTTATACACATAAATCCCGATATGGTGATAAAAATCGTGATTATCGCACTTTTGCGGGTCACGAATAAAAGGAGCGGCGGCTCTGGTAAAATACAAGCATTGCGCTTCATCTTGGCCTTTTGCCAACCCCATCACGATTTTAACTTGGGTTGGGTCATTAACATCTTTTTCGTTTTTGAACACCATGCCGCAGGTGGCAATATCGCACCCCGAACGTTCAATCATTTCAATTAAGGATAGATTGACTTTTGGGTCAACATTTAAGCCATCACCTTGAAAATTAACCACAATATCATACTTTGTGCCTTCAGGGTCAATTTGCTTGAGGGCGGCGGCAATACGGTCTGTTCCGCTGGGCAGTTTCGGGTCTGTCAAAATGGCTTTTGCACCGAACTTTTGAGCCTCATCCACCAAAACTTGGTCGCCGGCGGCAATCACAATATCCCCCGGCACCACTTTTTTAACATTTTCATACACGCGTTGCAAAACGGATTTCCCGTTAATATCAAGCAAAGGCTTGTTCGGCAGCCGTGTCGATGCCATACGTACGGGAATCATCGTAATAACTTTAGACATTTTCATCCTTTTCAATTTATTTTTACATTACATATACCATCACTATAAGCGAATATGAAACGAAAATAAAGAATGAAGAATTTGTTGTTGACAAGAAATCACCCCGCGGTACTTACTTCCTTTCATATAGTCCGGTCAGGGTTGCTTGCGCCAAAGCATGTTGTTGGACCAGTTTTTCCACCTCAACCGGGGAAGTATTGGGTGCGACATCAAGTTTTTCGCAATCCAAGGCATAGACGCTAAAATTATAATGATGAATTCCGTGTCCGACGGGAGGGCAGGCGCCGCCATAGGCATTTTGCTTAAAGTCGGTGATGGTCTCTAAGGCATTGTTAATTTTGGCGTCGGCGGCAATTTCCGAGATATCGGCAGGAATGTTCACCACCAACCAGTGATACCAGCCGGTTGCATGCGGGGCATCGGGATCATGGCAAATAATTGCAAAACTTTTTGTGCCTTCGGGGGCATTGGCCCAAGCCAGCTGCGGAGAAATATTATCTCCCAATCCGGTACAGCCTCCGGCATTATAAACCTGAGCCTTATTAAGCATCTGATGAGGCTTAATATCATTACTATAAACTTGAAAAGAAGATTGTTTCATCATTTTACCAGCTCCTAAGAGAACAGCCAAACCAACAACCACACTGGCGAATAAAAACGGCTTTTTAGTCATATATTTTCTCCTTATGCTGAAAAGAAAATTATTTGTTATTTTGTGAGTTTCAAGTCTTTAAGTTTTTGCCGCAGGAGCAAAAGAGCCTCTTGGGGCGCTTGTACCTCCAAAACGGTTTGTTCCATAGGGCATAAGCCGCTTTTGTCACGGTTTAGAATTTGCGGAACTAATTTTTGATATGTTGCCGGCACATTATATCTTTGCAACAAGAGCAAGGCATCTTCGCTCATCAATTCGCCGTAAACGGAGCGAACTTTCCCGTCAATGGCAATAAACGCGGCAGCCCGGCCGATAACTTTATCAATCAAATCACCGCCTGCCAACGCGCTATCTGACAAATCATGCAGGTTCAGAAGAGGCAAAATCCCTTTACCCAGCTCTTGAGCCACAATCTTGTTGTCTTTGACCACCACGGCAGAGGCCTGATTATTTTTCACCAAAAGGAGCGCCTGCTCATAAGCTGTCTGCGGCACATTTGGCTCTGCGTTTTCTTGTGTCGCCGGCAACAAAGCGTCGGTATCTTGCTCCGGTGTGCGCAAAAGGCTGATAATCACTCCGCCAATCACCACGCAAGCCGCCATACTTCCCCATATAACACGCCGTCTAAACATGCCGTCATCTCCCGCTGAAAGTTAATTTGAAAATATTAGAAAATAAAGCCTCTGCCAAGTCAAGCATTATTTTAACCAAGCCCAAATTAGGAAAATCTTAAAAATCTTGTGCTAAAAATAAAAGCCAATTAACCAAACAGAGAGGCACTCATGAACTTTACGTCAACCAAGCTGATTTGGACAAGACAGCCCAAAGATTTTTCTATCTCCGATAATAAAATTGAGATAATCACCACCCCGCATACGGACTTGTGGCAAAGAACATATTACAATTTTCAAAATGACAATGCCCCGGTTTTGCAAACCCAAACCGATGAAAAATTTTTTTCTTTTGTTCTAAAAACCGAATTTGCGAGCAAACATCGCTTTGACCAATGCGGCGTAGTTGTCTATTTGGATAGCGAAAATTGGCTCAAGGCCTCGATTGAATACGAAAACGAAACCATGCAACACTTAGGAAGTGTTGTCACCAATGCCGGCTATTCGGATTGGGCCACCACCGAGATTCCTGCCGACATAAAATCAATGTGGTATCGCCTAAGCCGCCGCAACAATGATTTTTGCATCGAAAATTCGGCTGACGGCACACATTTCAAACAAATGCGTATCTGCCACCTCAACAAGGCCAACGCCGCAATCAACTTTGGCATATATGCCTGCAGTCCGGAAGAATCATCATTTCGCGCCACATTTAGCCACCTTGAGATTCAAGAATGCTGCTGGCAGGCACACGACGGCCAACAGCCCGACCCTCAATCCTAACCCACGACAGGGCTTATGCAAAAGTAAAGAGAATTAACAGTTTCGAAAGTTTTATTTTTTATATATACAATAATGTAATTATTTCCAGAGGTTACCATGGCAAGTATTGAAGAAAAAATAGAAGATATTGCTAAAAAACAATTAGATAATATTCACGTTAAATATTTTACAAAAACAGAAAGTATAAATTCAGAAATAGAAATAGCCTTAAAAAAGGCACCATCTAAAAAAGGCGGAATAGGAAATAATTATCCAGATATAAAGCTCTTTTTACAAACAAAAACAGGACGTAAAATTCCTGTGATGATTGAAGTTAAAGGAACAAAAGGAGCGTTGATAAAACTAAATGAAGATGGAGATATAGACAATTACAAAAAAGATGGCTCTGTGAATTATGCAAACATTCAAAAATATGCGGTAAATGGTGCTATACATTATGCCAACGCAATCCTTGATTATGCAGAGAGTTATCCTGAAGTAATAGCGATTGGAATAAATGGATATGAAGAAACACAAACAGTACAAACCGAGTTCGGCGTTTATTATATGTCAAAAGAGAATTTTTCATATCCAAAAGAAATTGCAAAATATACGGACTTAACATTTCTTTCAAGAGATAATTTAGATAATCTGATTGAAAAAATTGATAATCTAGGTTTGAGTGAGGAAGAACAAGAAAAGAAAACTAAAGAGTTTGAAAATCAAATTGAAGTTAATTTAAAAGCTTTAAACCAAAAAATGCATGATGATTTAGAAATTGCAGTGGGGTTTAGAGTCCAGCTTGTTGCAGGGTTGATTATGGCAGCGTTAGGAGTGCCAAACAAGGTATCTCCATTGCAAATCACAGATTTAAAGGGAGATATTGGTAAAAATTCAAATGATGGAAAAATTGTGGTCGATAAAATTTCGGACTTTTTAAGTGAGAAAAAAATTCCTCAAGAAAAAAAAGAATTAATAGTTAGTGATTTAAGTAAAGTTTTTATTTACTCAGATATTTATAAACCAAAGAATGGTGAAAGCAAAATTAAAACGATTTATACTGTGATTAAAAATGACATTATGCCTATTTTTACCTCAGCTCAACACCTAGATTTTACGGGAAGACTTTTTAATGTTTTGAATGAGTGGGTTGACATTCCTGACGGTGAAAGAAATGATGTCGTTTTAACTCCTCGCTATGTATGTGAGCTAATGGCTAAACTTTGTAAAGTTAATCAAGACAGTTATGTTTGGGATTATGCAGTAGGGTCTGCCGGTTTCCTTATATCAGCAATGAAACAGATGATAAAAGATGCAGAGGATAATATTAAAAGTCCTAAAGAATTACAAGAAAAAATTGCTTACATAAAATATCATCAGCTATTAAAAGATAAAAAAAGAGCAGACATTTATATGCTGGCGGTTTTGAATATGATTTTAATGGGCGACGGTTCAACAAATATTTTGCATAAAGATTCTTTGACTGAATTTGATGGAAATTATGAACAAGGTGAAGATTTAGGAAAGCCTTTCCCTGCAACAGTATTTTTGTTAAATCCACCTTATTCTGCCGCTGGTAAAGGTTTTATTTTTGTAAAAAAAGCATTATCAAAAATGTCAAGTGGACGCGCTGCAATTCTTATTCAAGAAAATGCCGGAAGTGGTAATGGGTTGCCATATACTAAAGAAATTTTAGAAAATAATACATTAGTTGCCAGTATTCATATGAGTGATATTTTTTGTGGTAAAGCTGGTGTTCAAACAGCTATTTATGTATTTGATGTAGGGATAAAGCATAATAAAGATAATATTGTAAAATTTATAGATTTTTCTAATGATGGCTATTCTCGTCAAAACAGAAAGAAATCAAGTGCAAATGTAAATCTCAAAAATACAGATCACGCGTTAGAGCGATATGAAGAAGTTGTCGATATTGTTTTAAATCGTAAAAGAAAAACACATTATTTAGATAATTGTGTTATTGAAGATACAATTAATTTAGAAGGAAAAGATTGGACATATAAACAACATCAAAAGATAGATACAATCCCAACAGAAGATGATTTTAGAAAGACAGTTGCCGACTATTTAAGTTGGAAAATTTCTGATTTAATGAAAGGAAACGGAACTGCAAATTTTTTCTAGGCCACCGTTTAAAAGCATTAGAAGATGAATTTAAGAAAAACGGTGGCGAGTTTAAGGAAGTAAAATTAGAAAATATATTTGTTTCTGGTAATGGTGATTTTGATATTCAACAAAAACATATTAATGGTTTAGGTGAATATGTTATTAGCTCTGGAATTCAAAATTCAGGCGTTATTGGTAGAACAAATATTGACGCTAAAGTTTTTTCAAGTAATACAATTACTGTTGATATGTTTGGAAATGTATTTTTTAGAGACTTTCCTTATAAGTTAGTTACGCATGCACGCGTGTTTTCGTTATCATTTGTCGACAAAAATATAAATCCTAAGGCAGCACTCTTTATATCTGTAAATATGCAATTTTTAAACAAGATATTTTCCTATTCAAATATGGCCAGTTGGCAAAAAATCAAAAAATTAGGATTGGCAGTTTTTGTTCCATTTAAGAATGGAAAAATTGATTCGGAATATATGGAAAAGTTTATAAACATTCTTGAAGAAGAACGTCTGCAAATTCTTGAGACGTATTTACAA
The DNA here is from genome assembly GCA_944390035.1 of uncultured Alphaproteobacteria bacterium. GTDB lineage: Bacteria > Pseudomonadota > Alphaproteobacteria > RF32 > CAG-239 > Scatocola. The sequence continues at coordinate 847 of CALXOP010000013.1, read as the reverse complement.
GTAAGCAGTCTTGATAACTGTCAATTAACAGATGCAGAGCTAAATGTTTATAACAATTTTCATGGAAAGAAAAAATTTAAATTGTATAGAATTGAAGAATTATTCAATATTCATCCAACTTCTGCTTATCACATGACTAATGATTTATTATTTAAAATAACAGGAAAAAATCCAGTTGTCACAAATTCAAGTGTTAATAATGGTATCAGTGGTTACATAAATTTACCTCCCACTGAAAAAGGAGGTATAGTAACATATAGTGATACTACCACATCTGATGGGATTTTTTATCAACCAGATGATTTTATTGGATATTCTCATGTGCAAGGTGTTTACCCCATAAATAAATCATTGTGGAATAGTAAATCATTATTATTCTTTGTATCTGCTTTTCGTAGAAGTGCAGGTGGTCGTTTTGATTATGCAAACAAATTCAATAGAACAATCGCAAAGAAAATGAATATTAGTTTGCCTGTTACTGATGACAATGAAATAGATTATAATTTTATGGAGACATATATCAAGGCTATCGAAAAAAAAGTTATTCAAAAAGTGATTGCTTGGAAAGATAGCGAAATGAAAACCTTAAAAGCAAGCTCCTAAGATATGTCGCAATAAAAATAAAGAGCAACATAAATTAAAATATGTTGCTCTTTTAGTTATGAAATATCATAACTACTCCCTTTCAAGCAATCTGTTTACCAGTAATAGCGATATTGGTATTGATTGCGAATGTTGTTCTTAGCTTGACTTATTAGTAATTCTGTTAAGATGCAGTTAACAGCAATATTTCCTACATCGTTCCAGTTTTTGGCATGAACTAAGTCATATCCAGTTTTTACTCTAG
>CALXOP010000012.1 GCA_944390035.1 uncultured Alphaproteobacteria bacterium | reverse complement strand
TCGGTGCAACGGGAATGCTGGCTCAACAAACCAATGTTGACGTTATTTCCAACAATATTGCCAATATGAACACCACGGCTTATACCAAACGCAGAGCAGAATTTAATGATTTGCTCTATCAAAATATCGTTCGTCCGGGAGCTGCGTCTTCAGCCGGTGAAACAATCGTTCCGTCCGGTGTTCAACTTGGTCTTGGTGTTAGAACCGCGGCTGTTTATCGTATTACCGGCGGTACGGGTTTGACCAATACCAATAACTCTCTTGATTTGGCTATCCAAGGCAGAGGATATTTTCAAATTGAACTTCCGGAAGGCAAAGGAACGGCTTATACGCGTGACGGTGCTTTCCAAAGAAACGGCGACGGCGTGATTGTTACTCATGACGGTTATGTTGTTCAGCCGGAAATTACCATCCCTGAAGATGCAACCGAGGTATATGTGAATAATTCGGGTGAAGTTTGGGTGAAACAAGACGGTGAAACCGATGAAATTAATATCGGACAACTCGAACTCGCAACCTTTGTGAACGAGGCCGGTTTGGAAGCTATGGGGCAAAACCTGTTCTTGGAAACCCAAGCATCAGGTGCGCCGGTACTTGATAATCCGGATGCCGAAGGGTTTGGTTCAATCCTGCAAGGATATCTTGAAACATCTAATGTGAATGCGGTTTCGGAAATTACCGAGTTGGTTTCGGCACAACGTGCTTATGAAATGAACTCTAAAATTATTCAAACCTCAGACCAGATGTTGAGTACAATTACGCAATTAAGATAAGCGTGGTAAAGGGTTTTTCATGAAAATTAGATTGATTTGCAGTTTGTTATTTTTAATCTTAACCGCCGGAAGTTTGAAGGCGGCAGAGGCAACAGATAATCTGTTGATGGTGAGCGAAGATGAAGTATCAGCGGCAATTAAAAAAGAGTTTGTGGAGCAGGGACGGCTGGAGGCTGTTGATTTGGAATTTTTCGGTGGGCAAACTGTCTTTCAAATCGAAAATGCTAAAAGCGCTAAAATTTTGGTTGAACAGTTAGAAGCCAATGAGCTGCAAAACAAGTTTTCATGCAAGGTGGAAATTTTTGCCGATGGGAAACCTTTTGCCCAAACTACCATTAGCGGCAAGTTTTATGTGTTGGGTGATATTTATGTTCCGGCAAAAAATATTGATAAAGGCGAAATTATTACACCCGATATGCTCAAGACCATTCAAGTGCGTATGAACAGAATTAAGCCGATGTTTGTGGTGGATTTGGATAAGCTCGTTAATAAAGAAGCCAAAAAATATCTAAAGGCCGGAAAAATTATTACCGACCGTGATATTGGCGAGAAAATACTTATTCATAAAAATGATTTGATTACGGTGGTGTACCAAACCAAAAAAATGCAAATTACCGCTCGTGGGCAAGCGCGTCAAGACGGAGCCAAAGGCGATAAGATTGAAGTTGAAAATACTAAAAGCAAAAAAATCCTTGTCGGTGAAGTTGTTGATGCCGATACGGTTAAAGTTGATGTCCAATAAAGGGGAGATTGGATGATGGATAACTCAAAATTCAAATTTTGTAAATTAGCCGCAGTACTGATGATGGCAACGGCTTTGAGCGGGTGTAATACCTGGTCGAGATTGTCAAATATCGGTAAAGAGCCGGATTTGGCGCCGATTCAAAATCCGGTGGAGGCTCCGGGGTATCAGGCCGTTTCTATGCCGATGCCGCCAAAGCCGGAACAATATGCCGGTGCTAACTCTTTATGGAAAAAAGGCTCTTCCGGATTTTTCCAAGACCAAAGAGCTGCTAAAGTCGGTGATATTATAACGGTTAATATCGTGGCTTCCGATAATGCATCGATGAAAAATAAAACCGAACAATATCGTGACGACAACGAAGATACGGTTAATGTTAATACTTTGGCCGGATATGAAAAATATGCTCATGACTATTTGCCTGAAGGTGTAGATGTGACGGATTTGTTTAATGTGATGTCAAACCATGATGTTCAAGGCGAGGGAAAAATCAATCGTTCGGAAGATATCAGTATGACAATGGCGGCTGTTGTGACCCAAGTTTTGCCTAACGACAATTTGGTGATTGAAGGCACACAAGAAATTCGTGTTAACTATGAACTGCGCCAACTCACGGTTCGAGGTATTATCAGACGTGCGGATATTAAGTCGGATAACTCTATCGAATCGAGTAAAATTGCCGAGCTCAGAGTATCTTACGGCGGCAGAGGTACGGTTTCGGATATGCAAGAGCCGAGATATGGTCGTCAGTTGATTGATATTTTGTCTCCTTTCTAATCAATGTAAAAGCCTTTCGCATCGGAATTCTCCCCATTTGTTTCGGTGCGCTTTGAGAGAAAACTTTATTGCGAGGTGTTTCTCTCTAATATGTCCGAAGGCCTGTCTTTCTCCCCATTTTAGGCAGGCCTTGGATATAAGTTGTGGATGTCTGTTAATTAAGATTTAAATAAATTTATCTAAAATATTATAGTGTGTTTGAACTTTTAACTTTTGAGGAAGTGAAAATGAATACAAATAACCAAGTGAAAAATGCTGAAAATGAAGCCGTCGTTTTGCTTAATCATGCGATGTTGTTGGCTAAAGCTTCAACCAGCAATAATCAACATGAAATCATTCAGGCTTTGGACAGTAATTTGAAACTTTGGGTGGAAATAGAAACTTCATTAAAGAACGCAAAGAATTTGCTTCCCGAAGATATTAAAGCTAATTTGATGAAACTCTCTAAGTTCGTTGAAAGAATGATTCTTTCTAAGGGCTTAAAAATGACTAAAACAGACTTTGATTGTCTGGTTAATATTAATATGCAGATTTCCGAAGGATTGGTCGAAGCCGTTAAAAATAATTTGGCCAGAGAAGAGGCTTTTTCTTTGTTGAAATGTGCCGTTGACTTGTCTAATGCCAGAGAAAACAACAGTACTGCCGATTTGGTCAGTGCGTTGGACAATAATATGAAACTTTGGGTTTATATTAAAACCTTGGCATCAGATGAAAATAACCCACTGCCGAAAGAAACTAAAGGAAATTTGATTAAGTTGGCAGATTATGTTTCTTGCAGAACTTTGGAAGTCGGCAAAAATGTTGAAGCCCTTAATCACAAGGCTTTGGACAGTATGATTATGACAAATCTGCAGATTTCTGAAGGTTTGATGTCTAAACGTCCGGCTTGCTAAGATTTTTTTGAGTAAGACAAAAGGCACCGAGGAATCGGTGCTTTTTTTATGCACATAATGACAAATGCACGGTTGCCAAAGAAGGCTCCCCGCTTTATAAATTTTGGTAGAAAAACAGGAGAATTGAAAATGATTTTTTCAAAATTTGAACGGTTGGTCGCCAGACGTTATATTCATGCCAAGCGCAAAGAAGGCTTTATTTCGGTGATTACCGGTTTTGCCTTTACGGGAATCGCTCTCGGTGTGGCTACTTTGATTATTGTGATGTCGGTGATGAACGGTTTTCGCGAGGAGTTGCTGGCGCGTATTTTGGGAATTAACGGGCATATCGGTATTGTTTCAACCATTGGATTGCCGTTTAATAATTATCAGCAGGCGGTTAAGGATATTGCCGAATTTGAAAATGTGAAAACCGTTATTCCGATGATTGAAAATCAGCTCCTGGTTTCTTCCGGAAAAGTGGCTGAAGGTGCTATGGTGCGCGGTATTACAAAAGAAGATATCTTAAAAAAAGATATTTTGAAAAACAGCCTTAAAAATATTGATATGTCGCGCTTTGAGGGGAACAATGTGATTATCGGCTCGCGTTTGGCCAACAAAATGGGGTTGATTGAGGGCGATGAAATCACGCTTATTTCGCCAAACGGCAAAATTACGGCATTTGGTACGGTGCCGCGGATGAAGTCTTATAAGATTTTAGGGACTTTTGAGGTGGGAATGTTTGAGTATGACTCCAGTTTTATCTTTATGCCGTTGGAGAGTGCTCAAGTTTATTTTGGATTGCCCGGAGCCGTGACGAATATTGATGTGACTTTGGATGATGAAAAAATGCTCAAACCCGTGCGTCAAGCTATTGAAGAAAGCATTGGGGCAGGGGCTTATGTGTATGATTGGAAACAAAGTAATTCGGCTTTCTTTAATGCCATTGAGGTTGAGCGCAATGTGATGTTTATTATTCTCACACTCATCATTATTGTTGCCGCCTTTAACATTATTACAGGTTTGATTATGCTCGTAAAAGACAAGGGACGTGACGTGGCCGTTTTGCGTACCATGGGCGCCACCAAGGGGATGATTATGCGAATCTTCTTTATGGACGGTGCCGGAATCGGCGTGGTCGGCACGGCCTTGGGGCTAATTTTAGGCTTGCTGTTTTGTGATAATATTGAGGCTATTCGTCAAGGCTTGCAATCTTTGTTGGGGCAAGATTTGTTCTCGGCCGAGATTTATTTCTTATCAAAATTGCCGGCTAAGGTAGATGTTACCGAAGTCGGTGTTGTGGTGGTGATTTCTTTGTTGTTGTCTTTCTTGGCAACCATATATCCGGCATATCGTGCCGCTAAGTTTGATCCGGTGGAGGCTTTGAGATATGAATAAAAATGTTGTGCCTACTTTGGAATTAAGAAAAGTTGTGAAAACCTTTAAGCAAGGCGGTCAAAACCTGGATGTTTTGCGCGGGGTGGACTTGGAGATTATGCCGGGAGAAGTTGTGGCCCTTATCGGACCGTCCGGTTCCGGAAAATCTACAATGTTGCAGATTGCAGGCTTGCTTGACAGGCCTTCAAAAGGCGAAATCTATCTCAATGGGCAAAAATGCAGCAAATTGGGCGATGCTATGCGCACGGCCTTAAGGCGTGATTATTTGGGATTTGTGTATCAATATCATAATTTGTTGCCGGATTTTGATGCGACCGAAAATGTGATGTTGCCGCAGTTGATTGCCGGTGTGAAATATAAAGAGGCAAGAGAAAAAGCCAGATGGTTGCTGTCGCGCTTGAAGTTGGAAAAAAGATATTCGCATCGTCCGGCGGAATTGTCGGGTGGTGAACAGCAAAGGGTTGCCATTGCGCGAGCCTTGGCTAATGCGCCGAAGTTGTTGTTGGCAGATGAACCAACCGGTAACCTGGATCCTAAAACGGCTGAAATCGTGTTTGCCGAGTTGTTGTCAATTGTGAAAGAAACCGGCTTGTCGGCCTTGATTGCAACGCATAACTTTGAATTGGCCGATCGCATGGACAGAAAAGTCTCTTTAGAAGAAGGTAAATTGGTCGATAAGCGCTTGGAGGCTTTTGTGCCGATTGAAGGAAGCAATTTTTATTAAGCGAGGGAAACATGAAAAGTTGGATGGTGTTGGCAGGAATAGTGTTGTTATCGGGGCAAGCCTTGGGAAAATATACATTTCCCGAGGGAATGTCGGTAAAAACTCGCTCAGAAGAAATTGCCTCGTATCAAATGCGAGAATATGATAAAAATCAAGACGGCCAGTTGTCTTTGGAAGAATATGAAAGCCGTTTTGATAATTTGACCAGAGAAGACAGACGCAATATTCGTCGCAATAAGAAAAAAGGTACCTATAAAACCCCTGAAGAGCAATTCAAAGAAATGGATAAGAATAATGACGGCTTTGTCGATGAACAAGAGCGCGCCGAGTATATTCGCAAGCTCAGGGATAGTGGAAATTATTTGTATTAAAATAAAAAACCTCTCGCAAGGGAGGCTTTTTTTTATATGCTTTAGCCAAAAGAAAAAACTTGATTTAATACTGTTTGACAAACGCAAGGAAATATGCTAAGTTATAAACAGACAAGGTTCAGTTATAACGGAGTGTATTATGAGAAAGCAGCTTGCGATAGGAATAT
>CALXOP010000011.1 GCA_944390035.1 uncultured Alphaproteobacteria bacterium | reverse complement strand
CAAGTTGCATTAGCAGGACAAGAGCTAATTACAGCAGTTCTTAAATCGCAAGGATTTACACAAGAGTTACCTGACTTAACAAAACCTGATTTACAACTCCAAGACTGAACCTTTGACTTACAATCAGCAAAATAATTACAGTCAGCATTTGTTGGACATGAGGCAATCACAGCTGTTCGATTTCGACAGTTATCGGTATAAGCTTTTTGACATTTTGAAGAACAATCCGAAAAATAAGTTTCACATCCATAAGGCGTTTGCACGGCAGTGCGATTTCGACAGTTATCAGTATAAGCCTTTTGACAAACGTTATTACATGGAGAAGCATAGTAGGTTTCACATCCGTATGGCGTTGCCACACTTCCAGGGCAAACGCAAGTTGCATACCTAGTTCCTGTATCATCCGTGCAAGAACTTCCTTTTATTTGTGGAGAATTACATGACGCATAAGGATAGGTTGTGGTATCACAATAGCAACGATGTTTACCGCCACAAGTATCAGAACTGAGTTTTTTTGGGCTTGAACAGTTTGCAGATGTATATTTATAAGTTACATCGCAACATCTGTCATATATTTTATCATTATAAGGACATGCACTGTTAAATAAGCCAGATGCACAAGACGTCACCGTATAACCTAATCTTTTACAAGTTTCACCACTTGGGTCTGAGAAGTCATTGTTCTTGGCATCATCATTACTAAAGTCCACTCCTTGATCACCTACAATAAAGTGAACCGCTGCCGTTTGAAAAGAAGAACGATTGGGCTCGCTTAAATCTAGCTTTGCCCCTAATAAAGAAGAAATATTTTTGCTGATATTTGCGTGGTGCACATATTGAGGACTTGCACTCTGCAAATTGGTTGAAACATTATTTTCGCCCACGCCGCCAAATGCGCTAAGCGCAAGCAACGATATTGCTATCGCAAGCTGCTTTCTCATAATACACCTCGTAATACTAGACCAAACCTATTTATAAATTAGCATATTTTTTTATTTTTGTAAATGTAAATTATTCATTTCCTATTTCTATAATACGCTAAGACACAAAAAAAACGGACCTCAAAATGCAGCTTTGAGATCCGTTTGAAGATGTTGTTCTTCGTTAGAAATTTGCGATGCGGGCAAGCGCTTCTTCTATCTTGGCTTTGTTTTCCATTGCCTCGGCTTGACGGCGTTTTTCTTCTTCAACAACCTTAGCCGGTGCTTTTTCGACAAAGCTCGGATTGCTCAGCTTGCGGGCATAACCTTCCAAATATTTGTTCAAATTAGCAAGTTCTTTATTCAAGCGCTCTTTCTCGGCGGCAAAGTCAACAATGCCTTTTAAGGGCATTAAAATTACCCCTTCCCTGAAAACGCTTGAAACCATATCTTTGCTAATTTCTTGCCCCTCGGCAAATGGTTCCAATTTTTCCAAACGAGCAAGAGAGCAAATAATTTGATTGAAGGTTTGCAAATTGCGCTTTGAGTGCTCGTTGCCGTCTTTGAGGTAAACCGTAACCTTGGCGCCGGCCGGAATATTCATTTCGGCTCTGAGAGAACGAATTGTGCTTATCATCTCGATTGACCAATCAACCTCTTCCATAGCCTGTTGATCATAGCTTTCAGCTTGCGGCCAGGGTTGTTTAATCAATTTGTGTTGATGTTTCTCACTCGTGTTGTTCCACAATTGGGTCGTAATAAAGGGCATAAACGGATGCAGAATAATCAAAATTCTATCCAATACCCATGCAAAAGTGGAGCGCGTTTCAGCTTTGGCGGCTTCATCCTCACCATACAATATCGGTTTAATCATTTCGATATACCAATCGCAGAATGAGCCCCAAGTGAATTGATATACCGCATTGGCTGCATCTGAGAAACGGAAATCATTGAGGTTCTTTGTAACCTCTTGCGTGGCTTCTTTGGCCTTTGCAATTATCCAACGGTTGGTGGCAAGTTGGGCTTTGCTTGCGTCAAAGTCGTCAGCCAACTTACACTCGTTCATTTCGCCAAAGCGAGCGGCGTTCCACAATTTGGTCGCAAAGTTTCTGTAACCGGCAATGCGAGATTCTGACATGTTAATATCGCGGCCTTGGGTTTCCATTGCTGCCATAAAGAAGCGCAGAGCATCGGCACCGTATTGGTCAATCAAAATCATCGGGTCAATGGTGTTGCCCTTGGATTTGGACATCTTTTGGCCTTTTTCATCTCTAACCAGCCCATGAATATAGCATTTGCGGAACGGAACACGTTTCATCATATACATACTCATCATCATCATGCGGGCAACCCAGAAAAAGATGATGTCAAAACCGGTTACCAAAACCGAAGTCGGATAGAAGGTATCCAGATATTCGCTCTTATCCGGCCAGCCTAAAGTTGAAAAAGCCCACAAGCCTGAGGAGAACCATGTATCCAGAACATCGGTTTCACGCGTTAATTCTATGTGTTTGCCATAATGTTTATCGGCTGCGGCTTGAGCTTCTTCCTCATTTTCTTCACAGAAGATTTCACCATCCGGGCCATACCATATCGGCATTTGGTGTCCCCACCAGAGTTGGCGCGAAATACACCACGGTTGGATATTTCTCATCCACTCAAAATAGGTCTTTTCATAAGACTTCGGAACAAACTCCATTTCGCCGTTTTCAACAACTTCCATGGCTTTAACTGCTAATTTCGGGGCATCAACAAACCATTGGTCCGTCATTAAAGGTTCAATAACAACCCCTGACCTATCGCCATAAGGAATTACCATCGGGTGGTCTTCAATTTTTTCCATCAAGCCCAGTTCTTCCAACTTCTCAATGGTCTTTTTGCGGGCGGTTTGTGTGTCCATTCCCGGGAAAGGCGTATTCTCGTTTAAGGTAGCATCCTCGTTGAGAATATTAATCATCGGCAAATTATGACGTTTGCCAACTTCAAAGTCATTAAAGTCATGTGCCGGGGTGATTTTTACCGCACCGGTTCCCTTTTCTGGGTCGGCGTGGTCATCGGCAATAATCGGAATCTCGCGATTGACAATCGGCAAAATTGCTTTTTTGCCAATGAGGTGTTTGAGTTTTTCATTGTCTTTTGATACGGCAACCGCAGTATCCCCGAACATGGTTTCCGGACGGGTGGTGGCAATGTGAATATACTCTCCCTTTTCTCCTGCAATCGGGTATTTGTAGTAATACATTTTGCCGACGGTTTCTTTTTGGACAACTTCCAAATCCGATACCGCGGTCATAAATTTAGAATCCCAGTTAACCAGTTTTTTGGCTTTATAAATCAAGCCGTCTTTATACATATTTACAAAAATTTTGCGGACGGCGCGGCTCAAGCCCTCATCCATGGTAAAACGTTCACGCGACCAATCGCAAGATGCGCCTAAGCGACGTAATTGTTTGCAAATTGTGCCGCCGGATTTTTCTCTCCACTTCCAAACGGTTTCAATGAATTTTTCACGACCCAAATCATGACGTGAAATACCTTCTTTGGCCAAATTTCTTTCAACAACCATTTGGGTGGCAATACCGGCGTGGTCGGTTCCCGGTTGCCACAAGACCTTCTTGCCCAACATACGATTATAGCGGATTAAAATATCTTGCAGGGTATCATCCAAGGCATGACCCAAGTGCAAAACGCCGGTTACGTTCGGAGGCGGAATAACGATGGAAAAAGCCTCTGATGAACTTCTCATGTCGGGTTTAAAATCACCGCTTTGTTCCCAATCGGCATAAATTTTTTCTTCAAACTCTTTAGGGTTATAATTTTTCTCTAACATCTTTTATCCTTAAACTCTAAATTGTGATTGTAATTGTTTGTTTAGTAACATTTATTTTTGGTTATGTAAACCGCAAAATGCTCTCAAAAATCAATTTGAGAGCACAAATCTGTTGAGACCGGTTCCGGAATCCCGTTATGAACCGACCTTTGCCATCACTCGTTCGATTTCTTTTGAAACGACTGCTTCTACGATTGCAGGTAAATTTGCATCAAGCCAGGCTTGGGTTTGAGCGGCAACAGCCTCTTTGGCATAAGTTTCAAAATTAACATCCATTTGCTGGGTAACTTGTTTGACAACCGCCTCTCTGACCAACTCGGCAATCGATTGCGACGCATTTTTAATCGGTTCAACCGACGACGTCAGAACCTCCGGCTCAACAACGGGTTCAGTTTGAGCGGCCTTTTTCTCGGCAAATAATTTAGCAAAATTGTTAATGATATTGGCAGAAACATCAGCGGCATCTTGCGAATCACTTATATCCTCGCTATTGGCAACGGTTTGCGGTTCAACCGGTTCGGCCATAGGTTCAGGCGATGTTACATTGTTTGCATCAATATTTTGTGAGGAAGGAGCTTGAGGTGTGATATTATGTTCTTGCGGTTCAGGGTTGCTTGGTTCCTGAGGTTGCGCAGAGGCTCCTAAAATATCACTTAACATGGCCTCATCAATCGCACCGGTTTCAGGCTCTGGTTCAGCCAATGGCTCCGCCGTTGTTTCATGCGTTTCGGGAACTGATGCGATACTTTCCTTTAATTGATTAATATCTATATCCGTAACGGTTTGCCCTTCGGGTTCAAAAATCGGCTCAGCATCGACATCGACCTTCGGCAAATCAAAATCAAGCGGCGGCAGCGCTGCTTTTATGTCTTCCTTTTTTTGGGCTTCTTCAGCGGCTAATTGAGAATCGAGTGTCTCTTTATCGGCAATGGCAAAATCAGGTGCCGGAGCGTTCTCTTCGTTTTGCTCTGGCTGAGGAGCGTCAGCTGCCGGCGGCGTGATGTCATCGAGGTGAATTTCTTCACTGTTGTCTAGCTCGTCATCCAAAGAGAAAGGCATATCCTCTTCTTTCTCATCCGTGGCGGACAAAACATCTGCCGCTAAAGGCGCATGCAAATCGGGAACTTTTTTAGGCGCAGCTTCTACCTGTGCTTGAAGCTTGGGCTCCTCTTGAACGGAAGAGGCTAAATTGCTCAAATTTAAAATGTCATCTTCCGAAATTTCGGGTTCTGACGAATCTGCAGGATTTTCCAGGGTAATTTTATCTTCCGGGTCATCAATTATCATGGACGGAGATAAATCAAAGACCTCATCTTCGGGATTAAGCTCTTCAATGTCATCCGAATCATCTTTCATGCCGAGCAAATCATCAACCGAAATCGGGGCTTCATCTTTAGCCGGCAATATAGAATCTGAGGCAATATTAGGTTCTTCTACTTGCGGAAGTGCCGCCAGCAGAGATGAATCTTCCTCAGGTTCAGTACTTTGAGTTTCGGATATCGGAGAGGCTTCATCAGCAGGTTGAGGTGATGTTGGCTGAGCATTTGCCTGTTGTTCGGCATTGTCTTCCATTAATATACTGCGGATGGAAGATAATATATCATCCATTGACAGTTCTTGATTTGGTTCTTCAGCCATATTCTACCACCGTAATTTTATAATTATTAGTCAACCGACAATGATAACCACTTGTCTCTTGTTTCCTTATAATATTTTTTCGGATTATAGATGTCAACGCCTAGTTTCAAATCTTCGGCAGTTAATTTACCCATGGCCATTAAGACGTTCATGCCCGAAACATAATAGTTACGGCGTGCTTTAACCTCTTCCACATTAGAATTTAACAGCTCTTGGTATGCATCCAAAACATCCAAAATCGTACGGTTACCAAGGGCTTCTTCCTTTTGAACACCGTCCAAAGCAATTTCGTTGGCTTTGACTTGGTCTTTAATTGATTTGATTTTGGCTCTGTTGGCAACCATATATTCCCAAGCGCTGGTCACGTCGGCTACGGCCTGACGTTCGGCTTCCAAAACTTGTTCTTGAGCTTGCCATTTCAAATATTTGCTTTGACGAATCTTGGCTCTGGTTTCACCGGCCTCGTATAAAGGAATCGTCATATTAACCCCTATTTCCGCATTATCAACATCGGGATCTTCATCATACATATCACCGCTGGTTTGCGTGTTAGACAATACACCGTCTAAACTAACTTGCGGCAAAAGTTCACCGGTTTTTGCCGAAACATCATAAATTTTGGCATTTAACATTTCTTTGGCCGACTTAATGGCATAGTTGTTGGCCTTGGTATAGTCCAGTGCCTCTTCAAAAGTCTTGGGCAAAAAATCATTAATTTGCGGAGAGCTCAGCTTATCCGGTTTTGAGCCAATGATTTTGGTATAGACTGACTTTGAGGCCTCCAAATCGCCTTCGGCGGCAATACGGTCCGAACGAGCTTGAGAATAACGAGCTCTGGCTTGAGAAACGTCGGTTCTTGTTACTTCACCGACATTAAAACGTTCAACCGTTTCATCAAGACGTTTTTTTAACAGTTTTTCGTTGTTCTTTTGCAAGTCAACAATGGCTTGGTTTTGCAAAACATCCAAATAAGCCGTTGAGGCATCCAAAAATACGGTTTGTTCAACATTATATAATGTGTTTTGTTGGGCTCGAACCGTGCTGTCTGCCGATTTAACACTATTGACGGTGCTAAAACCGTTAAACAAAGGTTGGCTGATGGTGGCCGCAATCACGGTCTGGTCATTATCTTGATTTTTGGGTTCAACATTACTATCAACCGATGCGTCGGTGTAACTGCCGGTTAAGGCCAAAGTCGGACGGAAACCTGATTTGGCAATGGCAACATTTTCATCTACCGAACGAAGATATGCTCTTTGGGCTTGTAAAGTCGGGTTTGACTCATAAGCTGAACTCAACGCCTCAAAAATCGTCTGGGCATTGGCAGATGTCGAGATTGCCGTTGCCAGAAGCAGCGAGGACCAAAAAGTCTTTTTCATAAATTCACCTCTAAATTTTTCATTGATTTACAGATGATATACATCTTTTTTATTTTATTTTGCAACTTTATTTCTTAAAAAAGTCATAATCTCACTTATTTTAATAAAATAAATAGCAAATATATTAACCATATTTCAAACAATTTATCTTATATGTTGGGATAAATTAGTATGTTTTGAAACCAAGGGGGAGAAAAAAAGTGAATAAGAAGGATTCTGCAATTATCAATGAAATTGATAAAGCCCGCTTAAAACTATCCATTGAACATTATATCAAATATTTTATCGGTAAGCGCGTCCGCGAAATTAACAAAGACGAAGCCTTGGAAGCGATTGCTTTGGCCGTGCGCGAATTTGCCATGGATAAAATGTATGAAACAATTGCCAGATATAATAAAGTCAATACCAAACGGGTTTATTATCTTTCAATTGAATATTTGATTGGGCGCTCTTTGGAAAATAACTTGCATAATCTTGGCTTGTTCAATGTTTTGAAGAACATTAAAATTGACGGTTTTCCCGAAGATTTGACCATTGAAAGCATTTTTGATGCCGAATATGACCCGGCACTCGGAAACGGCGGCTTGGGGCGTTTGGCTGCTTGCTATCTCGACTCTATGGCATCTCTTGGAATCCCCGGCTTCGGTTATGGTATTAACTACCAATTCGGTTTGTTTAAACAAAAATTTGAAAACGGTTATCAAATTGAACAAGCCGACACCTGGCAAGGTGAAGACTCTCCTTGGCAATTTGCCAGACTGGATAGAAAAGTGGCTATTCCGATGTATGGCGATGTGGAAACTTTCAAAAATGCCAATGGGCAAGAAAGCTATATTTGGATGAACACCAAAACCATGTATGGTGTGCCGTTTGATTTCCCGATTGTCGGCTATGACGGAAAGTCTGTTAACTATTTGCGTTTGTTCTCGGCCAAAACCGATGATGAACTGGATATTAATATCTTTAACGAAGGTGGTTATATCGATGCCGTACGTGATAAGATTGAAACCGAAACCGTTTCAAAAGTACTCTATCCGTCAGATGCTATCGAATCGGGTAAAGAATTGCGCTTAAAACAACAATATTTCTTTGTTTCTTGTGCTATTCAAGATATTATCCGCCGCTTTTTGGAAAAGAGCAACGACTTTAGCGAAATGCCGAACCAAGTTTGTATCCAACTCAACGATACCCACCCGTCTCTGGCTATTCCTGAAATGATGCGTTTGCTCATGGATGTTCACGGTCAAGAGTGGGATGATGCTTGGGATATTACCACCAAAATTTTTGCCTACACCAACCATACTCTATTGCCCGAGGCTTTGGAAACTTGGCCGTCCCGTATTTTGGGTAAGTTGTTGCCGAGACACTTGCAGATTATTTATGAAATCAATCGTCGCTTTATTAACTTTGCAAAAAGCAAATTCGGCGATGATGCGGCTAAACTCTCTAAAGTTACCATTGTGTCGGGAGATGGCGATAATCAAGTTATTCGTATGGCAAACTTGTCGATTGTCGGCTCTTTCTCGGTCAATGGCGTGGCCAAGCTCCACTCCGAATTGCTGAAACATTCCTTGGTACCCGAATTTTATGAATTGTGGCCGGAGAAATTTATCAATGTGACAAACGGTATTACACCGAGACGTTGGCTCTTGCATGCAAATACGGCTTTGTCTGATTTGATTTCTTCTAAGATTGGAGAAGACTGGATTACCAATTTGGATTTGTTGGAAGGTTTGAAAGACTACGTTGACGATAAAACCTTTGTTAAAAAATTCAGTGAAGTTAAGCGGAGCAATAAAGCAAGACTTGCGCAAAAGATTTTTGAAACCACGGGTGTGATTGTTGACCCGAACAGTATGTTTATTGTTCACGCTAAACGTATTCACGAGTATAAGCGTCAACTTATGACCATTTTGCATGTTATCGGTGAATATTTGGCCATTATTAAAGACGGGGTTAAACCGGTGGTACCCAGAACCTATATCTTTGCTGGTAAAGCCGCACCGTCTTATAATTTTGCCAAACTTATCATCAAGCTCATTAACAATGTGGCAAGTGTGATTAATGCCGATCCTAGAGCCAACAGCTTGCTCAAGGTGGTCTTTATGCCTGACTACAAAGTCTCTTTGGCTGAAGTATTGATGCCGGGCGCTGATGTCAGCCTGCAATCCTCGACAGCCGGTTTTGAGGCATCCGGAACAGGTAATATGAAATTTGCCCTTAACGGTGCTTTGACCGTTGGTACCTATGACGGTGCCAATATTGAAATTCGTGAAGCCGTCGGAGCAGAGAACTTCTACCTCTTTGGGTTGCGTGAAGAGCAAATTCAAGAAATGAGACGCAACAACTCTTATAATCCCAAACAGTATTATGAGAATTCGGACTACATTAAACGCATTATGAACGCCGTCAACTCTAATCTGTTTTGCGAAAAAGACTATGTCTTGCTCTTTAAGCTGATTTATGAAGAGTTGTTAAACAGAGACTACTTCTTTGTTTTGGCTGACTTGGAGGCCTTTACACAAGCTATTCATGAGGCCGAAAAAGATTATCTGGATAAAGAAAAATGGGCGAAAAAGGCAATTCTTAACGTGGCTAACATCGGTTACTTCTCCAGTGACAGAGCAGTATTGGAATATGCCGATAAGATTTGGAACGTTAAACCGGTATAGTTTACTGCCTTTTTCCAATAGAAAACCCTGGGATTTCCCAGGGTTTTTCTTTAGAAAAATTGATATTTTGTCAGCAAAATTTGATATTTATTACAAATATCTTTCAACCTTTTTCATGAGGGTGGAAAAGGGATAGTTGGATAAATTCTCTCTTGCTACCCATTGGCCCGGTTCGCTCATTTGTTCGGTTTGGATTTTATAGATGTGCAACACCAGCTTAAAATGGGTGAAGACATGGGTGATTTCTTTTTGCGTATCTTGCTGTGGGAGTTCTGAAAACAGCTTTTCTTCACTCCAGGGAAATTCATAGAGCCCTGAGAGCAGTCCCTTTTCTAATCTTTGGCGGACAAAAACTTGGTGGCGCGAATTTTGTATAATATAGACATTGCCGGTTTTGAGGGGTTTGGCGAGTTGCTTTTTGTAGGGAATAGCCTCTAAATCAGGCTCTGTCCGCGAGCGGCACTCTGCTTGCCAGGGACAGAGCAAGCATTGCGGATTTTTAGGGGTACAGATGAGCGCCCCTAAGTCCATAATGGCTGAGGCATAATCCGCCGGAGAAGATTTATCGGTCAAAAGTTCCGCCTGCTTTCTTATCTGAGGCATGATGTCTTTGGCGAGTTTGGTTAAATGATACATACGGCATATCACTCGGATGACATTGCCATCGACCACGGTTTGTGCCTGATTATAGGCTAATGCCAAAAAACTTGCCGCCGTGTAGGGGCCTATGCCTTTGAGCTTTAGCACCTCTTCTTTAGTGGAGGGAAACTTTCCCTTATACTCATTTACTATTTGTTTGGCCGTTTGGTGCAGAGAGCGAGCGCGGGAATAATACCCCAATCCCTGCCAATATAAATAGACCTCATCAATATTTGCTTTTGCCAGACTCTCAACCGTCGGAAAGCGCTCCATAAACCGTTTGAAATACGGGATAACCGTTTTGACCGTGGTTTGCTGCAACATTATTTCCGACACCAAAATGACGTAGGGGTTCGGATGTGCCCCACCCTTTACCCGCCAGGGCAAGTCTCGTCCCTGCCCCTCATACCAAGTCAAAAGTTTTTGTGCCAGCGTTTCTTGCATCTTGTCCTTATAGCAAAAAACACCCCGAAGGGTGCTTTGAAAAAAAATGGTGCCGGTTAGTAGACTTGAACTACCGACCCACGCATTACGAATGCGTTGCTCTACCAACTGAGCTAAACCGGCATTGCTGTTAAATTACATAGTTGCTCACGTAATTGCAAGCATTATTTCTCATTTTCAGCAATCTTTTTTGTTTTTGTGGTTGAAGGGGCTTGCTCTTTGAGCATTTCCTCATGCCTTTTGGCATAGAACTGGTTCTCTTGAGCAACCTTTTCGCCGGAGTGAACAACCATTTGCGGGAACGGAATTTCTATTCCCTCCTCAATAAATCGTTCATTTATCTCATAGCGGATGTCACTCGGGATTTTCCAACCTTGCCATATGTTATTGGTATAGCATCTTAGCTCAAAATCCAAGCTGTTGGCCCCAAAGTCCTTAAACAAAACATACGGTGCCGGATTTTTCAAAACATATTTATTTTTGGCGGCAATCTCGAGCAAAATTTCGGTTACTCTTTTGACATCCGAACCATATGCCACGCCAATATTAACCGATTGGCGTGACCAGTTGTTGGCGTGTGTGAGGTTGGTAACAGAGCTTGAAAGCAAAGTGGCGTTCGGGATAATAATGCTTGATTTCTTAAAGGTTTCAATCTCGGTAGAGCGAATATTAATTTGCTTAACCTGACCTTCTTCTCCCGAAACAATTACCCAGTCGCCGACCTTTATCGGGCGTTCAAACAAAATGATGATACCTGATACAAAGTTATTTATCACATTTTGTAAACCAAAACCGATACCAACTGATAAGGCTGATGCAATCAAGGCTAAGTTCGATAAGTTACCACCCATAACTATTATGGCTATTATGGCGGCAATTATAAACCCTACAAAACCAAAACCTGAGGCCAGGGAGTGACGGATACCATCATCTATATCCATCTTGGCCAAAACATTATTCACCAGTCTGACACGCATGGCCTTGACCACCGCTAAGGCGATGAAAAATGCAACTAGGCCCATGATGATAGCCAGAGGCGAAATTTCGACCTCTCCGACCTTAAAGCCCAACAAAATCTTTTTGGCACTTTGCAGTAAAATATCGGTGGAGACACCCCAGATACTCAAGACCATAAAGATACCAAACAAAATAAACAACGGGTCAATCACCAAGTTTGACCAGAAGTCTATTTTGGAAACGATTTTACGGCGAAGCTTAAAAGTTTTGACCCAAAAGCGCAGCAATAAAATGCGGTGCAAAAACTCACTTAATACCTTTCTGACTACAAATAAAGCTCCGACACAGATAATTGTAATCAAAAATCTGTCAAAGATAAAAGATGATAAACGGGCATAGCCAAATAACGACATGCCGAAAGTAAGAATCACAAACAAGACCGTTGAAACCGTGATTTTAAATGCGTGGTTAACTTGCGCTTCTTCTTCGGCGGCTTCAGGTGTGGGGGCTGGTGCCGGCACGTCATCATCATCCAAATCTTTTTCTTCTATGCCATCCCAAAGATAGCGCTTGACCAACAAGATGATGCAAATTCCCTTAACCGCATTTGAGCAAGCTCGAATATAATTGGTTAAGTCAACCGAATAGTTGGATATGGTAGCAACATGGAGCAAAAATCCGCATAAGCCAAACATAAAGACCGTGAAATAGAGCGCAGAAGTCATGCGCTTGGCCTTATCGGTTTCAACATTTATCAACCGCCATTTTTCATTATACGGCGCAAAGAACACCCGTGAAACAGCTCGTGCCAAAATGACCAACAAGGTATAGAACAAGAAGCTGTTGATGACAATACCGAAAAAGCCCGTGGTCATAACCTGGGTGGAGTACATCCACAGCATAAAGCCGGCAATGATGGTGGCAGGAATCACGCCATAAGCAATGGCAACAAATATTGCGGCAATCACTTTTCTTCCATAGCGAGGATGTTCGATATCTTTGCGATAGCCAAAGTGCCGCATAATAAACAAGCGCAAATAAATACCCAGCCATAACGACAGCAGCGCAACTAAAAAAACCGGTATGATATTTGAGTGCACAAAATTTTTCTGATCTTCGTTGAGCCCTTGGTACCAGTTTAGTGGAGATTTGATGATGTCAACCATAAACTCGACAAACAGCGTGGTGGAGTGCAAGAAATTGCCCGGATAAATCAGAGGTTGTTGGTAATTTAATAAATTGCCGAGAAGTTCCGTATTGCGCACATTGATAATGAGCGTGTCTAGCTCATCAATCTTTGCCAAAAGGACATCTACTTCGGCAATTTGGCCTTTTTGATAGGCGGCTTCTTCATTAAATTCTTTACGTTTTTGGGCGATAACCTCTATTTCTTGACTGCCATCGGTTGGTTCCGGCCCCAGAGCCTCAATACGGCGTTGAACAAATTCCAACTCCTTTTCATTGCTTTTTTTGGCATCCAATAATTTGGTACGAGCGTCACTTAAGAGCTTAACATCTTCAGACAAAGTATCGGACATCGGCTGACCGTTTTTGAGCATGCCTTCCATACGGCTGAGCTGGCGGCTCATTTCCGCATAGTTTATTTCGTTGGCTTGTATGCTGTCAACAACCTTGGTTTCGGCATCTATCTCAATCTTTGGCTGTTGCGCATAACTTGTGGAAAGACTTCCCCCAAAGATAAGAGAAATTAAGCCCAAAATCCGTACCAAATTTTTCATAAAAAGCCCCTTTTAGTGTTTGGTTGAGGTAAGAAGTTCTTGCAAAACGGCAAAGGCATTTTTGGCAACACCGGCACGTAAATCATCAGCCACGCACCAAAAACTAAAACCGTTTTCAACCGAGACATCTTGACGCAGACGGCTGACGTAAATATTGTCCTCTCCTTGAATATCGGCCAAAGTCACATAGCCGCCGTCCAAGTTTTTATCAAAAACAACAACGCCTGAGGTTTGTTTCATGAGTTTACGTACATCATCTACATCAACATCGTGCTCGCATTCAACATTGACATATTGACCGTTGCCGATAAAGGCCGGTATAACGGCGCAGTTGGCGTGAACTTTAACGTTGCCGCCCAGAATTCTTTTAATTTCGGCGTTCATGGACCACTCATTTTTGGTTTCTTCCCCTATAAACTCACCGACTTGCGGAATTACGTTAAAGGCTATTTGTTTTTTGAAAACTTGTTGATCGTCAACCAAGCTATCGTTCATATAAATCTTGCGGGTTTGCGTAAACAGCTCATCCATGGCCTCTTTGCCGTAAACAGAGGTTGAGGTATAAGTTGAAACGACTATTCGTTTGATGCCATATTCTTTTTGCACCTTTTGCAAAGGCAACAACAGTTGAGCCACCGCCGCAGATGGAACCGTAATCAGTCCCTTGGGGGCATGGTGAACCTCGGCAGTGTTGTAACCGGCAACAATTAACGGCACATCCGAATCGTCAACATAAGCCTGAGCACAATCAATAACCTTGCAGCCTTTTGCAAGAGCTTTGGGAATAAACTGTTTGGCAATAACGGTTGTGGTGGCAAAAAGCGCAATCTCGGCTTTGGAAAAATCAAAATCGTTCAAATTTAAGACGTCTAAATCTTCTTCCTCGCCGTAAGAAACCTGATTGCCCAACACCGAACCCGGCTCTAAGGCAATAATGTCTTTTGCTTTATAACCATTTTCTTCCAAAAAACTTAAAATCTCGCGTCCGATACTGCTTTGAACGCCGGCAACTGCTATTTTACTCATGTGAATTTGTCCTACATTTTTAGTTATTTTTATTTATACATAACATTTATTTACAATATGATAATTTTTCTGCTTTTGTGCAATGAATTTTCAGCGATTAAAACGGTTTTTCAACCACTTTTTGTTCTCTTGGCATTTTTTGATGCCCAATTTTGCGCCAAGGTTGATTAAAAACTTGTGCAAGTGAAAGTTCAATGTCTTGAGTTTGGATTGCAAAATTACACGGCGTTTGAGCCCAACGCCGGATAACAGTTCGGAAAAGACCGCCGGGTTGCCTTGCCACTCATATTTAATATCCGAAAAGACATCTACTCTGGTGATGCCCTTTGCCAATTCTCGCTTTTGAAACTCATGCGGCTCATTAAACACCGAAACTTCCAACAATGAAATATTTTTGCGTGGAAACAATTTTCTGATGTCTTCCACCCATTTAATAATTTTTTCATCCGGTTCTTGGGCTTTGGGATAAATAATTTCCTTTAGGCTGTAGCCACTTTCGGGACGGATGGTGTTGGTACGGAAAAACAAAATATCATGTGATTGATCTATCAATTTAAATAATCTGTCTATGCGGCGATTGTACTTTTGTTTTATTTTATCATAACTTTCATTTAAGGGAACATTATGCGGAAAATCATGCCAAAAACCTATGTTGGTTTTGGTGTCCATATAAATATCCGTTTGTTCTGATTCTTTGTCTTTGTACTCCATATTTTCTTGCTCCAAAAAGCCGGCAAAGTGGCTGGAGAGCATGTCTTTTACTTGATTGATATCTAGTGTTAATATCCAATCAAAGGGGAGCGACTCATTTTGCAATTTTCGATTACGTAAATTCTGCGATGTTTTGCAGATGCTTCCTATCGGAATAATCACATCATATCTTTTCATTTTTTCCTCATTATATATTTTTTTGTGAATTTAACAAAACTCTTGAGGGATGTCCAGAGGCATTGTGTTTTTCTTTTTCCCCTAAAGATTTTAGGAAAATATTCCTTGACTTTTTGTATTTTTTGTGCTATTGCCATAATTGCCACTTGGGATATTTGTGCCCAAGTCATTTCAAGCCTCCGATATACGGAGGCTTTTTTGTTTTTAAATTGCAAGGAGAAAATTATGTCAACCGAAACACTTATTGAAGCCGGAAATATCAAACCAAGAATCCAATTTAATGCTGACGGCGTGCAAAAAGAATTCCAATTCTTTTTTAAGATTTATGAACCTGAAAACGTGAAAGTCTATATTGAAGATGCGGAGCAGACATCTGGTTATAGTTTATCTACCAAAGAAGACGTGCAAGGCGGGGTGATTACTTTTGATACAGCTCCGGAGAGCGGAAAGCTCGTGACCATTTACCGTGAGCTAGAGCTCAAGAGAACCACAAACTTTAAGGAAGGAGGCCCGTTTAGAAGCTCTAACGTTAACTCTGAATTTGACTATCAACTCTCATGCTTGGAACAGCTTGAAGATTCGATTGGGCGGACCGTTACCTTTCCGCAATATGCGCCGACTAATCTGAATATTAATTTGCCGATGCCTGATGCCGGAAAATCAATTATTTGGAGCGAAGACGAAGGACGCTTGATGAATTCAGATTATCAATTTGACAAAGTGGTTGCACTTAGCTCGCAATATTGCGACCAAACGCAACAATATTTAAACCAAGCCAAAGAAATTAATTCGCAAATCAATAATAACCAGACATTGGTGCAACAACTGGCAAACAATGTTACCGAATTACAAGAACAGGCTATGCTTGATGCGGAAGCGGCAAAAGCAGCAGCAAAAGAATCCGCAGCAAATGCCGTCAACAGTTTATACAATCAAAGTGAAACGGCCGAAGCCTTCACCATTACGCTGAAAGACGGTGTGAGTATTTATCAGACGCCGCTGCTTACCGAAAATGCGGAAATTCACTTTGATTTTAGTCAATTAGCCCAGTCGGCAAACACGGTTACTTTTGAGTTGTATTTATGTTTCAGTGTTTTTGTGACGGTGAGTTTTCCGGACATTAACATCTCTTGGCTCAATGGGAAAGAACCTAATCTTACTCAGAACAATACCATGACTAAAATTTTAACTTTTCGAAACAAAGAACCTAATAATTTTGAGGACTGGCTCGTATCTTTGGAGGGAGGTTTTTAATGACACTTAAATGTAAATTCGCTCCTTTGGGTAAGCCAATGGTTGATTCATATGATCCGGGCACGGTTATTTATGAAGCCACACCAACGAATAAAGTTTCTATTCAAACGAATCTTGAAATTAAACAAGGCGTTTTTGAGCTGATGTGTTGTTCCGGTGGCGGCGGCCGATATTGTTATATTGGCTGCAATACGGGATCTGCCGGCTCGTTTTTTAAGGGAATAGTATATTTTGATCAAGACCAGACACTTGATATTCAAGTAGGAATCGGATCAACCGTATCTTCTCCTCCCGGAGATGCTACTTTTATATCTAATTGTATTAACTGCCCAGGAGGAAAATCTGCAAACCCAACCTGTGGCGGAAACAGTGCTGCACCAACCTTGATGGATGGCATGCAAGTTCTCTCTCAAGAAATTTGTGCCGGCGGCGTGTGTGGCGGAACCTCTCTTTTTGTCGGAACCGAATATGGCGCCCCCATGAAATCCGGCTATATGAAACTTACATATCTCAGACTCGAACCTTAATTTTATCGGAGAAAAAAATGACAACTTATGCAAAACTTAATGACGGTGTTTTAACCTATGCACCGGCCTCAAAAGGAAATGTTCTCGGCTATAATTTAGAGAGCAACCATGTTCAACTGCTCAATGACGGCTATAAGCCGGTGGAAAAAATTCTTAACAAGGAAAAATACACCGACTGCGAAGGAACTTATCTGTTCCATTTTGAAGAGAAAGATGACAAAATCGTAGAGATGGCCACCTATCAGCCGTACGGCTATGCCTTTTTACGCAAAAACGCTTATCCCGATATGAGTGATTTGTGCGATGCATTGGTAAAAATAAATTCCAATGACGATACCCTCAAAAGTGAGGGTGAAAAGCAACTCAGTGCTTATGTGCAAACTTGTTTGGACGTGAAACAAAAATACCCCAAACCTTAAACTTTATAACTGAAAGCCTTGCCCTACAAGCAAGGCTTTCTTCTTGAGGAGAGATGATGACAAAATATATCAGCCTTGCGGTTTTGCTATGTCTTTGCGGCGGATTGATTTATCAACTGGGCAAAAAACAATGCCAAACCCAAATTTTAACCATACAACAAGAAAAGACACAAAATGTTACCATTCAAAAAGCTAAAATTTATGCTCGTCCTAATGATAGTCGTGATGCTTTGCTTGAGCTCATGCAAAACAACATCCTCTGAGGGGATTTGTTCTTGTCCGATTTATCCTGTTGCCGGAGAACACGTGGCCAAAGAGCTGCAAAGAGCCGATTACGCCTCTTTTCCTTATACTTGGGAGTGGATTGGGCGCATTAACAAACTCCGGCAAGAGCTTGAACTCTGCCAGGGGTCGAAATTCTAAAAAACAGTATTATATATGCTTATTATTGTTTATGGAGAAAAATAATGAAACCTTCTTATCTTAATATTTTTGGTGCTTTGAGTGTTGCCCTGCTCCTTACGGCTTGCGCCTCCACACAAAAATATGACCAAATGCTCAACGGGTGGGTCGGCAAGCCCGAATCCACTTTGCTTAAAACTTGGGGAGCTCCCAGTGCCCGAAAAATTAATGCCGACGGCTCGCAAGTGATTACCTTTACGCAAGTTCAAACACTTACCGTGCCTTCCGAATTTTATCTTTATAACCCCTATCCTTTGGAGGGTGATGTTTCGGTTTATGCGCCGTTTGACGGTGATTATGCCTTTACGCCGTATGCGCAAAATCTGGGTATTTCACAAGAATATATTTGCCAAACCTCATTTTATATTCAAAACAATGTGGTAACCGGTTGGAAATGGAAAGGAAATAACTGTCTGGCCAATTAATTTTAATTTTTGTTGCTGAGGTAACCAATTCTTAACTTAAATATGGTGCAATCTTCTTAAATAATTTTTGTTCTTATATTTTTGTTATGGGACTGACGAAATGGGGTTATTTTTAGATTTACAAGCCAAATTAAAAGACTCTCTTTGGCTGATTGTGGTATTTCTTATCTTCATTTATTTCAGTTTTTATACCATTAACGGTGAACGCGGTTTGTTGCGCTATATGTATTTGAGCAAAGAAATTAAATATGCCCAAGAGATTGCAGACAAATACAGTACTGAGAAAAAGCTCTTAGAACAACAAGTTCGTTTGCTGTCTTCTAACAGTTTGGATTTGGATATGCTCGAAGAAAGAACACGGATGGTCCTTAACTATGCCGCCGATGATGAGTTTGTATTGCTAGACGACGTGTCCGAACAAAAAAAATAAGCAAAATCAAAAATCTATTTTCGTTTCTGGATAAGTTTATAAAAAAAGCTGTATTTTTTGTGAGAATTTGATATATTTAAATCAGATATGTGTTAATTGTGAGTTATGTACTTTAGAGTACGTAATGTTTGTGTATGAATAACGACCCTTTTAATTCTTGTGACTTTTGCCCCGAAAAACAACCTCTTTTCTCCACCAAAGAGATTATTTTTCGCTCACAAGGACGCGCTAAAGTTTTACGTATTTCTTCCCGCGTGCAGGTGATTTTCCTGGCGATTGTGTTGTGTATTGCCTGCTGGAGTTTTTATTCTTATCACATGTATCATAAATCCGGACGCATTTTGAAAGACAAAGATATTGAATTGGTGGAAACACGCGATGCTTATGTCGATTTGATGACGGATTTTATGGCCTTACACAAAAATATCGGGGCAATGCTCAACTCACTGGATTCCAAGAAAAACAAAAATATTGAAAAATACAGAAAACAAGCGCTCTTGGTGGAAGAAAAAATAAAACAAATCGCTGAGAAAAAAGATTGGGTTGCAAGTGTTGATGTAAATGAAAAAACATCTTTAAGTGATGCCCTACTCCAACGCGATTTGGCCGCCGCCGAAAGAGATGAATTACGTGAGCAAATTGAAGATTTAGAAGACACAATCGATGAATTAAAAGCCGCTGAGTTAGAGGTGATGGATAAAATTAAATCCCTTTCCTCTAAAGAACTTAACAAAATTAAAGGTGTGTTTTCAGATATTAACAAACCGCTCAAGCGACAAGGTCTTTACTTTAATCCACTGGCTAATTCAAAAAAGAAAAACAGTAAAGGCGGTCCTTATATTCCCCAAAAAAATAAGCTCAAAGACAAAAAATTAACCGATAAGGTTGCCGATATTTTTAAAAATGTTGATGATACCCTCTATTATAAAGAAGTTGTGAAAAGCGTGCCTATCGGTAAGCCGGTTTGGAGTTATTGGGTCACCTCTCAATATGGCAAACGTACAGACCCGTTTAAGAAAACAAAGGCAACACATAAAGGGGTTGATTTAGCCAGCCGAACCGGAAACAAAATTTCTATCCGTGCCAAAGGAAAAGTAACCCGCGCCGAATATGCCGGCGGTTACGGTAATTTGGTGGTGGTGGATCATGGAAACGGTTTTCAAACAAAATATGCCCATTTAAATAAAATTTATGTAAAAAAAGGTGCATATTTAGAAATTGGTGATACAATAGGAGAAGTGGGAACTACCGGACGCTCAACCGGACCGCATCTGCATTATGAAATTTTATTTCAAGGAAAAGACGTTGATCCGCTGCCTTTCGTAAAGGCAAAAATTTAGGAGATTAACCAGATGAAGAAATTAAGAAAAATGTTATATTTGAAATTTGCACGCAAATTCAACAAAAATGCCGAGGCTTTACCGGTCCCTTCCATTATCAGCCAAACTACGACCGTAAACGGTGATATTATTAGTGACGGCATTATTCATGTGGACGGGCATGTCGAAGGGGATGTCAGCTGTGAAGAACTGGTCATTGGACTTAAAGGTTCCGTTATCGGTAAAGTAACCGCAAATCACTTGCATTTATATGGTGTTTTGCAGGGGCAAGCCGTGGTTGACCAACTCTTTATTGCCAAAACGGCAAAACTTATCGGTGATGCCGTTCATAATTCCATTGCCATTGAACCGGGGGCTTATATTGACGGACATTGTATCCGCTCAGGGGCTCCAATTCCGGCAGAGCAAAGCAAGCCTGACTTATTGATTACCGACCGTTCTTCAAAAAAAGAAGATAAAAAGGACGACAAAAGGTAAGGAATACTTCTCATTATGGCAAAAAAGGTTACTAAGTCTGACTTTATCAGTACGGGAAGCGTGGCTCAAAACAGGCGCGCTTTCTTTGACTATGAAATTACAGAAAAATTCACAGCCGGACTGGAATTGACCGGAACTGAAGTGAAATCTCTCAGACTCGGGCATGCCAATATTAATGACGCTTACGGCATTGAAAAAGACGGTGAACTCTATATCTCGAATATGTTTATTGCCGAATATGCCAACAAAGGCTACCAAAGCCATGCCGAAAAGAGAGACCGCAAACTTTTACTCACCAAAAAAGAAATCAATAACATCATCAGCGAATTGTCGCGCAAAGGCGCAACACTGGTGGCGATTAACCTCTTTTTTAACAATAAAGGGCGCGCCAAACTTGAAATCGGCTTAGGACGAGGCAAAAAGCTCTTTGACAAACGCGAGACCCAAAAAGAAAGAGATTGGAATCGCGATAAGCA
>CALXOP010000010.1 GCA_944390035.1 uncultured Alphaproteobacteria bacterium | reverse complement strand
CTGGCCGGATATTCCTCACAGATTTGATAAAAGATGAAAAGACCGCGGCGTTGGGTTTTAACCAAGTTGGCATCCCGCAATTTTTTGAGGCTTTGTGAGACAATCATTTGCTCTTCTCTTACACCTTTGGCAATGGCCGAAACGCAAGAAGCCCCATAAACATCGAGATATTCCAAAATTTGCAGCCTTAAGGGATGAGCTATGTAGCTCAATCCCTTAACGGCTTTTTTCATGGTTTCAAGAGGAAGTTGTTGTTCCATTAGTCTCACTTATTCAAATAAGGTTTAACATATTCTTCAAACTGAGCGGCATTTTGGTCTGACCAACCCATAATGTATTTATCATCCATGCAAAACAGAGGCGTTCCAATTCGATTGCCAAGGTTGAATTTTTCGGCACATTTGAATAAAAGCTCATACCCTTGTTGGGTGCTGACATTTTCCATACTTAATTTTAAGTTAGGGTGATGTTTGTTTAAATAAGCCATGGCATCGTGGCAGTGAGGGCAACTGGTGGAATAAAAAAAGTAGATTGTATTTGGTAAAAGTTCATTGTTGGTTTGTGTCGTTTTGGGTTCTTGGCAAGCTCCAAGCAAGCCCATAACGCAAATCAGTGACAGTAATAACTTTTTCATGATATTTGGCCTTATTCTATACAACAATCAACGGCTTTGCGGACAAAGGCTTTCATTTTGGCTAGAGCACCCGTTGGCTGTTCGGTAACGGTTTCTTTTATCGGAGCAGCCTGCATTGTTTCGTTGACTTTTGCGGTGAGTTGTTTGACATCTTCAACGCTGTCTTTTACCCATTTTACATCGGCAGTGTTGAGCATATTCATATTTAAGCCCCAAAACAGGCAATATAAGTCATAGGCTTGATTAAACAAGTCATAAGCGGTTTCTTTGTGGCCTAAACTTTGTTGCTTGGTGCCGACTTCCATCAGGCGCATGGACGAGGCAAGCAAGTGTTTGGAGATACACCAGACTTCACCCTCATAGGAAGGAATAATTTTTTGCATAAGAGTTTTTCTTTTGTCGCGAATTTCTTCAATCAAGTCATAAAAAGAGTTTTTGCCGGTTTTGGCACCTGAAAATACCAAATGTTCCTCAATGCTGATGAGGTTCATAATGGCAATGGTTAAATCTTGGTCAGAAGATAGGTCTTTGGGATTAACTTTTTTGGAAGAATCAATCCGTTCAACAAACTCTTTGACATTTTCAATTTTTTTCATGGCGAATCTCCTAATTAACTTTATTTATATGTATAATAAATTCTATATATAAGAAGAGTCAAGTGTTAAAAATTATTCATTTATTGTTTTTTTATTTTCAACTGTTATATTGAAGAAAAATAACCAAGGAGGGAACATGAAATATCTGTTATATATTGTTGTGACGGCGATTGTGTGCGGTCTGCTTATCGGCGGGGTGCATTTATTCAGAGTATCACAAAAAAACAAAAAAGAGATGGCGCAATATGATGGTCCGCAAGTCAGCCTAAACAAAAAATTGGGTAAGGTTTTGGTGGTTTATTATTCTTTGAGTGGGCACACCAAACAAATTGCCGAAATTATCAAGCAAGAAACCAATGCCGATGTCTATGAAATTAAAACACGGGAAAAATTGGATACAGTCCCTTGGTTTTATATGACATTGCGTGAGCAATTAAAAGATAAAACTTATCCCGAGATTCAAAAAGATTTTCCGGATTTTTCACGGTATGATTTGATTTTTGTGGGCGCACCGGTGTGGTGGTATACCATGGCAACGCCACTGTACAGCTTTTTGCAACAGGTTGATTTCGGCGGCAAAAAAGTTGTGCCGTTTTCAACTCAGGGAAGCAATTTCGGTACTTATTTTGAAGATTTTGCCACTCAGGCGAAAAATGCCGATATTCAACTTTCGCAATCTTTTAACAATTTGCCGGAAAAATATCGCGAAGAAGAACATAATAAAATTATACAATGGCTGAATCAGCTTTAATTTTAGAAAATAACTTGAAATTCAGGGCTCCGATTATACATCTTTGAGGATGTCATAATCGGAGTTTTTTTATATGAAATACGGATATTTTGGATTTTGCTGTGGTTTGTTATTGGGAACAACATCTATTGCTTGGGCCGATATTCCGGCAGGAACGACGGAAAACGGTGGAAGCGTGGCCAGAGGAACAGTGCAAAATGTGTATGGTACGGCGATAGATTTTTCGGTAAACGGAACACAAAATATTATGTCGGGAGGAAATAGTCAATACACGGCACTTTATTCTTCGGGACAGCAGATTGTAAATTCCGGGGGCTATGCTTTGGCAACGCAAGTTAATAATAATGCCGTGCAAACCGTATTAGGAAAAGCCGAACAGACTTTGATTAATTACGGACAACAAGTTGTTGCTGATGGCGGAACAGCTCTTAATTCAACCGTAAAATACGGTACCATAACCGTTCAAACCGGTGGAACGGCTCAAGGAACAAATGTGTCGTATCGCGGAGTGGAAAATGTGTCCGGACTGGATATTGGTTCTACCATTAATTCTCGCGGTACGCAAAATGTTATGTCGGGTGGACAAGCCCAAAACACCACCATTAACAGCGGCGGAAATCAATATGTGTATGCCGGAGGGGTGAGCTCGGGTACAATTATCAACGGCGGCTATCAGTTGGTTGAAGGTGAAGCTCAAAACACCGTGATGTATGACGGTTCGCAAGTGGTGGATGGCGGAACACTGGACGGAGCTGTGGTTAATGGTTATGGAGGTTTGAGTTTTTCTTCAGGCGGCAAGGGAAATAATCTGAGCTTAAATGATGAAGGCAGTATTATGGCCTTTAGCGGTACAAAAATTTCAGATGTTACTGTCAATAGCGGGTATTTGTTGGTTGAGGGACAAGCCGAAATGAATAATCTTACGCAGTTTGGCGGTTCAACTTTGTTAGAAAACGGTGCCGTGGTTTCCGGTGTGACTAAACTTTCGGGCGGGGAATTTAAAGTGCAAGGTGCAAATACTATTCCTGTTTTGGAAATGAACAATGCTACGGTTGATATGATTAATGATAATCAATATGCCAAATTGACAATCGAAAATATTTCGGGGCAGGGCAAATTTTATCT
>CALXOP010000009.1 GCA_944390035.1 uncultured Alphaproteobacteria bacterium | reverse complement strand
ACCAATGTGGTTTTGCCATGGTCAACGTGGGCAATGATGGCAATGTTTCTCATATTCATGTTAGAATCCCTTGTATTTTGGCATAATTAATATGCACAATATTCCCCGTGAAATAAGCCCTCACAGGGAAATTTGCCTTAAACTCTTGTTTTGTAATTCGCTTTACAATAGCAAGTTTAATTTATTTTTCAAGAAAATCCTGAAAAAAATAATGTTTTTTTATGAAAAAGACTTACCGTAACTTCTTAATTTGTTGCGGACAAATCCTCGAAGCGATACTTCGGCTCTGGCACCGTAATGCCCGATGATTTCGGCAGCAGCAATGCCCCCAATCATGGCGCAAGTACCAAGGCTGCGTCCTTGAGTGTAGCCATATAAGAATCCGGCAGCGTATAAGTCTCCGGCACCGGTCGAATCTACAACTTCATCAACCTTTTCGGCGTCGATAAAGATTTTGATGCGTTTGTTGACAACAACCGACCCTTGCGCATTACGTGTGATGGCGGCAATCTCTACTTTGTCTTTGATGATGTCTAAGCACGCAATTAAATCGTCTTTTTGATACAGAGATTTGATTTCTTCTTCGTTGCCAAACAAAATATCAACCTCATTGTCAACAAATTGGCAGAATTCGTCGCGGTGGCGCTCAATGCAACTTTTATCTGACAAGCTAAAAGCAATCATGCGGTCGTATTTGTGTGCCAGTTCGCAGGCCTTGAACAAGGCTTCACGCGCGGAGGCACTATCCCATAAATAAGCCTCAAGATAGATAATGCGTGAGCTTTTGATGACATTTTCATCCACATCATCGGCCGAAAGTCTTTGTGCGGCACCAAGGTAGGTGAACATTGAACGCTCGGCATCAGGCGTGACCAATACAATACTCCGTCCGGTGGAGGGTCCTTGATAAAGAGGGGTGGTGAAAAAGTCAACACCGGCCGCACCGATGGAACGTTGAAACTCCTGACCTAATTCATCATCATGGACTTTTCCGATAAAGGCCGGTGTGCCGCCTAAGGAGGCAATGGCTGCGACCGTGTTGGCAGAAGAGCCGCCCGAGACTTCTCTTTCGGGAACAAGGTCGGCATAAATGGCGCCGGCAGTCGGGGCATCAAGCAAAGTCATGGCCCCTTTTTCTAATTTGCGTTCAGTTAAAAAACCTTCGCCGACTTTGGCCAAAACATCAACAATGGCATTGCCGATACCGGTTACGTCGTAAATTATGTCAGTTTTATTTGTCATGGTGTTCTCTTAAAAAATTAATGGTTAAACTTGATTCTTTTGTAGCTTGCTTTGATTTTTTCTGCAAGTCTTATTTCATAAAAAAAAGCCTTTACTTGCGCAAAGGCTTTATTAATTCTTAAAGCTTGAATTAAGCTTCTGCTTGCGGCCATTCAGCGGCTTTTTCAGCGTTGAATTCAACCCATTTCGGGTCAGCGTCGGCATCATTGCAGATTGCTTCATGCGGGCATTCAGAAATGCATACGCCGCAATCAATGCAGGTGTCAGGATCAACAACCATTTGGGTCGGGCCTTCGTGGAAAGCTGAAACCGGGCATACTTCTACGCAAGATTTGCATTTGACGCAAGAGTCATTTACAACAGAAACCATTAATTTAACTCCTAATTGTTGTTCAATAGTTCAAGGCTTAATCTAGCCCGATTTATCTTAAAATCAAGCAAAAAAACTTTTGTGTGCCGATTTATTCGCTTCTCCCTTGCGTTTTGCTTCATGAGTTCCCATATATTTGGTAACGGTTTTTTTTATAAAGGACAAAAAATTATGAGCGATAAGATGAACTTTCAAGCCGAAGTCGGCAAATTGTTGGATATTGTAGTCAACTCTTTGTATTCGGAAAGACAAATTTTTTTAAGAGAGTTGATTTCTAATGCAAGTGATGCTTGCGATAAGCTCAAATATTTGGCTTTGACACATCCGGATATTGCCAAAGATTCTGGTCAGATGAAAATTAAGATTATTCCGGATGCTAAGAATCGAACCTTGGTGATTGAAGATAACGGTATTGGTATGAACCGAGATGACCTTATCAATCATTTGGGGACGATTGCAAAATCCGGTACGGCCGAATTTGTCAAAAATGTGAAAGATAACGGTTCGGCGGTTGATTTAATCGGGCAATTCGGTGTGGGCTTTTATTCGGCCTTTATGGTTGCCGAAAAAGTTGAAATCACTACACGCAAGGCCGGTGAGGATAAGGCTTGGGTTTGGATTTCGGACGGTGTCGGCGGGTTTGAAATCAGCGAAGGCAAAAAAGACACCAACGGTACGTCTATCAAGCTGTTCTTAAAAGAAGATGCTAAAGAATTTACCGATACGATTTATTTGCGTCAGATTATCAGAACTTATTCCGACCATATTGATTATCCGATTGTGTTGGAATTAGGCGAGGCCGGAGAAGAAACGGTTAACTCCGGTTCGGCTTTGTGGGCAAAGCACAAGTCCGAAATTACCCAAGAGCAATATAAGGAATTTTATCATCATATTTCCAAGAACTTTGATGATCCTTGGATGACGTTGCATTTTAAGGCAGAGGGAAATATTGAATATACCGGTTTGCTCTATATTCCTTCAACCGCGCCTTATGACTTGTTCCAACCCGATAGAAAGACCGGCTTGAAGCTCTATGTCAACAAGGTGTTTATTTCCGATAAGGTTGAGGAATTGATGCCGGCTTATTTGCGCTTCGTTCGAGGCGTGATTGATTCGGCTGATTTGCCGTTGAATATTTCACGTGAGATGTTGCAACAGTCGCCTTTGATTGCCAAAATCAAATCCGGTACGGTAAATCGTTTGCTCAAAGAATTAAAGAATCGCAGCCAGAATTATGATGATTATAAAAAATTCTGGGATGCGTTCGGTATTGCCTTTAAGGAAGGTATTTATGAAGATTTTGCAAATAGAACCGAGATTGCCGAATTGTCTCGTTTCTATTCAACGCATGATATTAACAAACTCACCTCTTTGGATGAATATATCAGCCGAGCTCAGCCGGAGCAAAAAGCCATTTATTATATCACGGGTGATGATGTTAGTACGTTGGTTAATAACCCGCAGTTGGAAGCCTTTAAGGCAAAAGGAATCGAAGTCTTGCTCCTTGTGGACCCGATTGATGAATTTTGGACCCAGACTTTGCTCAATTATAAAGATTTTGCCATTAAGCATATTTCGCAAGCCGATATTGATTTGGGGCTGAAAAGAGATGAGGCTAAGGCTGATGAGGGTTCTCTTAAAAAATTGACCGATTTGATGAGCGAAATGTTTAAGTCCGAAGTGGCAAAAGTTACCACAACCGATAAGTTGACCAAATCTCCGGTCAGCCTGACGGTGGAAGACGGTCAGATGAGTATTCATTTGGAAAGATTAATGCGTAATCATCAACAACAAACGGCTTTTGCAAGCTCAAGAATCTTGCAGCTTAACCCGTATCATCCGTTGATTATTAAGCTCTCAGAAGCGGTTAATGATGAGGCTATGCGGCCAAAAGTCGAAGAAGTGGCTAAAATTTTGCTCGACCAAGCCAAAATTGCCGAAGGGGAGGCTATTCAAGATTCCTCTTTCTATAG
>CALXOP010000008.1 GCA_944390035.1 uncultured Alphaproteobacteria bacterium | reverse complement strand
CGTAAAGCAAAAAAAATTGATAAAGTTGTCAGACCAATATATAAGCCCATATATGCCAAATAAACCAAGATGTTGAAATAAAGAAAACCGGCTTCAGGTTCTTCAAATTCCATATAAACTTTTGGGCATTGAAATGTATAAAGAATATCGGTAGCATAAAACCAATATAAAAGCATAAGTGTAGCCAATGCGGGCAAAGAAATAATGGTAAATTTTATATGTCTTACAAGATTTTCACTTATTTTCATAACAATTTACCTCTTAAAAATTTTAGGAGAGGTAAGAATAAAACCAAAAATTTTTATTCTTACCTCAATATAAATAAACTATATATTAGCAATTTTTAATTGTCAATATGAAATAAAGTCTATTAAAGATTACCAACAATCTTCATCATATTTAACATTCATAATCAAATCATCATCATAACGAAGAAAATCTTGATAAAAATCTTCCATTCCAGAAGCCAAATCAACACACCCTCCAGAACCAAAATCTTTCCCTCCATGTGTATACATAGCAGTTCTCCCTTTTGTATCAGTATCTATTTCCGGCTCTAACTTTATTCTTGAATTTCCCCAAGAATCAGGTCGTTTTTTCCAGCTTTCCTGAAATAAGTTACCCAAAAATCTCGATTCATTAGGCTCATAATGTTGTCCCGAGCCTTTTCGTAAAATCCATTTTCCTTCTGGTATTGGTCCATGGTCATTAACTTCAGTGTATTCACGACATTGATATCCTTTTTTACCAGACATAGCTTTCCAAGATTTTTTAGGTATACCATCTTCCACCCAAGATAATTCTTTACCGTTAAAAGTTAAATAAGCAGGTTTGTGTTTAGATAATTCTTTGTTAATGGCAATTTCTGTTTCTCCTTTGGGTTTCATAACACGGTCTTGTTGTAAATTATTTTTTTGTTGAAATAATTTGATGCCTTTAAACATTTCATTATCTGAAAAGGGAGTCATTCCCCAACTTGGTTCTTGGTAACAACCAAAGCCTTTTAGACACTTTTTGACAGCTAAAACATCGTTATTATCAATATCATCAGTAGTTTCAGAAATTTCTTTATTTAAGTTTAATGGTGTAAACATTTTTTTCCTTTCATTTAAAATAAAAAATCCTGAGCATTAACTCAGGATTTTAGATACACTTATAGTAAGTGGCAAAGATACTTTTATTCTATTTTGTAAATGAAGACAACTAAAAATTGAAGATATTAACAAGTTTTAAAATTTTAGAGGATAAATAGCAATAAGAACTTGTTATATTATTATTCCTATTATTTGAATAAAATCAAGTGATTGCAAATAAAGGAGCAAAAACGTGAAACCCTTTCCCAAAAGTCCGATAGCTTACTTGTGGCTCTATGCCATGAAAAACAAAAAAATATTTTTACCTCTGGCTATTTGTGGAATTTTATCGGTTGTTTTAGAAAAAATGTCGCCTTATTTGTTTTCGCAAATGGTGGCTCTTTTCGGAGAAGAAAGCAAGTTTGCAGATATTGAAAATAAAATCTGGCTACTGTTGGCAGGCATGGTTTTGGCAACGGTATTTGCCAAGGTTTTATCAAATATTTTTCATTATTTGAGTACGGTGCGCTTTCGGGCAACTGTTTACAAGCAAATGAGCTTGGATTGCTTTCGCTATATCAACGGGCATTCGGTATCTTACTTTGCCGATAATATGGCTGGCTCCTTGGCGCAAAAGAGTGAACAATTAGCGAGCAACGCCAGCTTTTACACTGCCTTATTTTACTATTTATCGGACATTGTGCAACTGATTGTGATTTTTGTGATGTT
This sequence comes from uncultured Alphaproteobacteria bacterium, assembly GCA_944390035.1. Classification (GTDB taxonomy): domain Bacteria; phylum Pseudomonadota; class Alphaproteobacteria; order RF32; family CAG-239; genus Scatocola. The sequence goes on along the minus strand of CALXOP010000008.1, from coordinate 3,038 downwards.
GATGAGTGTCAACATCATGTTTGCTTGCGCGTTTATGGGGTTCCTTTTGCTCTCTATTTTGGTTTTGTTCAGGATAGGCAAACTATCCATTAATTTGCGCTCTGCCATGGTTGAGGCCAAAAACAAAGTCAGCGGCCAAATGATAGACACGCTGCAAAACAACTTTTTTGTTCGGGTTTTTAATGGCTTTGATTATGAGAAAAAACGCCTTCATCAAGAGCTTTTGTCTGAAAACCAAATCACCAATAAATCGGTCAATGTCGAGGCACTGCAGTCGCAAGGCGAAAAACTATATTTTCAAATCATTTATATCTTATTTTTGTTTTATGGCTTTTACTTATGGAAAATCGGGCAAATTAAAGCCGCCGATATGGTCTTGATTTTTTTGCTTTTGCAAAATGTCTCAGATACGGTTTCGTACTTGATTCATAGGGGAATTATCTACAGCGGCGTTTTTGCCGAAATGCGCACCAACTTAATTCCGTTTTCGCAACCGCACGAAATTGAAGACGCCGTAAATGCATTTCCTTTGCAAGTCAAACAAGGCAATATCGAATTCCGCCATGTAAACTTTGGATACCATAAGAACAGATTATTGTTTAAGAATTTTAATCTGACGATACCGGCAGGACAAAAGGTCGGTATAGTAGGGGCGTCAGGCGGCGGAAAGTCAAGCTTAATAAACTTGCTGCAACGCTTTTTTGATGTTTCATCAGGTGAGATTTTAATTGATGGGCAAAACATCAAAGCTGTGACGCAAGACAGCCTGCATCAAGCCATCTCTTATGTGCCGCAAACCTCATCTTTGCTAGAGCGTTCCATTGCCGAAAACATTGCTTATGGCAGAGTAGGAGCTACTCTGACAGAGGTAAAAAAGGCCGCCCAAGACGCTTATGCCGCCGAGTTTATTGAGGCTTTGCCCAACGGCTATAAAACTTTGCTCAATGCTCAAAATCAGCTCTCCGGCGGACAAATGCAACGCCTGTCAATCGCACGAGCTTTATTGAAAGATGCACCGATATTGGTTTTAGATGAAGCAACTTCGGCACTTGATAGTGAGTCTGAATTTTATATTCAAAAAGCCATAGAAAAAATGTTGCAGGGCAAAACCGTAATTGCCGTGGCACACCGCTTGTCCACACTCAAAAATATGGATAGAATAGTCGTGCTTGAAAAAGGCAAAATCGTCGAAGACGGAACGTTAGAAGAGCTCTTGAGCCGTAAAGGAAAATTTTATCAGTATTGGACCCTTCAAAAATTAGAAGGAGCAAAACATGAATAAGCACCTTGTCTTTGATTTTATCAAAAAATATTACGCACCTGTGAAATGGAATTTAGTGGCGATACTTATCGTCTTACCGATTACGGCTTTGTTCACGCAGTTTGTGCCTTGGAACATCAGTAAGATTATTAACTTAATCAACGCCAATCAGGTTTCAGAAGAAGTCTGGCAACAACTCCTCGCAATGTTGCTCTCGTTAAGCCTGATGCTCATAGCCTCGACTTTACTGACACTTTGGGTAATGTATGTTTTGCAAAGCAAAATATTTGCCCCTCTTGGCATTAATATCCGCCAAGATTTATTTTTGCAAGCGCTCGGCCAACACCAAATTTTTTGGAGCAAAAATACCCCAGGAGAAGTTTGTTCCAAAATTGAAAGTTCCCGCCGCAGCATTGCCGCTTTTAGCTCTCTTGGTGATTTTTTGCTGAGCTTTTACACCTCTTGTTGCACCTTAATCATCATGCTGGTATTAATTGCTCAAATTTATCCTCTCTTGGCAATCATCTATTTATTAGGCTCAATCTGGCTATTAATTGTTTTTCATAAAGTTTCACGCAATACCTTTAAGGCCTCTGCGCAACAAGAAAATATGACCAATAAAATCTTTGGACGCATCGTGAATATGATAAGCAATTATTTTGTCTTAAAGATTTTTTCGAGCCTCAATCGCGAGGTACAAAGGCTGGAAAAAGACTATAATGTCGTGAGTAAATCCATCAGCAAAGAGGCGTGGGTCAAAACCAAAAATCATATGGTATTGGATGTCTCATTAATCTTGTTTGAAAGTCTGATGATAATTTATCCGGTTGTTCTGTGGTCAAAGGGCATCATTCAGGCCGGAGATATTATCTATATTTTGAGTGCCGTGATGTCTTTGTGTGGAATGATAGGCAATCTGGCCGGAATATGGATGGGCAATCGCTCTCAGCTCTACAAATTACACAATAATCTGAAAATGCTCTCCGAAACGCCGGAAATCATGGATATCCCCAACGCCAAAAAACTAAAAATTAAGGACGGTTTAATAGAATTTAAGCACCTCAACTTTGGCTATCACAATGGCGGACAAGTGTTTGAAGATTTTAATTTGCAAATCAAATCCGGTGAAAAAGTCGGAATTGTCGGCATGTCAGGCGGCGGAAAAACAACGTTACTGCATATTTTGCAAAGACTGGTTAATACGCCGGCAAATCAAGTGTTTATTGATGGACAAGATATTGCCAAAGTAACTCAGGCCAGTTTGCATCAAGCCATTTCTTTTATTCCGCAAAACACATCTTTGTTCCACCGAATCTTAGCCGAAAATCTATCTTACGGAAAGTTTAATGCCACCCATAACCAAGTCGTTGATGCCGCCAAAAAATCCTATGTCGCCGAATTTGCCGCAGACTTACCTCAAGGCTACCAAACTTATGTTGGTGATAAGGGCATAAAACTCTCCGGCGGACAAAGACAGCGCGTCGGCATCGCAAGAGCAATCCTCAAAGACAGTTCAATTTTATTGCTCGACGAGGCGACTTCGGCACTTGATAGTAAGTCCGAAAAATACATTCAGCAATCTCTGCAAAAAATTATGAAAGGCAAAACTGTGATTGCCGTGGCACATCGCTTGTCCACACTCAAAAATATGGATAGAATAGTCGTGCTTGAAAATGGCAAAATCATTGAAGAGGGAAGCCCGCAACAATTGCTCAAAACCCAAGGAAAATACGCCAAACTCTGGAACTTGCAAGCCTAAACCTCAAGCACAAAAACA
>CALXOP010000007.1 GCA_944390035.1 uncultured Alphaproteobacteria bacterium | reverse complement strand
TACCATCCGTGACCGTGATACGATGGAACAACACCGTGTAAATGTGGCTGATTTGCCAACTTACTTAAGAGAATATTTCTTAGGTTAATGAACAATAAAAAAGGCTCCTTAACGGGGCCTTTTTTTTTGAAAGAGACAATCTATTCATAGCAAAAATTCTCAATGATAGATTTTAGCATATCAGCCGTCGGAGCTTCTTTTCCGCTATAGCCAAAAGAATTAGATTTTTTAGGGGTATTATATAAAACCCAAAATTTTAATCCGAGCAATGCACCGCCGAAAGCATCCAAGAATAAATTCATCAAAAAATCATCGCCGATAAACACAAATTTTAGAGCATGTTCGTTTGTTTCAAGCTCATAAAGCACATTAGTATTTTCAAAATTTAGGTTACGGCTTTTAACAAAAGAGATGAACCCTGAGCGATCTTCATTGTGCGAAGCCTTAATGTGAATGAGTTTATCCGAAACCAAAACGGCTTTTCCAATTAATTTTTCTTCCAAATATCTTCCAAATAAGAGATAATTTCTTGTCTGGATTTTTGAGAAATGTCCTTTTCCATAACAAAATAGTATTAGGTGAATAATAAATTTAATTAGTACACCTATAGCAATTTTAAAAGTTTTGTCAAGTTAGGGGGTAACAAAAATCCGGCTGAAAATAAATCAGCCGGATAAGTGTTAAAATGTAATACTAATACAGGGTCTGGCATAAAAACCCGAAAAACCATTTTTACCATAGTCTTTATGGTTGCGATTAGTTTCTCTGAACGCAAAACGAAAGACCCAAGCCTGTTCAGGATATTTTTTGCATTCCGATGAGGACCAGTAATAACTGCTTTCCTCCAACAAATCGGCACCGCAAATTTTTAACAAAGATTTATTAATGCGGTCAAAATTGGCTTCAATAAGTTTCAATTCATCAAGGCTCGGCAAAAATGCTTGACCTTTTTGAATGCCGTTTTGTTCGTAAGTGGCGCAGTATTCGACCGCTTCAGCTTTTTTACTTGAGTTTTTCAGAGCATCAACAATGAGTGTTGTGTTCTCCAAGCCCTTCATCTTAGCTGGCAAACCAAATTGGTCTCTTTGACTGGACCAAGGCAATTTTTCTTGGTTGAGAGCAACAATTAAACCATGTTGATTGTCATCAACATAAGCCACAACACCGGAAACTTGTTTATTTCCAAGAATCTTTTTAGAAAACAAATGGCCCTCTGCATAATAAAACATCCCCGCTGAAATCTTCTGGGAAGTTTTACGTGTCTCCTCGGACAAAGGGGGTTCTTTACCACTCAGCAATCTCTCCAGAAAATCACGAGAGAGCTTCCTGTTTTCATACCAACCTTTTACAATTTCTTCTTGGGATAATCCCAACTGCTCAATCAGAGCATTAAGAGTATCAAATTTATTCATAATATAAAATTTAAAATAATTAGAAATTTAGACTAAAATGGCATTTATTTTGTCATATGTCAATAACAAAAAAGCCTTTCTTACTCAAAACAAATCTTCAAAAGAAGCAGTTTTGAAAAAGAAAGGCCTGCCAAGGCAAAGATGTTTCAAAAAATTACTGTTTATATTTTTCGTTTATATATTTTGAAATCAACTGCGGCGTGAAAACGGAGTTGCTTCTACTAATTTCTTGAGGATGATTTTGTTGTGTCTGTACTTCTGTAGGCTTTATTTCTGAAATTTGAGAATTAGCCTTTTTTGCGTGCACCCGATTTTTAATTGTAGAGAAGCTGTCAGGTCTAAAATTATTGGAAGAAAGAGACGTAATCGGTGTTGTGGTTGGCATATTCGCCAGAGCGAATGCTTTGAGCCAAGAACCTTTACTCTTGGGGTAATAAGTATGAAGGTTTTTTACTGTGTTAAATTGACTTTGTAGTGCTGGTTTTAAAGCGTAAGCTCCCAATATTGGCAATGTAACCGGAGGATAAGCAACAGCAAAAGCACATGCTTTTGCAACTTGCATAGAGCAATTCCAAGCCCATTTAGCGGCAAATTTAAGGGGGTTTGTTTTCTTTTCGTCTTTTTTAATTTTAAATAATCCAAAATTTTTTATGAAAGAACCAATTTTGCTGGCTCGAGAAAATTTTTTCTTATTATCAATTGCTTGAATGTCTCTGTCCAAATACGCTAAAGCTTGACCCAGGCGATTGGCTTCAGCAAAGGTTTTGGCTGTAGCTAAACGATTGCGAAATTCATCACGTTTGCGTCTTAAAAGTAATTCTTTAGGATCCATTGGGATATCTCCTGATTAAGTAAACGAATTAATATGAGTATATGACAAAATTGTATTTTTGTCAAAATAAATTGCGCTTACTTTATAAAAAAAGCCTTTCTTGCTCAAAACAAATCTTCAAAAGAAGAGGTTTTGAAAAAGAAAGGCTTTTCACTAAGCATCAAGTTGTGAATAGAAACAGTCAAACAACTTGAGAATAAGAAACCAAAATAGGAGGGTGAGCGTATATCCTCCTGTAATCAAAGCGCTAATCACCCAGCTAATCACCCAGGGTGTCATAGCAATTCTTGCTTTTTAAATGACGAAAAACAAGAAGCAATTCCTACCCCAATCATCAGAATAAACCCAATGAAAAATGGAGCGGCACAAAGATACAAAATAATGTCTTTCATATCGCTAAATTTTTTAAGTTAAAATAATAAATTTCAGACCTAAAAAATAGCACTTTTGCCCTGTCTCGTCAAGTGTATTTTGTCAATATTTTGCAAAAAAATCTATCTGCCGCCGCTGCTTCTTCCTTGCCCGCCTCTTGTTGTGTTGGCCATTTGTTGTGCCGCCCGCTGTTGAGCTTGTTGTTGTGCTTGTCTTTCTTGCTGCTCCTTGAGTTCTTTTTCTTTTTTCAGGCGTTCTTGTCTGAGGCGCTCTTTTTCTTGCTCGCTTCTGGCGCGTTCTTCTTCTTCCCTCAGACGGGCAATTTCTTTTTCTTGTTCGAGTTGTGCTTCTTTTTCTTTTTGTGACCGCTCTTTTTCTGCACGCTTACGCTCGGCTTCTCGTTGCTTTTCGCGCTGTTCTTTGCGGTCTTCATTGGTTTGAATTTCTTCTTCAACTTCTTGGATAGCCGATTCCTGCATCCTGCTGAGCTTGGCTTTGGGGCCTTTTTTCTTCTGCGCTTTTGCAATCAGAGCTTGCCGCAGATTTTGGAAAAAGCGTGAGCGAAACTCATGCAACACTTTGCGAATAATTTTAATCAAAGCGGCCCGCTTGAGTTTTTCATATTGCCGACTTTGAGCATATAGAACTTCCCGCATCATCTCTTTTTTGAGCTGTGAGCGGTTTTTGTGCAGATTATAATTCAGTTGTAGCACAATATCTTTTTTGAAGGCATCTTTTTCTTCCTCGTCAAACGCATCTAAGGTGCTGTCTTCAAAGGCGCGCTTTTGTGCAGCAATTTGTTGTAATTCCTTAAGGTGACGATCTCTGAGGTAAGCCAAAAATTGCCGCAACGAAACAATTGTCAATAAGGCAAAAGCCAAAACAATCAAAGCGGAAATAAACCAATATTTTTCAAAAATACTCATCATGAAAATACTATGATGAAAAAAGATAAATATTTGCTTAAAGTCCTTGACTCTTATAAATTAATCTTATATAAAGCAAACAAATTTATATGATTTTTTTTCATATTGAAACGAGTATTTATTCATAACACGCCAAGGCGTGCCGCCAGTCAGCGAGGGTTCGCACACTGGCGTGCAACACTTTATGTATATACCCTTGGTGATAAGAAAGGAGCCGAAAGCTCCGGTCAAAAGTAATGATTTACTTGAAA
>CALXOP010000006.1 GCA_944390035.1 uncultured Alphaproteobacteria bacterium | reverse complement strand
TCTTAGGTATCTAAATTCGCCGCGGGCGTTCCTTCCTTGCTCATTAAGATTTTCTAAGAGCTTGCAGACAAAAATGACGTTTAAGGTCATTTTTGCTTAGCGCTCCCCTTCAGCTCCACCAATTTTTCACTTCTTTTAGTAACTTAACCAATCAAACATTGCCTTCAAAAAAATAGTTTTACAGTCAAAAAAATCCCCGAGAAACGGTTTATTTCCGGGGATTATTGTTAGAGCGGACTTTGGATTATTCTTTTGCTTCGGCCGGCTCTTCTTTTCCTTTTGCTAAATACTTTTTTACTTCAGCGGCCAATTCAGCAGCTGTTTCTTTGATGTAGTCTCGTTTAAACCAAGCTACTACCGCGCCGGCAACAACCAATGTTCCGCCGACAATTCCTAAAATCGTTGTTTTTTTCATAACGCAAAAATTTTTTAAGTTAAACATAAATTATAATGTCTGCAAGAGCAGATATTTTATGCAAAATAATAGTGAATTGGTCTGTATATGTAGCACAAATTTTAGGTTTGTAAATAGGTTAATAAAAAATTTTTTGGAAAAAAAACATTTGGCTTCGCCTCCGCTCAGTCTCGAACTCTAACTCTTTTTTTGTGTTGTGAGTTCTCACTGGCCTCATGTGGCCACAAAAAAACCCTCCGCAAGGGAGGGATTTTTTATGGCGCACTCGGCGGGGTTCGAACTCACAACCTTCTGATCCGTAGTCAGATGCTCTATCCAATTGAGCTACGAGTGCATTAACTCTTAACGGGATTCTTAATAAACCGATTCAAAAAATTTTGCAAGCAAAAAATTCATTTAATTTAAAAGAATTTTAATCTATTTCTTTTATGCTACGCTTAATTCGGGGATATATTTATTCTTAGACATTATTTTCTCGCCTTTTTTTGAAAATATACCTTTACAAATTGAGAGTTTAGTGTCAAAAACAAATATGTCATAACATGGGTTTCAAAAAGGTATTTTGACAGATGAAAAATTCAGTTCGTACATTGTCTTTCGTTTCAGCTTCGTTCTTATTGCTCGGCGGTTGTGCTTTCAGCTCTGATGCTTTGTTCCCTTCTCTACTCGGAACCAGCGACCAAGAAGCATTTAATGCCGATAAAAATGCTCCGGCAAGCGAAGGTCTGCCTATGCTCGGTTCTTCTAACTTTGAACCGGTCGAAGTTTCTGATGGCGGCGACACCGGCACTTTTGTCGGACAAAAAGTTATTTCTTTCAGAAATGAATTAACTCAATTGCAAAATTCTATTCGTGACAATAATGCCGAACTGCAAAAAATCCGCGCATCCGTTATCGGGAATGCCAGCCAATACCACAAAACTTTAGGCACGATTGAGGCTAAACTCCAAGTCGGTACTACTCCCGGTAACCCGCAAATGTATGCAATGTTGCAAAGCGCTCAAAACAATGTTCAACAAATGAATATTAATTCTAATGCGTTGCAACAACTCTCTGCTCGCGTTACTTCCGATGCATCGGTCGTTAATAATTTGTCCGAATCTATTCAAGCAACTTTTGCAATCTCCGGTGCCGTTGATGAAGATCACCGTCAACTGAGAATCTTGCAAAATGAAACAAATCAAACCGCTATTTTGATTAACAGCTTACTCAGTGAAGTAAACAGCGATGTTACCCGCCAAATTCAATATAACGAAACGGCAAACAGTAATATCGTTCAACTCGACTCTGCTATCAAACGCGGCAGCTATGGTGTTAATAACGTTCCTTTGACTGCTCCGATGCCGATTATGACATCCGGCTCAACAAAGCCTGCAATGATGAATTATAGCTCAAATACGGCTGTTTCCGGCAAACCATTGTTTGTGGCCAAGTTTAACAAGTCTGGCGTTAACTATCATGATGGCTTAAAAAGAGCCGTCAGCGCCGCTAAGGCTAAGAAAGCAAATGTTGTCTTTGAGGTTGTAGCCATTACTCCGGTTAGCGGCAACGCAACAACAAGAAGCAATGCTCAAAATAATGCTTCATCCATCTTCCAAGAAATTGTGGAAATGGGTGTTAGTCCGGAAAGAGTTATGCTCTCTTCTCGCACAAGTGCAGATGCTCAATCTCCGGAAGTACAAATTTTTGTGAGATAATACTCAAATCATTTCAAAAGGCGTCATTAGGACGCCTTTTTTATGTCTTTAGCAAAAATAAAAAAGTATTTGACAAGTGATAAGAGTTTATCTATATTCTCCTTGTTTTACGAATTTATCCTCGTGGGGTTGTAGCTCAGTTGGGAGAGCGCTTGAATGGCATTCAAGAGGTCAGGGGTTCGATTCCCCTCAGCTCCACCATTTTTTTATCCTTTAAACAAATCTTTCCCAATCAAATTTTGCTTTATAAAAAAAGCAAACTTTTCTTGGAGGGGAATACCCCTTAGGTATCTAAATTCGCCGCGGGCGTATCTGTTTTATTTCAATTTCTTATATTTTACTTTTTGAGATATGATTTGTTGCAATTCTTGCTTATCGGCCTCACTCACAATATTATACAAAGGAATCGAAAAGGGCGTAAACTCACCATTATGTTTTTGCAAAAAATTATAGTGATAATTAATTCCTTTTTTGGGCACCAGGGCGATTATTTTTAATTTCTTAAAACAGCAACGGACTATTCTTTCTTCGGCATAGTCAATATCTTTCCATAAGAGCGGACGGCAATGGTCAATCGTGATGCTTTTATCATCTACCAAAGCTAATCTTTGCGGATAAATATATTTATAGGCCCACATTGCCCAGGAGAACACACATACGCCCCACAAGACTTGTGTTTGCCACCAAAAGAGCAAGCAAACGCACTTTATGCTGACATAAAACAGCATTATCAATAATGACATATTGAAAATAAACCAGGCATTGATTTTATCAAAATGATAGTAAAATGATTTTGGCTCTTGCATGACTTTATCCTCCTGCTTTTTATAGTGTAGCATTTAGAGTTACCTCTAAGTCAAGCAAAAATTTTTAAATAAAAGAAAACCGTTGGCCGAAGTTTTTTTGCTATCGGGCAACGGTTTTACAAATAAACGAAGACACAAGGTCTTTTAGCAATCACAAATCAAATTCTTTACGGCTGAAATGGGTTATCATAGATATCCATTGTCGAATCATGTGGGGTATCACTATCAATACCGCACAACTTTGCTATTCCGGCGCAGATTCCTGTCGAAATCAAACCGCCAACAATTAAACTCAACATAGTGTCTTGGTTTTAGGGTTAATAATCAAGGTAATAATCACTTTATGATTATTATCTAATCCCTTATTTTTTTGAATTCAAGTATTTTTTTTAAGAATCACCTTTGAGGCGGAACAGCCCCTTACGAGAACCTTTGCTCCATGCCATTATCAGCTCTTGGGCTTGGGTGGATAAATCTTTGCTCTCTTGGATGATTTTAAAACCGTGAAAGCGATAAAAATTAATCGCCGGCTCGTTGTTGGTATAAACCTTTAAGCTGGCGGAGGTTTTATTGCGCAAAACATAACGCAAGAGCTTGGTGCCGATTTTTTGCGATTGATAGATTGGCTTTACAAACAAAGCGCCGATATAATCCTTGTCAAGCAAGCTGATAAAGCCTTTGATTTGGTGCTTATCTACATAAAGATAAGTTTGGGCTTGGGAGGCCAACAAATCTTCAACCTTTGATAAGTTCTCATCCCAATACTTTGCCGCAATAAACGGATGCGCCTGTTTGGTGGAAGACAGCCAGAGTTTGGCAACTTGTTCAATGTCTGATTTATGCAAACGGCGTATCATTTTTTCTTCGCTTTAGATGTCCAAGTCATCAACAAATTTGGCCCGTTCAATAATGAACTTGAATCTGGTTTCAGGGTTCTTACCCATTAGGCGCTCTACCTGACGACGGGTTTCAAAGCATTCTTCCTTACCCTCTTCCGTATTCGGGGTCGGAATAACAACGCGCAAGAGCGTTCTTTTGTTCTTATCCATGGTGGTTTCTTTGAGTTGTTGTGCACTCATTTCACCCAGACCTTTGAAGCGGCTGATGTCAGGACGAATATTGCCTTTGACCTCTTTTTTCAAAATACGGTCTTTATCTTCATCATCAATCGCATAGAAATTCTTATTTCCGATAACAATTTTATACAAAGGCGGCGTAGCAATGTATAAATGCCCGTTTTCTATCAATTTCGGCATTTGTTGATAGAAAAACGTCATTAACAACGAGGCAATATGCGCACCGTCCACATCCGCATCGGTCATGATAATGATTTTTTCGTAACGGAGGTTTTCTTCCTTATAATTTTCCTTAATTCCGCAACCAAGTGCTTCTATCATATCTTTGATTTCTTGGTTTTGAGTGATTTTATCAAGCGAGGCGCTGGCAACGTTCAAAATCTTACCACGCAACGGCAAAATAGCTTGAGTGAATCTATCTCTCCCCTGCTTGGCCGAACCACCTGCAGAATCGCCCTCAACGATGAAAATTTCGGTATTTTCGGCAGCCGCTTGTGAGCAATCGGCCAATTTGCCGGGAAGGCGCAATTTTTTGGTCGGGGTTTTGCGATTTTGAATTTTTTCTTCTTTTTTCTTTTTGCGACTTTCGGCACGGTCAACCACATATTCTATCAAAGCCGTGGCATTTTCTTTATCCGAACTCAGCCAGTGGTCAAACGTATCTTTAACTGCTTGCTCGACCAAACGGATGGCTTTGGTGGAGGTGAGCTTGTCTTTGGTTTGGCCTTGGAATTGCGGATCGCGAATAAAGACGGAGAGCATAATGCAGGCATCGCTCAACAAGTCTTCCGCCGTTACCGAGGCAACTTTTTTGATGTTGGCCATTTCGCCATATTCTTTAAGACTGCGAATAAGTGCCGCACGGAAGCCCATTTCATGCGTACCTCCTTCGGGCGTAATTACCGTGTTGCAATAAGAATAGCAAAAGCCGTTTTCATCCTCCGGCCAAGTTACCGCCCACTCAACACGGCCTTCATCGTTTGCCAAATCGGCATCACCGGTAAACGGCATGCGGTTGATGGTGGTGCGAGCCCCTAACTGATAGTTCAAGAAATCAAGCAAGCCGTTAGGATAATGCAATTCGGCTTCCAACGGGGTTTGGTCGCCTTCGCTCAAAACCTCAGGCGCGCATTTCCAGTTGATGAATATCCCCTTAAACAAAAAAGCCTTTGAACGTGCCATACGATAGACGCGGTTCGGGTTTAGCTGAGAATTAGAGCCAAAGATTTCGCCATCAGGCAAAAAAGTAACCGACGTACCGCGGCGATTGGGTGCATTGCCGACCAACTCTAACGGAGTTATGGGTTTGCCTTTGGCATAAGCTTGGCGATATAACTTTTTGTCGCGTGCAATTTCAACCACCAACGAAGAGGACAAGGCATTAACAACCGACAAACCAACGCCGTGCAAACCACCGGAAACCTTATATGCCCCACCGCCGAATTTTCCGCCGGAGTGAAGCATGGTCAAAATTACCTCAAGCGCAGACATGTTGGGATATTTAGGGTGTGGGTCAACCGGAATACCGCGGCCGTTATCGGTAATGGTAACCGAATAGTCGGCGTTCATTTTGACTTCAATCCGTGTGGCATAACCGGCAACGGCCTCATCCATAGAGTTATCTAAGATTTCGGCAACCAAGTGGTGCAAAGCCGTTGCGTCCGTACCGCCGATATACATCCCCGGACGCGCGCGAACAGCCTCAAGTCCTTCCAAAACCTGAATATCTTGTGCCGAATAAGTATCTTGTTTCGGCGCTGTGCTTTCAAATAAATCTGACATTTTTTCCCTTTTAGCTAAAATTTATGTTGTAAAATACGGCAAAACATTAAGTTTTTCAAGCCTTAAAAGCGAATCTATAACAGAAAAAAAGACTCTAATATTTATTTGACAAAAGCCCTCAAAATATTTATTGTGACATTAAATAAACTATTATTTTATAACAATTTAACTTTTTTATCATTATGGAACAGAAGAAAAATGTTTTCAGAAAAATTGATGCTTTTCTGAAAAAACATCCTTGGGGATGCGTGGGGTGGACAATCTTTGTCTTATTGGTATTTTCACTTCTCTTTGTGTTTGCTTTTGACGGGAATGAGCTCGTGGGCGACACGACAAATCGAACTATTTGGACCAGAGATTTGACTTATATTGTCACCGTGATATTTGCCTTATCCGTCGCGGCATCATCCATGAACAGGCTTTATTTGGAAGAAAATCTCTTTTTCCTTATTTGCTGGTTGGCTTTAGCCTTAATGGAAATTTGGTGTTGGTTCTTTGACATAACCTTTCTTGTCCCGGTCAATGTAATATTTGTGGTATGCTTGGGCTATATTTTTTGGCACAAAAACACTCCAAGTTTTCTTGTCTGGAAAAAGATAATATGGCTCTATATCAGTGCCGGCATTGCCTTCGGCGCGGCGTTTGGAGAATATCACATCTACACTAAGACTCAAAAGGCAATTCATAATGCTTTGCAAAAGCCTGCGGTCGAATTGATTGACAAAAAGGATACTTATATCTTCACCAAGGAATTCGGGCTTGAAAAAGTCAGCGAACAAACACCACTGGATTCTTTGAACAAGGGAGATATGATTCATCGATTCAAACAAGATGATTATGTATTTGTTGTAAAACACCCTTAAAATATGAAAAAGTACCTTTCCAGAAGGAAAAGAAAGTTCAAAATCTTTCTGAAACGAAAACGAGAATATCTGGCCTTGGGCAGCATATTTTTGTTGCTGGCCATATTTTCGGTTTTGTTTGTTTGGCTATTCGGAAACTAATCTTTAAAAGAGCACTTTAACGAGTGCTCTTTTTTCGTTTTAAATATAAAAAAATGCTTGCAAATTAAATAAATAGGGAATAAAAGAACCTTGGAATTGTGATGATTCCAAAATGTTTTAACAATAATACACACGCAGACATGGCGGAGAATTGTTTGTTTTTCGCTCCGGTGTCTTGAGCTCAAGACCGATTAGTCTGCGGAGGTTTAACCGGAAAAAGGATATTTTAATATGACACTTCCTACATTTACTATGCGCCAAATGGTTGAAGCTGGCGTTCACTTTGGTCACCACGCACGTCGTTGGAACCCGAACATGGCTCCTTATATCTATGGCAAAAAAGATAACATCCACATCATTAACCTGCAAAAAACTTACCCGATGCTGTATACTGCTTTGAACGCAGCTCGTGAAGTTGCTGCTAATGGTGGCAAAATCTTGTTTGTCGGCACAAAGAGACAAGCTCAAGATTTGATTAAAGAAAACGCTGAACGTTGTGGCCAGTACTATGTAAATCACCGTTGGCTCGGCGGTATGCTGACTAACTGGAAAACAGTTTACAAATCTATTTCTCGTTTGGTTAAACTCAACGAAATGTTTGAGAAAAATGCTTTCGAAGGATACACCAAAAAAGAAATGCAGAATATCAAAAAAGAACAAGAAAAATTAAGTCTGGAATTGGGCGGTATTATGAATATGGGCGGCCAACCGGATATGTTGTTCGTTATTGATACTCCGAAAGAAGATTTGGCTATTAAAGAAGCTAAAAAGTTGGGTATTCCCGTTATCGGTATTTGCGATACTAACGCTAATCCGAACGAAGTTGAATTCCCGGTTCCGGGTAACGATGATGCTATTCGCGCTATTCAATTCTACTGCGAATTAGTATCTTCCGCTATTTTGGACGGTATGCAAGCCGAAATCGCAGCTCAAGGCGTTAAAGTTGATGAAGCTGTTGAAGGCATCGAAGCTAAACCGGCTAAAAAAAGATCTTCTAAAAAAGCTAAAGAAGAAGCCGAAGCCGTAGCTGAATAATAGTTTTATTCTACTGCTTTTAGCAAACTTAAGCGGCGATATCTTTAAGTCTTTTAGAGTTATCGCCGCATTGGTTTAAAAATTTTCAAGTGAGGAAATAATTATGACAGATATTACCGCCGCTATGGTAAAAGAATTAAGAGAATCTACCGGTGCAGGCATGTTGGACTGCAAAAAAGCTTTGACCGAAACTAAAGGTGACATGGAACAAGCTGTTGACTGGTTGCGCAAAAAAGGTTTGGCCAGCGCGGCTAAAAAAGCCAGCCGTATTGCTGCCGAAGGTTTGGTTGCTGTTGCCGTTGACGGAAACAAAGGTGCAATCGTTGAAGTTAACTCAGAAACCGACTTCGTTGCTAAAAACGATATGTTCCAAGAATATGTTGAAGATGCTGCTCAAGTCGCTTTGATGTATAACGGCGACGTTTGCAATATGAAAACTTTCCAATGCCCGAAAGTTCACAAATCTTTTGAAGAACGCTTAACCGATATGATTGCCAAAATCGGTGAAAATATGAATCTGCGCCGCGCTAAAATGATTGAAGTTAACGATGGCGTTATTGCTTCTTATATTCACAATGCTGCTAAACCAAATGTTGGTAAAATCGGTGTTTTGGTTGCGCTCGAATCTAAAGGCGATAAAGCTAAATTGGCTGAACTCGGTAAGCACATTGCTATGCACATTGCCGCTTCTGCTCCGCAATTCTTAAATATTGCAAGCGTTGATCCGGCTGCCGTTGAACATGAAAAAGCTATTTTCTCAGAACAAGCTAAGGCTTCCGGCAAACCGGCTAACATCATTGAAAAAATGGTTGAAGGCCGTATTCGTAAATATTATGACGAAGTTGTTTTGGAAGAACAAGCTTATATTATGGATCCGGACAAAAAGGTTAAAGATGTTATTGCCGATGCCGCTAAAGAACTCGGTACCGACATCAAATTAAAAGAATATGTCTGCTTCCGTTTGGGCGAAGGTCTGCAAAAGAAAGAAGAAGACTTTGCCGCTGAAGTTGCTGCTCAATTAAAGAAATAATTG
>CALXOP010000005.1 GCA_944390035.1 uncultured Alphaproteobacteria bacterium | reverse complement strand
CAATTGACTATGCAGTGAAAAATGGATTTGGTCGCTCTAAAGTTAATTATAAACTCAGAGATTGGGTCTTCTCTCGTCAACGTTATTGGGGTGAGCCTATTCCGATGGTTTATTGTGAGCATTGCGGCTGGCAGCCAGTTCCTGAGTCGGAATTGCCGCTGACTTTGCCGCCGGTGCCTGATTATCATCCAAATGATGAAGGCGAATCTCCGCTTTCTAAGGCTGATGAAAGCTGGCTTTATACCAAATGTCCGAAATGCGGGGCAAAAGCTCGCAGAGAAACCGATACCATGCCGAACTGGGCCGGCTCTTCTTGGTATTTCTTACGCTATTGTGATCCGCACAATGATAAAGAATTTGCCTCGAAAGAAGCTCTTGATTACTGGATGAACGTAGATTGGTATAACGGCGGTATGGAGCACACCACGTTGCACTTGCTCTATTCTCGTTTTTGGCACAAGTTCTTGTATGATTTGGGCTTGGTTCCGACCAAAGAACCTTACAAACGCAGAACTTCTCATGGTATGATTTTGGCTGAAAACGGCGAAAAAATGTCAAAATCGCGCGGCAATGTGATTAATCCTGATGATATTATTGCATCATACGGGGCAGACACGTTCCGTTTGTATGAAATGTTTATCGGGCCGTTTGACCAAGTGGCTATGTGGTCGGATGAGAGCTTGATGGGCGTTTATCGTTTTGTTTGCAAGGTATATGCTTTGTTTGCAAAAGTGGATGAAACCCTTAAACCGAGCGCCGATGATTTGCGTGCTATGCATAAGTGCATTTTGGAAGTAACGGAACGTATTGACCAGATGAAGTTTAATACCGCGGTTTCGTCTTTGATGACTTATGTAAACTACTTAAGCTCAAAAGAGAAAATTGCTAAAGAGCTTTATGCTACTTTGATTAAACTCTTGTCACCGTTTACACCGCACTTGGCTGAAGAAATGTGGGCGCGTTTGGGTAACACAACTTTGGTTATTGCGGAATCTTGGCCGAAAGGCGATGCCAAACTGGCAGAAGATACCGAAGTAACCTATGCCGTACAAATTTGCGGTAAAATGCGCGGAACTATTCAAATGCCAAAAGATGCCTCCAAGGAAGAGGTTGAGGCTAAGGCTTTGACACTAGATAACGTGAAAAAG
The DNA here is from genome assembly GCA_944390035.1 of uncultured Alphaproteobacteria bacterium. Taxonomy (GTDB): domain Bacteria; phylum Pseudomonadota; class Alphaproteobacteria; order RF32; family CAG-239; genus Scatocola. The sequence goes on along the minus strand of CALXOP010000005.1, from coordinate 14,196 downwards.
CAACTGGAAGGCAAAGAAATTAAAAAAGTGATTGTGGTTCCCAATCGTTTGATTAATTTGGTAGCTTAGGTTAAATTGTTGGGAGACGAACTATAGGGTTCGTCTCCGATAATTTTTTTGAAAAAAAGGACTTTTGATGAAAAAGAAACTGATTGCAATATTTGGATTTTGTTTGCTCACGGCCTGCGGGTTTGAGCCTTTATATGTGCAGAAAAAAGGCGGTGGCTTTTTTGGGGGTGAATATGACCAATCAATTAGTTCCGAAATGGCAAAAGTTAAAATAGAGGCCTCAGGGGAGCGTTTCGGACAACTTATTCGTAACGATTTGTTGGATTTGATGACGCCGCTTGGTGTACCGCATAAGCCAAAATATCGTTTGGTGGTAGAACCTCAAGAGGTAGTGGAGTATGATCAAGCTCTGAGAAATGATATTACCGCTACCCGAAAACGTGTGGAATATACCGTAAATTATACAATGTATGAAGACGGAAAAGAAATTGTTAAGGGAAGTTCGGTGGCTTTTGGAAGTTATGATATTTTGGCCAATCCGTATTCAATGACAATTGCTCGGAAAAAAGTTATGAAAGATTCAGCGCAAATTATTGCTAATGATATTAGTTTGCGTATTGCGGCTTATTTTCACTCACGTATAACCAAACGAGGCTCTACAAGTGATTTTTAAGCAAGTTCAAATCGATAAATTTTTGAAAAAGCCCGATCCTCAGATTAAGGCTGTTTTGATTTACGGTACGAATGAGGGGTTGGTGGCCGAGTATGTCAAAAGTTTTGTAAAGTCGATTTGTGAAGATGTGAACGACCCTTTCAGAGTGGCTTATTTGAACGGGGCAGACGTTAATGCCGATGCCGGTATTTTGTTTGGGGAATATGGCAGTCAATCCCTCATGGGCGGGCAACGTGTGGTCGTGGTCAGTGATGCTGATAATAACTTGACCAAAGTTATCAAGTCTTTGTTTGATACCACAAAATCTGACACTTTACTCATTATCTCTTCGGCCAGTTTGAATAAAAAGTCATCTTTGGTGAAGTTGGGTGAAGACAGCGATAATATTGCGGTTATTCCGTGCTATGAAGACAGAGATGAAGATATTTTTACCGCGGCCAGAGCCAAATTTGTGGAAGGCGGTTATACGCTCGGTAACGATGCTTTGCAGGTTTTGTGCTCGCGTTTGTCAAATGACCGCAAAAGCTCAATGAGCGAAATCGATAAGTTGATGACTTATGTCGGCGACAGAAAAAATATTACGCTTGATGATGTGATGAAGGTTATCAGCGATAACTCAGCCTCAAGCGGAGATGATGTTTGCTATTATGCGGCAAGCGGGCAGGTGGCAAAGGCGTTGGCTTCGTATGATAAATTGCTCAAAGAGGGAAATGAGCCGATTTCGATTATTCGCAGTGTGACTTATCATTTTAATAAACTCCTTACTTGCATGGGCTATATGGAGCAAGGCGAGACACTCGATAAGGCGATTATGAAGTTGACACCGCCGGTGATATTTTTTAGAAAAAATACGTTTAAGTCACAAGTCTCCTTGTGGCCGAAAGATAAGCTCTTTAGTGTGTTGGAGCTCTTATATAAATGTGAACGCGACTGCAAAACAACCAATATGCCGGTGGAAGAAATTGCCAGCTACACCTTGATGCAGATTGCTTCGGCGGCGGCTAAACTTAATCGTCGCGGATATTAAAAAGAAAAGAGCTTTCCTTATGACACGAAAAGCTCTTTTTTTTGGGTTATTCTTTTTTGCCGAACGGGTGGTCAAAAATAAGATAGAGAGAAGAAAGTCCGACCAAAGAGTAAACAATGCGGCTTAAAATGGTCATTGGGCCAAAGATAAGTGCAACCAGGTCTAGGTCTAAAATACCGACCAAACCCCAGTTCAGACCACCGATAATTGTTAGAATAACAGCAATTTTTCTGACTAATTCCATAATTTCCTCCTAAAATTAATTTTCAAATTAATCCGAGTATGATATAGCTATCAAAAATTAACTTTCAATCGGTGGAAGAAGAAATGTATAGCGCAAAATTTCAAACCTTTATTGAAATGTGGCAAAAAGATTTTGCCATTGAACGAACTATTGATGAAAAAATTTGTGTGGACAGAGACGGAAACCCAATCCCTTGGTACACTTATCCGGCAATCGAATATTTATCGCAATTTGATTACGGAACTAAAAAAATATTTGAATTCGGGTGCGGTAATTCGTCTTTGTTTTGGGCTAACAGGGCGCAAAGCGTGACCAGTATTGAAGATAATTTGAAGTGGTTTGAGAAATGGCAGCAAGAATTTCATCATGAGAATTTGGATATTCGTTGGCGTGATGAAGGCGAAATTTATGAAAATGCTATTTTTGAAGATGACACGCTCTATGATGTGATTGTGGTGGATGGTAAGCGTCGGGCAGAATGTGCGGCCGCGGCAGTGCAAAAAATGGCGCCGAACGGGATGATTATTTTAGATGACAGCGATAGAATCAACACCAGCCAAGAATATGTTAAGGCCGTGGAAAATTTGCGCAAGGCGGATTTGATTCAAGTAGATTTCTATGGCTTTTGCCCGATGAATTGCTACACCAAAACGACCTCGGTTTTCTTGTCGCGAAAGTTTGATTTTGCTTCAAAATATCCGGTTCAGCCGATTAACGGAATCGGCAATCTGTGGTCAATGCAAAGAAAAGACCGCAAAGAGTTCTTTAAGAAAAACGGCTAATCTTAGGCAGATTCTTGGGTGATGAGCTCGGGTAACTTATCCAGCAGTTGTTGGTGGGTAAGCTGAAAATCACTTTCAATCCACAGATTTTCCAACTCGTCCAAAACATCACCGATTTTGCGATTGTCTTTGATGCCGGCGGCAATAACATCGCGTCCTTTAACCGAAAATTGCGGCAATGAAATTTCTGCAATATGTTGCAGCCGCTCACGCAAATCGGGAAGCATTTGGTGCTTGAAGGCACAAGTCAAAATCAGTTTATCTCTGGCAAAATCGTTGCCATGGCGGTAGATGATTTGACGGAGCTTTTTCTCGTCTAAAAAGTCGCTTAAGTCGTAGTTATATCTGGTCCAGCTTAAAAAGTCGTCTTTTTGTTTGTTGCTGAGCTTGAGGCGTGATGCCAGGTTTTGGGCTAAGGCCTCTTCCGGATTGTAGAGTGTAAATAGGCGGCGTAACGGGGCATTGGGAATATCCGGCGTGTGGATGGTGTTGATTAAAAAGTCAAGCTCCGACATATTTTGCGAGTTGGGCAAGACATAGCTCATAATTTCATTGTCACGCATAATGTTTATGGTTTCAATGACTTTGGGCGTCATAAATAATTTGAACACTTCATCACGGATACGCTCTAAAGAGAGTTGACGCAGGCCTTCTTTGTTGTCGCGGCAGGCTTGGAGCGCTTTTTGGTCAATCGGTGCCTTTGAAAAAATGGAGTAAAAACGGAAAAAACGCAAAATACGCAGATAGTCCTCTTTAATACGTTGGTTGGCGTTGCCAATAAAGCGGACAATACCTTTTTCCAAATCATCAACCCCGTTGTAGTAGTCAAATACATTGCCTTTTTCGTCGGCATAAACCGCATTAATCGTTAAGTCGCGGCGAGAGGCGTCTTCCTCCCAATCGGAGGTAAAGACCACTTCGGCGTGGCGGCCGTCGGTTTTGATGTCTTTTCTTAGCGAAGTTACTTCCAAAACTTGGTTGTCAATCACAACACCGAGTGTGCCGAATTTGATGCCGATGGGGATAGTTTTGATGCCGTTTTCTTCACAAATTTCAGCTAATTCGTCAGGCGATAAATCGGTGGCAAGGTCAAGGTCAAATCCTTTGAGGCCGGCAATTGCGTCGCGCACGGCACCACCGACAAAGCGCAAAACGCCGCCGTGTGTTTCAACAATATTAAATAAACGTAAGATGTTTTTGTTGGTTGTCAGATTTGAAATATCTATATACTTATCCTTAAACATATTCTTCAGACTCGTTGTTAGCTTTTGGGCTTATTGTTAACAGTTTTTATAACTTTTTCCAGTATATTATTTTCAAATTTATAACTTTGTGGGTAGATAGGTATGAAAAATTTTATTTTTACACTTTTAGTAATTCTTTTGGGCAATGTTTCTTTGGCACAAGCCGCACCGCAACTCATCGGTGAATATGATGATTGGGCGGCCTATTACTACAAAGACTCTAAAGGGATGATTTGTTATATGGCCTCAACGCCGAAAAAAGATGAGGGCAAATATACCAAACGCGGTGACATTTATGTGGTTATTACGCATCGTCCGGCCGAAAAGAGTTTTGATGTGGTTAATTTTGTGGCCGGATATACGTATAAAAACGGTTCAGATATTGAAGTTAAAATCGGCAAAGACACTTTCGGACGTTTCTTTACCGACGGAGATAAGGCTTGGGCCATTGATGACAAAGCCGACAAAGAGTTGGTTGCGGCTATGAAACGCGGCAATCGCATGATTGTTCATGGTACGTCAAACAAAGGCACCGCTACCAAAGATACTTATTCTCTGAAAGGTTTCACGGGAGCTTATAAGGCCATTAGTTCTAAGTGTAAGAAGAAATAGTCATGAGTGAAAAAATCGAGTTAGTCGGCTTAAATCTGGAAGAAATAACCGCGCATTTGGCAGAAATCGGGGAACCAAAATTTCGCGCTAAGCAAATTTATCAATGGGTTTATGTGCACGGGGCAACCGATTTTGCGCAAATGACCAACTTGTCTAAAGATTTGCGCACACGTTTGGCCGAAAAATTCAGCCTGACCAGACCCAAAATCGTTACCGAGCAAATCTCAAAAGACAAAACGCATAAGTGGCTTTTGGAATTTGCCGACGGGCAGAGAATCGAAACAGTTTATATTCCGGAAGCCGATCGCGGCTCGGTTTGTATTTCTACTCAAGTCGGTTGTGCGGTCGGGTGCACGTTTTGCCATACCGGCTCGCAAAAAATTACACGCAATTTAACTGCCGGCGAAATTGTCAGCCAATTTATGGTGGCACGCGATGTCTATAAAGAGTGGCCGAGTACCAGCCAAGAGAATCGCCTGATTTCCAATATCGTAGTGATGGGAATGGGCGAGCCTTTGCACAATGTGGATAATGTGATTGCGGCGCTCAAACTCCTAACCGATGGCGATGGAATTGCCATCTCCAAACGCAAAGTCACTTTGTCAACTTCGGGTATTGTGCCGAATATGTTGCGGATTGCCAAAGAAACCGGTGTGAAATTAGCGGTGTCTTTGCATGCTCCCAATAACGAAAAGCGCTCGCAGATTATGCCGATAAACAAGCGTTATCCAATCGAAGAAATTTTGCAGGCTTGTCAAGAATATCAAAAGATTGTCACCAGTCGTTATATCACTTTTGAATATTTGATGTTAGACGGCATAAATGATTCACTTGATGATGCGCGCCAACTGATAGATTTGATGAAAAAATTTAAAATCGGAGCCAAATTTAATTTGATTCCATTTAATCCGTGGCCGGGCTGTCCCTATAAGCCATCGTCTAATAATCGTGTGCATGCTTTTGCCAAAGAGCTGGAAAAATCCGGCTTTGCAGCCCCTATCCGTGTTGCCCGCGGGCAAGATATATTGGCGGCTTGTGGTCAGCTCAAGAGTAAAAAACTTGTCTAGCTGGTAACTAGAGCAATTTTACGCGGTCTCGAAAAATTCACGTACGTTTTATGTACGCTAAAATTTTTCTCGCCACTAGAAATCACTCTATTTACACACGCTATCCAAGTTTTTTGTAAAAAACTCATCGAGCCGGGAACTAGAGCAATTTTATGCGGTCTCGAAAAATTCACCTACGCTTATGTAGTCTAAAATTTTTCTCGCCGCTAGAAATCACTCTATTTACACACGCTATCCAAGTTTTTTTGTAAAAAGCTTGTCTGTGAGCAGCGGTACTTTCGCCTTTATTTCTTACTATTCGTCTCATTCTCCAAGTTTTTTGTAAAAACTCATATAATGGTCATCTAATACAGAATTGGCGATTGGTAAAAACTCATCGAGCTGGTAACTAGAGCAATTTTACGCGGTCTCGAAAAATTCACCTACGCTTATGTAGTCTAAAATTTTTCTCGCCGCTAGAAATCACTCTATTTACACACGCTTTCCAAGTTTTTTGTAAAAAACTTGTCTGTGAGCAGCGGTACTTTCGCTTTTATTTCTTACTATTGTTTTTGGGGCTTGTTTTATCTTCAAGCGGAATGAGTTTTCCGGTGGAGGAAACTTCGAATCCCATTTGTTTGAGCTCTTCTACGCCGCCTTCGTCAAAAGTATAAAAATATACCAATTCTCTTTGGTTGATGGTTTTGGCATCAATAGCCGCTTCGGGAATGCCCCAAAGAATTGAAATAGGCCAAGTTAAAAGGTTTAGTGAGCCGTAAAGATAGTGGCTGCTATCTCCTCCGTTGCCCGATGCCAGGTAGAAATTGCCAAAACCCGGAAGAAGGTTTAATGCGGCAGCGCCAGCCGGGCTCGCCGGTCTTTCCCAGTTTCCGCGGGGCTTATCTACGGTGATGCCTTTGGATTTCAAACTGCGAATAGTGTTTCTTTCATTGTAACTAAGTGATGTGCAAGCTGACAATGTGAGGATTAATGCTGCAAAAAGTACGAGTTTTTTCATAATCAAGCCCTTTGTTTGAGGAAAGACGCTTTCTTTTGCAAAAAGGAGGTCTGTGTTAAATAAATTATATGCTCTGCATTAGAAAAGTGCTTTTATAATACCATCGGATATATAGTTTATATCTAAAATATAAACTAAAGGTTTAGTCCTAAAATGTAAAGACAAAATTTGTTTTATGGTGTGAAATTATTTAAATGAGGGAGGCAATTTCAGCGCGGACCTCGTCCAGGCCTTCACGCTTTTCCGAGCTGGTGGTGAGCGCCTTAACGTAGGCGGCCGGGTGCTTGGCGATTTTTTCTTGTGTGGCTTTTAAGACCTTTTCTAGTTCTTTGGCACTGATTTTATCGCTCTTGGTTAAGATGATTTGATAGGTGACGGCGGCTTTATCCAGCATCTCCATTATCTCTTCATCAACCTTTTTAATGCCGTGGCGCGAATCGATTAACACAAAAACGCGTTTGAGATTTACTCTTCCTTGCAGGTAAGTAAAAATGAGTTTTTGCCATTGTTTGACCAGTTTTTCAGGGGCTTGGGCATAGCCATAGCCGGGCAGGTCAACCAGGTGTAATTTATCACCAAGATTAAAATAATTAAGCTGTTGGGTACGCCCCGGGGTGTTCGAGGTTTTGGCCAAGCCTTTTTGTTGGGTAACGGCGTTTATCAGGCTCGATTTGCCAACGTTGGATCGTCCGGCAAAGGCCACTTCGGGCAAATCGCTTAAAGGCAATTGTGATAAATTGGCAACGCCCAAGACAAATTGCGCCGGAGTACTGAAAAGTTGTTTTCCAGCTTCAAGTTGTTCTTTTGAATATTCCTCCGGCGCAAAGTCCATTAGTTTACTCCATTTTTACGCATAATGGCTTTTTGTTGAATGATGGAGAGAATGTTGCTCAAGGTCCAGTAAATGACCAAACCTGAAGCAAAATGTCCCAACATAAAGGTGAAGATAACCGGCAGAAGAGCAAACATGCGTGCTTGGTCTTTGTTGGTCGGGGCGGGATTGAGCTTTTGTTGAATATACATGGTTAATCCCATAATTATCGGCCAAACACCAATATCTAACAAGCTTGGAACCGGGAAATGCAAAATGGTGGACAATACCAACGGGTCGGGTGCTGAAAGGTCTTTAATCCAACCAATGAACTGTGCGTGGCGAATTTCAATCGAGATATTCAAAACCTTGTACAAAGAGAAGAATACCGGAATTTGAATCAACATCGGTAAGCAACCGGCTGCCGGATTGATTTTTTCGCGACGATACATCTCCATCGTTTCTTGTTGGAGCTTTACTTTATCGTCTTGATAACGTTCTTGCAGCTCTTTTAATTTGGGTTGAATTTTTTTCATCTTAGACATGCTGTCATAAGATTTGTTGGCAATCGGGAACATAACCAAACGGAGCAAGGCCGCAAACAGCAAAATTGCCCAACCCATGTTGCCGATAAAGTTGTATAAAAAGTCTAAGATATAGAAGAACGGTTTGGTTAAGAAATAATACCAACCAAAGTCAACCGCTAAGTCAAACTTAGGAATATTGAGCGAGGTGGTATATTTATCCAACAGCTTAATTTCTTTAGCACCGGCAAAGAGCTTAACATCGGCATTGCCGACATCACCCGAAGCAATTGTAATCGGAGAGCCGACATAATCGGTTTGGAAGGTGTTTTCTCCGGTGCTGGAAAACTTTATGGTGTTGGGGGTAGAACCATTGACAATTAGTGCACTAAACCAATAGCGGTCCGAAAAACCGGCCCAGCCTTGTGCGGTTTTGTATTCTTTGGCTTTGTCTTCAACCAAATCTTTATATTTGATTTCTTGTAAGTTGTTGTCAACTACGCCGATGAGGCCTTCGTGAACAACGCTGGCTGAAGAATTGACGTTTGTCAATTTGCGATTGATTAAGCCATAAGGATAAAGGGTGACGGCTTGATTGGAGTTGTTGATGACATTTTGTTGAATAGTGAACATATAGTTGTCATCAAGGCTGATTTTGCGAATAAATTTCAAACCTTGGCCGTTGTTCCACTCCATAACAATCGGGGTTTCGGGGGTGAGCTTTTGTCCCTTAACGCTCCAAATCGTGTCCTTATTGGGCAAGTTTACTTTAGGATTGGTGCTCAGCCAACCAAACTCGGCATAATACGGTGCTTGGGTTTGAGCCGGAGCAAACAGCTCAACATCGGGGCTACCCTCTTCCAAAGTTTGTTTGTATTTTTCAAGCATAAGGTTGTCTAAACGGCCGCCTTTGGTGCGGATGGAACCGCTCAAAGCAGAACTTGAAATCTGAATGCGAGAATCTTTGGCGATAACCTCTTGGGTTGTTTCAGGTTCGGCTTGCAACAGCTCTTTGGCATCCGTATCGGTTACGGGTGTGGAGGGCAAGTTGGCTTGCGGTGCAGAAACCTCTGGTGCTTGGCTCGGAGTTTGACTTGGGAAAAAGTAGTTGGTTATGAAAATGACGGCTATGGACAGGATAATTGCCAAAAACAAGCCTTTCATTTCGTCTCGCATTATAAATATCTCCTATTTTCTATTCATTATGGCTTGGTTTTACATTATATTCTTATTTAACGCAAGAATTTATCGTGGGTTATTCGTTTGAGTTGTCGGTTTTCTTTGGCGGCACGGGGTCAAAACCTTGTCCTCCCCAAGGGTGGCAACGGAGCAACCTTTTGGTGCCAAGCCAGAGCCCTTTAACAATTCCGTGGATTTGAATGGCCTCAATCATATATTGCGAACAAGTGGGGCGATAGCGGCAACAGCCCGGAAACAAAGGGGAAATGAACTTTTGATAAAACCTAATCAGTGCTATCAGAAGATGTTGGAACAGCTTGCTCATCAGATTTGCCTTCAAACTGTTTGTTGAGTTTTTTTAAGCTCCATTTCAAATCGTCACAGAGCTTGGAATATGGGCAGTCTGCCGTTGTGTAGCGCCCGATTAAAATATATTCGTAGCCGGGCAAAAGGCGGTCATAACACTCCCTTAAGGCGGCGCGCAATCTGCGGCGGGCACGATTGCGAATATGGGCTTTGCCTAGTTTTTTGGTGGTGGTAAAACCAATCTTTGCAATTTGCTCAGAGTCACATAAACTTTGAGCCGCCTGCAGGATAAGTGTTGATGTAACCATCTTCAATCCCTGCTTGGCGACTCTTAAAAAATCTTTGCGTTTTTTGATTGTTAAAACGGCAGTCATTTTTTATTATGCTGAAAGTTTAGCACGACCATGTTTACGACGAGCGGCTAATACTTTGCGTCCGCCGGCGGTGGCCATGCGTGTGCGGAAACCATGACGGCGTGCGCGGACCAATTTACTTGGTTGATATGTGCGTTTCATTTTATTTCTCCGGTTAAAAAAGCAAGTCAGACTTGCTTGAATTATTATTGATTATTTAAGCCTTTTAACTACAAAAGGCCTCGGACAATTCGTCTTATAGTCAAATATTTGTTATCTGTCAATAAAAAAACCTCTCGCTTGAGGCAAGAGGTTTTTCTGGTTCTTTATATAATTAGCGGCGATCGCCAAATAATCTTAACAAAGCCAAGAACAGGTTGATAAAGTCCATATACAAGGCTAAGGCACCGGAGATGGCTTTGCGTGAGGACAAATCGCTCGTGTCGCTTTCGGCATAAATTTCACGTATCTTTTGTGTATCATAAGCGGTGAGACCCGTGAAAACGATAACACTCAAAATTGACAAGGCAAAATCCAGACCGCTGCTTTTCAAAAAGATGTTTACCAAGCTGGCGATGATGATACCCCACAAGCCCATAATCATAAATGAGCCCATAGAGGTTAAATCTTTACGAGTGGTGTAACCGTAAATGCTCATGCCGCCAAAAGTGGCCGCAGTTACCAAAAAGATGCGGGTAACGCTGGCACCGGTATAAGCCAACAAAACCGGGGTTAAGGCAACGCCCATTAATGCGGCATAGCCCCAATATACTCCTTGAACTTGTGCCAGTGAGCCACGATTTAGAACCCAACCAAACGCAAATACCATAATAAATGGTGCCAACATTGCCAACCAGCCTAAACCAGATAAGCCGACTGCACCATTAGCGCTAATGGTGAAAAACAATTTTAAAAGAGCCGGGGTGTTCATGATGATATATGAAGCGAGAGCCGTAATGCAAAGCCCTCCGGCCATGTAGTTGTAAACACGCATCATGTATTGGCGCAACCCTTGGTCAACATAAACTTGTGCTGAGGTTTGAGCAACATTGCGGTTAGTAATCATTGTTTGTTTTCTCCTTACATTCGTTGTTTGTATTTAAAATATAGGGAGGATTTTGGTGATTATCAAGTTTTTTGTTATATGGGGCAGAGCGTGGGGGATTTATTCGTAGGTATAAAGCTCTTTGCCGTGGCGGTGGAGCCAATCCTTGCCCACTTCAGCTTGGGGATAAAGTTCAGCTACGCATTTCCAAAAGGAGCGCGAGTGGTCTTGGTGCAAAAGGTGCGAAACTTCATGCGCAACCAAATAGTTTATGGCACTTTCGGGAGCCAGAGAAATGCGCCAATTATAGTTAATGTTGTGCAAAGATGAGCAGCTGCCCCAGCGCGATTTGGTGTCTTTTATGGTGACATCTTTGAGCGGGCAGCCCAATTTGTCGGCTAAGGCTTTGGAGCGTGTCCAGAGCTCTTTGCGGGCTTGGCGTTTGAGGTAGTCTTTGACCCGACGGTGCAAAAATTCGCTTTGTCCGGAGATATATAAACAGCCGTTTTCTTCACGTGAGCCTCTTTGTTGCGGGGCGTGGCGAATAGTGAGCGCTTTGCCGAAAAATGTGATTTGCGTGCCGTCTTGAAATTTTTGGGTTTGCGGAATTTTATTTAGGCTTTGTTCAATCCAATCTTTGTATTCGATAACAAAATCTATCGCTCGTTTGGCAGAACAGCGGTTTGGAATCGTGAGCACCGGCAGGCGTTCTTTTTGGTCAATGCGCAGGGTCAGACGCTTGGCTCGCGGAGATTTGACTACCTTAAGCGGAAAGCCGACCGCGGCTTCAATATCATAGGTCTTCCCAGTCAACAAGGTAATCTTCATAATCTTTTACTTTCGTTTCGCATACAAGAGGGCGATTGCTTAAATCCATGCCGGCTTCTTTGACTGAGGCGGCTTTCTTGGTGATGAGCGGGTGCCATGAGGGGAGGTCATAGCCGTTATCTAACAACCAATAGGCACAGGTTTTGGGAAGCCAGCGCGGTTTTTCGCGGATGGCCGCCAGGTCAATATCCCGGCAATCGGGGACTTTTTCAAAGCGGTGTGGATAAATTTTGCATAAGCAACTTTGGCAATCCAAAAACCGACAATAAGTGTTGGTGAATTTGATTTTGCCTTTAATCTCCAGCTTGTTTAAGCAACATTTGCCGCAACCGTCGCAAAGTAACTCCCACTCGGCTTTGCTCATGTCTTCGAGCTTTTTATGTTTCCAAAATTCAGGCTCAATTTCCGGTGGAATATTATCAAACCGTGATTGCGGGTCGTATTCTTCTTCTAGCTTGTAAGTTTGGTGTTGAGAGGTCATCAGAGTTCCTCCCAATCAACAATATGGTCTTCAAGCTCGTCTTCAGAAACCAAAAGCTCGGATACGCAACGCCCCGAGATGCTTTGGCGTTGGGGACGGGGACGGCCTTCAACCAGAGCGCGGTAGGCACAGGTCTTTGGCATCCATGAGATTTTATCAACATTGTCAGGTGTGAGCTTCAGACAAGTCGGAACAAGCGTGCAACGCTCCTTATAATGAGTGCAATCGCAAGTATCAGTATCCATATAGCGGCAGACAACGTTGGTGTAGTAGATTTCGTCGGTGTCATCATCTTGGAGCTTTATCAGGCAGCATTTGCCGCAATGATTGCACACGGCTTCCCACTCTTCGGGAGTATATTCTGTCAAGGGTTTGCTCATGAGTGCAATTTCTCCTCAAGGGTTTTGTATAAGCCGCGCAACAAGGAAACGCTTATCATTACAAAGGCAAAAGTAAACATACAACAATACCCAAACAGTAAAATGAAGTATTTTACCGCTGTTTCGCCAATTTGGGCTAAATATGTTTTAACCGATTTGCTCAGGGAGGTACTCCTCTTTTGTAAGGTTGCCGAATTGGGCAAAGTCGCCGTTCCAGAATAGTTGAACCGTACCGGTCGGACCGTGACGCTGTTTACCGATAATGACTTCACCAATGTTTGCCGTGGCTCTGACGCGGTTTTGCCATTCTTCCATGCGGTGTTGCAAGTGTTCGGGGGTTTCACCGGCTTTTTGTTTCGGTTCTTCGTTTTGAATATAGTAGTTTTCACGATAGACGAACATTACGATATCGGCATCTTGTTCGATTGAGCCGGATTCACGCAAGTCAGACATAACGGGGCGTTTGTCATCTCTTTGTTCAACACCACGGTTTAATTGTGACAAGGCAATAACCGGCACGTTTAACTCTTTGGCCAAAATTTTCAGACCGCGGGAGATTTCGGATAATTCTTGTACACGGTTACCTTCATTCTTTTTGCTGCCGCTGCCGACAATCAATTGAATATAGTCAATAACAATCAAGCCCAGCCCTTTGTTGCGTTTGAGGCGGCGGGCACGCGTGCGAATCGTGTTAATGTTAAGACCCGGTGTGTCATCAATATACAGAGGAATTTTCTCCAGTTCCCTTACCGCAGCGGCAATACGTGTAAATTCGGCATTGTCTAATTCGCCGGTACGCATTTTGTGGCCGTTGGTTTGGGTGACGGTTGAAAGAATACGGCTGGCCAGCTGGTCGGCGGACATTTCGAGCGAGAAAAAGGCCACACCTTTGGATTTGGGGTCCATATTTTTTTCGTGGCTCATATATTCGGCAACGTTATAGGCGATGTTGGTGGCAAGAGCGGTTTTGCCCATGGCCGGACGTCCGGCAATAATGATTAAGTCGGAATTGTTTAAGCCGCCGGTTTTGTTATCTAAGGCATCAAGCTGGGTGGGCAGACCCGAAATCTTGCCGTCTTTTTGGTAGGCCGCTTCAATATGCCCTAAGGAGGAAGTCAGCGCTGTTCCAAAATCAATAAAACCACCTTGAGCGTCACCTTCGTTTGATAGGTCAAAGAGCTTTTTTTCGGCCATTTCGATTTGAGAGGTGGCATCATTGTCCAAGTCCTCTTTCATGGCCTCGTTTACAATCTCATAGCCGGTGTTGATGAGCTCGCGCCTTAAATATTTGTCATAAATAAATTGCGCATAGTACTCGGCATTGGTCAAAGGAGAGGCACTTTCGGCCAGCTTAATGAGATATTGGTGGCCGCCGACTTCGGCCAGAGTGCCTTCTTGCTCAAAGTAGTTTTTGAGTGTAATCACATCGGCAACATGACCGCGTTGGATGAGTTTGGCGATTACTTCAAAAATTTTTGAGTGAATCGCATCGGCAAAATGCTGCGGTTTGAGAAATTCGGAGACTCGTTCAAAGGCCTTGTTGTTGGCAAGAATCGCGCCAAGTAAGGCTTGTTCGGCTTCTAGGTTTTGCGGCAGTAGCGCAGCATCTGGTTTTTCCATAGTCTTTACTCTTT
>CALXOP010000004.1 GCA_944390035.1 uncultured Alphaproteobacteria bacterium | reverse complement strand
CGTTTACGGGTAAGTAGTAACAAATTGCGTCTGGCAGAATATGGGTGCCCCGTTTAGGGGAGGCCAGTGCTAAAGGCTTATAGCCGCATATGAAGAACCCCGCGTTTTACGCGGGGGTATCTTTTTAGGCCTTTTTATGGCGGCTTTGTTTTCTTTTGTTGTTTAAAATGATGTGGTCAAGGCGCTTTTCTTTGATGCCGGCCGGATCTTGGTGGATGATGATTTGGGCATTGGGGTAGGCTTCCAAAATTTCATCTTCAACCATATCGGTGAGGTCGTGTGCGTCATAAAGTGATAAATTGCCGTCTAATTCCAGATGAAACTCAAACATATAGGTGCCGCCCAAGTCACGAGTGCGTAAGTCGTGGATGCCTTTGGCAAAAGGACAGGTACGGACAATGCGAATAATGTTGGTGCGGATGTCATCACTTAATTCGGTATCCATTAATAATGTGATGGCGTCGCGGGCCAGTTTGTAAGCATTAAACAAAAGGTAGCTGGAGATGATGAACGCCGTGAGTGTATCAAACCAGCCAATGTGGAAAAACTTAACAACTAACAAACTCAAAATAATGGAGGCGTTGGTGAGAACATCAACGGTATAGTGCGCGCTGTCGGCGGATATGGCCTGAGAGGTGGTGCGGCGGGTGACATATTTTTGGAAGAAAATTAAGCCTAGTGTTGCCACAAGACTGATGACCATAATGAGGATACCGGTATCGGTCTTTTCCAAAGTAACGGGAGAAATAAGGCGGCTGAACCCATCATACATCACAAATATGCCGGAACCGGCAATAAAGGCTGATTGAATTAAGGCACTCAAGGCCTCGGCTTTTCCATAGCCGTAGCGGTGATTGTCGCTTGCGGGCCGAGATGAATATTTGACGGCAATAAAAGTGATGGAGGATGCAAATATATCGGCCAAAGAATCAATGAGGGAGGACAATACAGCCAAAGAACCGGTATATAAGGCGCCAAAAGTTTTAAGCAGACTTAAGCTGACCGCCAGAGAGACACTGGCGATGGTGGCAATCTTTTTGAGGCGGTTAGTTTGTTCTTGATTCAGCGGATGTAATGTCATGGGTTATTTGCACCATATCTGATTTTGATATTGCATAGAACTTATCTTTAGCGTAGGAGGCAAAGAATTGCAAATATTTTCCTTTAATTACGCTATCAAAAATATAGCGAATATAAATTTTTTCACCCACCGGATAAAACTCTATGCGTACTTGATCTTGGTTTTCGGTTAAAATGTCAAGCCGAGATGAAGGCTCTTTTGAGGTAAGCGTTTGTACCGGCGTAAGGAGCGGGGTGATGAGTAAATCTCTGGCCAGAAGTGTGAGTTGGTCAGAAGAGAGATTTTTTTGGGTTTTGACCAGACGACCAAAGCGAAGGTTCCAAAGCGAGCTATATGTCCACTGGCGCCAATCCGGCGAGAGGTCTATAAAATCGGCCTTAATGAGCCAAACTTGAAATTGATTGGGAAATTTAAGGTAGGCTCCTTTGGCGCCGCGGCCAATGTCAAGATTTATGGTTCCTAATTCAAATTGTGAGAGAATATCTCCCTTGTCATTGCTTAGTGTTACTTGGGTGGTGGTGGAAGAGGGGGATTGTAGCGGCAGCAAGCCAAAGTTTGATAAAAACTTTGGGTCGGCCGTTCGTTTTTCGAAATATCTGGCCTCAAGCAAAACATTTAGAAAACGGCGAATCCGCTCTTGATAAACCGGAAAAGCAGGGTGCTCTTGCAAAACCCAGGTGCCTGATTGATTGACAAAGGTGAGCTCTTGAGTGCGGGTTTTGAGTTTTATTTGATGAAGGGTGTTGATGGTTTGCGGGAGCTTGTCAAACACCAGTTGGTTTTCAAAGGTTTCCGTGGTGGAGGGGGCGGAATATTTGACGGCAATTATGCCAATAACAAGCATGAGCAAACTCAAGCCAAAAAGTTTGAAAAAGGCTCGGTTAAAGCGCGCTTTTTCAGCAATATTTCGCTGGCGGAGACGAGCAATCAAAGATGTCAGCAGAAAGCCTAAAATTATCAATCCGGGGATGAGGTAAATTCCGATGAGCTTGACCTTAAACTCAAGTGAGTGAATATTTTGATTGAGCTCTTGGCGAATTTGTGAAAGCTCTTGGCGCAGGCTGTCTAATTGCTGACGATAGCCCGAGATGACTGCCATTTCATCGGCAGAAAAGACGTCTCTTTGCTCAAAGTCTTTTTTCTCCCAAACTTCGTTGATTTTTTGATTGGTTTGTTCGATTTTGGTGATGATTTCGGCTTCTTTGAGTTTGAAACGAAGTTGATTGTCGCGACGCATTTTTTCGACCCCTTTGAATGGGTGGTCGGCCGCGGTTTTGCCTCGAACATCGGCTAAAGATGCGGAGCGGCTTAAACTCTCTAAGGCATTCAAAATAAAATTACCGTTATCTAAAATCGGAATATTATATGCGGTATCTAAAATGGAGGTCGGACGCGTCCAAAACGAATCGTAAATAAAATCGGTATCGGCAACGGCAATGACGGTAAAAGGTTTGCTTTTATCTTGACTGATGATTTTGGCGGCAATGGTTTTGGATTGGTTATCAGATTGAAACCAACGGAGAATATCGGCCGGATTCATCCCCTTACGCACAACGTCTGCCGGCATTAGGGCTGAGTTGGTGCTGGTGGTGATGAGCGGGATGAACAGGTTGTTTGATGACGGCAATGGCTGCAGAGCTGAGGCAGAAGAAAAGAGCAAATTCTTTAGGCCTGCCGTTTCAGTGGCACTTTGATTGAGATTTTCGGCGGAAAGCGAAAATTGAATTACGTCTTGGGTGAAATTGGGGTTGGATTTGTAGTCGGTGGTGGCGTCAACCGTAATGGAATTATCCAAGTCAGCAACGACAATATCGGGAAAATATTCAAATCCCCAGAGTGTGCTCAGTTCGCCTAATTGAGAAGGGAGAAGGTCGTTGTTCATAGATGAAAACAGGCGCGGCGCCTCAGCCGTGGCATCCAACAAAACAAGTGTGTTGCCGCCGTTGAGCGTGTAGGTGGTTATGTGCTCAATGAGCTCAGGTGATAAATTCTGCGGATGAATTAGGAGCAGAACGTTAATATCCTCGCTAAAGTCTTGGGCGGTTTTAATGTTTTTGATATTATAAAACTCTGAAATTTGTTTGATGATTTCCCATTGCTGGGTAACCCGATTGGGCGAGGCCTCATCGATTTGGTCAAAAATCGGCAAAGAGGTGATGATGCCTAAATTGGGTTTGGTGTGAAACAGTTGGTAGAGCTTGGAAGTGAGGTCTTGTTCCAAAAAAGCGGCTCTTTCCAGAGAAAACATCGGGATAGTTTGTTTTTGGCCGGTTTCATCAATGAGGGTTAGGCCAAAAAAGCCGTTTTGATTGAGGTCTATTAAGGGAATTGGTTGTAAGCCGGAGGCAATGGCCATATCTTCGGTATCATCCAACATTTGCGGATAATAAATATTAAAATTAAAGTTGCCGTTTGATAGCCTTTGGTATTTTTTGAGCAAAAGGTAAAGTTTGTCCATCAAAAGACGGATGTCGGGGTTTCTTTGCCCAAGGATAGGTGTGTAATAGACTTTGGCCGTGACTTGATGCGGAAGATTTTTGAGCAAATTTTGGGTGGAGGAGGACAGTGTATAAATCTTGTTTTGCGTAAAGTCGTATTGAATATCTCGCAGATAGGCGTTGGCGGCAAGGTTAATTCCCGTAAAGCCCAATAACATGGCAATAAAGGCGGCAATATATGTCCAGCGGGATGAGGATTGAAGCCAGCCCGATGTGCCCGAAGTTTTGAAGTTGATTATCATAACCGTGGTGGCGTTGAACAAGATAATGACAGAGGCAAAAAAGATAATATCTCTGCCCTCAATTAGGCCGTTGGCAATGGCATTAAAGTGGCTCAAAAAACTAAATGAGGCCACTAAGTCAATGAGGGTTTGTGAGGAAAAGCCCCGAATTACCGAGAGCACAAATTCTAAGCCGCTTAAGAAAAATATCAGGTTGGCAAAAACCGCCAAGACTAAGGCAATAACCTGATTTTTGGTGAGGGCTGACATGGTTTGCGAGATGGATAGCATACAACTCGAAAGTAAAATACAACCCAGATAGCCGCCCAAAATAACGCTGTTATCGGGGGTGCCTAACAGGTTTACCAGTATTACAAATGGAAAAGTAAGCGCTAAGCCCAGCGTGCAAAACAGCCAAGAAGCCAAAAATTTTCCCCAGACAAAGGAGGCCGTGCTGACGGGCAGCGTCATTAAAGAAACAACCGTGCCAAGGCGGAATTCTTCAGCCCATAAGCGCATGGCAATTCCCGGTATAAAGAGTAGGAATATCCACGGAATAAATGAAAACATGGCACTGAGGTCGGCTTGGCCGCGATTGAAAAAATCACCCAGATAAATTGTAAGAGAGCCGTTAAGAAGTAAGAAAACCACCAGATAAATATAGGCCAAAGGGGAGATAAAAAAACGTTTGAATTCGGTTTTGGTTATGGTGAATAAATTATGCATTTATTTTCTCCGCTTGGGTTAATTTTTTAAATGCTTGTTCTATATCAGAGCTGTTCGTTTGAGCCAAAATTTCTTTTAGAGTGCCGTCGGCTTTAATTTGTCCTTGGGCAATTAAAATAATACGTGTGGCCAAAGTTTGTGCCTCATCTAACAAATGAGTTGAGATGAGAATGGTCTTGTTTTGGCCTTGGTGTTTGATTTCTTGGCGAATATGCTCTTTTTGGTTGGGGTCTAGGCCATCGGTGGGTTCATCAAGCAGCAAAATTTCGGGATTGCTTAAAATGCTTTGTGCAAAACCGACCCGGCGACGATAGCCTTTAGATAGTGTTTCAATTTTTTGATGCATGACATTTTCTATCTTGGCAATGTGTGCAACTTCTTGCAGGCGGGTTTTTATATTGGGGGTGTTTTTTAATTCGCCCATGTATTGCAAAAAGGCTTGAACGCTCATGTCGGGATAAAGAGGGGACCCTTCGGGCAAAAATCCGACTTTGGACTTTGTGCTCAAGCTGTCGGTACTGATTTCTTGACCTAAGATTTTGATTGAGCCCGAAGAGGGAGAAAGGTAGCCCGCTATCATATTCATAAGAGTGGATTTGCCCGCGCCGTTGGGACCGAGCAGGGCGATGATTTCGCCTTTTTGGGTGTGGAAACTTATATCGCGGACAGCGCAAAGGGAACCGAAATTTTTGCTCAAATGTGTGATTTCAAGTGTTGCGGACACAGTTTTTTTCTCCTTGTTTTGGTGAATCAAGGCTAACAAAAAATGTTAAAGATATGGTGAATCTTTATTTTTTATTTATCTCATAAAGCGCAATGGCGGCAGCGGTGGCAACATTGAGGCTTTCTACTTTTTCAGATATCGGCAAGCGAACTGTTATGTCGCAGCTCTCTTCTATGAGTCGACGCATGCCTTTGCCTTCACTACCCATGATAATTGCTGATTTGCCGCCTTTTTTGATTTGGTCAATGGTGGTGGCGGCGTAGCCGTCCATACCGATGGTCCAGAAACCGGCCGACTTTAATTGTTCTATTGCACGTGCGAGGTTGGTTACTCGGCATATGGGCAAGTGTTCTATCATGCCGGCAGAGGCTTTGGCCATGGCGCCGCTCTCATTTGGAGAATTCTTATCTTGCAGAATAAGAGCTAAAGTGTTGAAGGCAACACTTGAGCGGATGATGGCGCCGATGTTTTGCGGGTCGGTAACTTGATCTAAAATCAAGACATGGCAATTTTCAAGAGAATCGGCTAAACGGATGATGTCTTCCAAAGCATAATTCTCCAGCTCTTTGACATAAGCGGCAAAGCCTTGATGAACAGAATCGAAGGGTAAAAGTTTATCGATTTCTTTGCGCTCGGTCACCGAAATAATGCTTTCGTTGCGCTTGGCTTTTTGGCAAAGTTTGCGGACTTCCGCCTCATTTTCGGGGGTGCAGAGAATCTTGGTGATTTGGCGCTTGGGATTATTAATGGCGGCCGTGATGGGGTGGCGTCCATAAAACAAAATAGTGTTGGAGGTGCTGGGGCGAGGGGTGTTAAAATGTTTTTTTGGCATAATCTGTTCTTCTTGTGATTAAATGATGAGTCCTTGGTAGCGTATTTTTGCAAAATTGTAAACGATTAGATGATGCGGCGCAAAATACCTCTTTCTTGAGCTAAGAGTTTTCGGGCAGCTGCGGCAGAACATTGTTTGACGGCCATAACGCAGGCAGTTTTTATTTCATTGTTGGCTTGGGCGAGGTAGTCCTCTGCCTGAGACGGTGTACAGCCTGCAATTTCACAGACAAAACGAATCCCGCGCTTTCTTAGTTTTTCGTTGACCATGCGAAGGTCAATCATATAGTTTTTATAGACTTTTCCAATGCGAATCATGGCCCCCGTGGAGAGCATATTTAAGACCATTTTTTGTGCGGTTCCGGCTTTGAGGCGAGAAGAGCCGGTGATGGCCTCAGGGCCAACTATCGGATTAATGAATATGTCGGAAAGCTCTTTTATCGGGGCTTCGGGATTGCAAGAAATACTGATGGTGTGGGCTCCTTGTTTTTTGGCTTCTTGCAAAACGGCAATTAAATATTTCGGTGTGCCGCAAGAAGAGATGGCAACAACAACATCTTTTGGGGTAGGGGCAAAGCAGGTGATGTCTTCTAAGCCAAGTTGGACATTGTCTTCCGCATTTTCTACGGAATAGCGCAGAGCTTGGTCGCCGCCGGCAATAAACCCTTGAACCATTTCGTGGCTAACACCAAATGTCGGCCAGCACTCCGAGGCATCCAATACACCTAATCGTCCGCTGGTGCCGGCGCCAAAATAGCAAAGCCTTCCGCCTTGCAAAAATGACTGCGCAATAAGCTCTATGGCTTGGGCAATTTGCGGGAGCGTTTGCTCTACGGCCAAGGCTACTTTTTGGTCTTCTTTATTTATGGTTTGGGCAATAGAGAGCGAATCCATTAAATCAATATTTTCGGTTGAGGGATTTGAGGTCTCGGTTAAAGAGAGCTTGTTCATTGTTTTCTCCGTATATTTTTTTATTGCAAGAAATAATAATGCGGATAAGTTAATAAATATGTAAAAAAAAGGTTGACAAGAAGGCAAAAATACGGTTACTTGCCTACTAGTGAATTAAAAAACGGATGGTGAATCCGACCCTGTTCACAAATATAATGGAGGGGTGGCAGAGCGGTCAAATGCAACGGACTGTAAATCCGTCGACTTCGGTCTACGAAAGTTCAAATCTTTCCCCCTCCACCATTTGGTTTTTAAAGCAGGGGTGCTTGTGAGAGCGTTTTAAGCGGGTGTAGCTCAATGGTAGAGCAGAAGCCTTCCAAGCTTATGACGGGGGTTCGATTCCCCTCACCCGCTCCAAATTTTTCCCCTCCTTTGAAAATACTGTAACAACGTAAATTTAGGATTTTTTAAAATGGCAAAAGAGAAATTTGAGCGCACAAAGCCTCACTGCAACATGGGTACCATTGGTCACGTAGACCACGGTAAGACCACCTTGACAGCTGCAATTACGAAAGTATTGGCAGAAGAAGGTGGAGCAAGTTTCACAGCATACGATCAAATTGATAAGGCTCCTGAAGAAAAAGCACGTGGTATTACGATTTCTACCTCACACGTAGAATATGAAACCCCGAAACGTCACTATGCTCACGTAGACTGCCCGGGCCACGCCGACTATGTAAAGAACATGATTACCGGTGCCGCTCAAATGGATGGTGCAATTTTGGTAGTATCAGCAGCCGATGGTCCGATGCCGCAAACACGTGAACACATTTTGTTGGCTCGTCAAGTAGGTGTACCGGCTTTGGTTGTATACATGAACAAAGTAGACCAAGTAGATGATCCGGAATTGTTGGATTTGGTAGAAATGGAAATTCGTGATTTGTTGAAATCATATGACTTCCCGGGCGACGAAATCCCAATTATCAGAGGGTCAGCTTTGGCAGTATTGGAAGACGGCGATCCGAAGATTGGTCGTGATTCCATCATTGAATTGATGAAAGCCGTAGATGATTATATTCCGCAACCGGATCGTCCGAAAGATCAACCGTTCTTGATGCCGATTGAAGACGTATTCTCAATTTCCGGCCGTGGTACAGTAGTAACCGGCCGTGTAGAACGCGGTGTATTGCATGTAGGTGATGAAATCGAAATCGTTGGTATTAAACCGACTCAAAAAACCACATGTACCGGTATCGAAATGTTCCGTAAATTGTTGGATGAAGGTGAAGCCGGCGATAACATCGGTGTATTGCTCCGTGGTACCAAGAGAGAAGAAGTTGAACGTGGACAAGTATTGGCAGCTCCTGGCACCATTACTCCGCACACAGACTTCACTTGCGAATGCTATATTTTGACGAAAGAAGAAGGTGGACGTCATACTCCGTTCTTCTCTAACTATCGTCCGCAATTCTATTTCCGTACAACCGATGTAACCGGTGCCATTGAATTGCCGGAAGGAACGGAAATGGTAATGCCTGGAGATAATGTACGTCTGACAGCAAAATTGATTCACCCGATTGCAATGAACGAAGGTTTACGTTTCGCAATTCGTGAAGGTGGACATACTGTTGGTGCAGGTGTTGTATCTAAAATTCTGAAATAACGCAAAAGGGGATTCAAGCTAGGAAATTTTTCGCTCATGTAGCTATATGTACATGTCGCTTAAAATTTCCGGCGCAGCAATCCCCTTTATCGTTATTTCTCTTACGAAAAAATTCCCTAGCTCTTAGGGAATTTTTTTATTTTGTGCTGTATTTAAATCAACGTCGTAGCACACACAATTTATTTCTACTTTGGAAAGTTGAGAAAAGAGGTTTCTGAATAAGAAACCTCTTTTTCTTATGTTTTAACTCATCTCAATTATCGAGTTTCTATAAGGGGCAGGGAGTTCTCGACAGCGTGTCTGGAGAGACTTGTTTTTCACGCTATAAGCCGCAAATCTTGAGCTTTTAGTAAAGTGCCGCGTGTTTGAGTTTGTATGTGAGCATGAGGTAAAATAAATTTCTTGCAATTTTGTCTAAGTGTGGTAAGGATTGGATATAAAATTTATTATTAATTCTTAAAAAAATCATTATTATGGAAAGAAAAGAAAAATTAGAAATGCTAACAGCTCTTGTGGGAGAGCTTGGTTTTTCCTGCGATGATGTTGTTAATTATTGGAAAGCTAGTGGAAAGTTTGTTTCGATACAGTTTCAAAATGAAACAGAGAAAATACCTCAATCTCCTGCTCCCGAAAAACTAATTGAAGTTCCTCAACACCAAACACCAAAGGTGGTTACTCCCGGGATGTTTGTTTATGTGGACGGTTTGATATCTTCGGAGATTATTGAAGGACGCCCAATAAAGGCAGTTGTAGGCAGTGTCAATGGTTCAGATGTCTTGGCTGTTTGTCTACATGAGGCGGAGTTGCCGTGGGCCAGTGAGTGGCTTGAAGTCCCAGAAACTGAAGAAATGTTAAGTGGGAAGAAAGCAACGCATAAGATATTGGAAATTGCTCAAAAAGAACACACAAAGGCAGAAGCGGCTCAGTGGTGTTATAACTATGATAGAGATGGGGTGAAAAGAGGTGAAGCCTTTTTACCGTCGATAACCGAGTTGGAACAGCTATGTGCTAACGGAGCAGCAATAAATGCATCTTTAAAGGCATTGAACGCTGGTTGTTATTGGTTGCGCTTTTGGTCTTCTACCCAGTATAATAAATATTATACATGGCACTTGTGCATGTATAATGGTAATAAGGACAATAAAGTTAAGTACCTCAAGTACTATGTTCGGCCGGTTATTGCTATCAAACTGTAAATTTTAATCCTTCGCAAGTAAAATTGCGGAGGATTTTTTTTCTTGCAATTTTGTCTAAATGTGGTAAGAGTGGGATATAAAATTAATTATTAATCCTTAAAATGCATTATTATGGAAAAAAGTAAAAAATTCGAATTGTTGCTTCAATTTGTGCAAACATTGGAGCTTAGGCCTCAAGAAGTGGTTGAACTTTTTAAGGCAAAAGAAAAAGGATTTATTGCGAATAAAGCTCTGTTTGAGCCCGGTATGTTTTATTATGCTAATCAAACTTTCTCAAAAGAATTAATTGCAGGGCAAGTTGTGAGCGGCATTGTGGGGTTGGTTGAAAAGAGCAGAACGTTAGTTGTTGGACTGGATGAAACAAAATTGCCTTGGTCTAACAGTTGGTTGTGGGTTGAGCCTACTAGAGATTTGTTTGATGGAAAAGAGGCAACACGCTTGAGTGTGGCACAATCTGTGCGCCAAAATCTTAAAACTGAAGCGGCTCAATGGTGCTATGAGTATGACAAAAACGGTGTACAACAAGGTGAAGCCTTTTTGCCGTCTATTCATGAATGGGACGGTTTGTTGGCTAATAAATATGTTATAAATGAAGCCTTGAGAGTTTTGTCGGCACCTTTACTTGATGGTTGTTATTGGTCCGCAACAGAAGTTCGTTCTCATCCTAATAGGGCATGGAAAATTCGTGTTAAGGATGGGTGTAAGTTTGATTGTTCTAAAACGGATGAATTCTCAGTGCGGCCTGTGTTTTGGGTTTAGACATTTTCAAACAAACAAGAGTTTGGACGAAGTCCAAGCTCTTTTTTTGTTGCAATTTTGTCTAAGTGTGGTAAGAGTGAGGTATAAAATATATTATTAACATAAATATTAACATAAAAAAATGTATAATTATGGAACAGAAAGAAGCATTAGAAAAAGCTCTACGAAATGTTTTTCAATCTCAATCCATGACTTTGGATCAGGTGATGACATTGGTGGCGCGCGTATTTAATGAAAAGTATGCTTTTAATTCGATTGATGCGGCTTGTTTGCGAGCAAAAGCTGGTCAACGTCCCGAGGTGGTTTGTCCTGGGATGTTTGTGTATAATGATGGCACAATTACGGCTGAGGTCTTGCTTCAAGGTAAGGTAAAAGGTGTTATCGGTTATGTCGATGGACAGAAGGCCTTGGCTGTCAGCTTGGGACAAACGTCTTTACCTTGGTCTAGTGATTGTCTTAATATTAAGGCGCTGCAAGAGATTACTGACGGTCAGGAGGCTACTTTTTTACTCATAGGCGAGGCGAAAAAACAAAAGAAGAAAATTGAGGCAGCACGTTGGTGCTTTGATGCTTGTGATGCAAGAGTAAATAATAGTGTTGGTTTTCTTCCGTCGCTGGAGGAATTAAAAAAATTGTTTGCCAACAAAGCTCTCATCAATTTTGCCTTAAATATGGTAAATGCACCGGTGCTGAATGGATGTTATTGGTCATCAACCGAATTTGATTGGAATTATGCATATGGTCTAGATTTTAGTCCTTTTTTGACGGTTCATTATATCAAAAACCTGAGTTGTCATGTGCGCTCGGTTTTTTGGATAGAACTGTAAAAGAACGGCAAAGAAAAATGAGTTTGGATAAAAAAGTCCAAACTCTTTTTTTTTTTTTGTCAAAAAAATATTTGCGTTTTGTTTCAGAGTGTGCTATTGCAGTAGCCAATGTTTTATTTTTAATTTTCTTTACTATTATGAATATGAAAAAATTTCCAGAAGTTAAAATGAGAGAAGTTGCAGCCGTGTTTGCTTGTCAAAAAGATGACGAACGTTTGAAGTTGTTACGGCAAGTGGTTATTCGTAGTTTGATGGACTATTATGCAGTTCCGGTCAATTTTAAGATGTTTATTGTCGCGGCTGATCCGGTGACATCTGCTCAAATGGCAGGGTTGCGTTTTGACTTAGTTACTCAAATTGTCAGAAAAAAATTTCCTTTGTGGTGGAATGTTTCTTTGGTTTCGACTGAAGATGTTTGTAAATCTTACGCTTATTGGCAAGGGCGCATTGCAAGAATCAAGGAATATCAACGATTGCTTGATGAGTTTCCATGGTATCATGTCTTGAGCCGTAGCCGTATCAAAGAAGCCGTCGCGGGAATAGAAAATGAGCCGGTATCTTTACGGGGGTTTTTGCGCGTTTGCTTTTATCTTTATAAAGATTTACGGCAAAGTAGATGCTGATTTGTTTGATTAATATTTAAAAATTTTACAATATGGAACGTTATTATTTTATTGGAAAAGGAAGTGCGGTGACAGCCGAAATCATCAAAATCTTGGAGAAAAAAGAAATTCCGTTTGAACGTGTAGATGAAGACAGATACGGAATTTATGATATTTCTCAAGAGAGAGTCGATGAGATTATTGCTCAAGGTAAATGCCCTTATTTGGTCGGAATTTCTTCCGTCAGAAGCGGTGCGGTTAAGGTGCTTGATTATAAAGTAAATTGCGCGCATTCGGCGTTACTCAGTGTGGCGGTTGATTGCAATGCTACTTTGTCTGATTGGCAACACTTGGTGGTGGCAAATGACGAGGATGCTTATAATCATTATCCGTATTCGGTCAATCAAATGGCAGAATTGGTTCGGATGGGGTATTCTAAACGAGCCATCGAAAAAGTGAGAGCTTATGACAGAGAGCAAGCAGGTGTTACTCAACAAGAGGAACATGAGGCTGAGTTGTGTCTTGCTAAGATGACAATGCAAAACCAGTTGCAGATTGTTAAAGATTTGCCGCATGAAAAATTTCGCACCATAACCGATAGGTTGTTTTGGTTGCAACATGTGCAAAATGTGGTGATTTTTACTACGGAGTGCAGTGTGCTTTATGCCGGTTTTGCCGATATTGCGTTGAGCATGTTCAAGCGCTTTGGCGGGATGTGTTCCTATGCATTTTGGGAAGGAACTTATAAAGACGCTGAAGATCAAAACAGAATTATCAGGCTTTTGTCTCAGGCTTCCAGAAAAAAAGTTCAAGGTGGTTTGCTTTGAAAAATTCTTTACAAAAGAGCGGATAAAAAACCGCTCTTTTGTTGTAACAAGAAAACCACGCGTTAGACGCGTGGTTCAGTAAAGCTTATAGCGGTGAGGATGACAAAGCGCTCCAAATAGGTTAGAATTTTGCGGTCTGCCAAGACGCAAAATAACCTATTTGGA
>CALXOP010000003.1 GCA_944390035.1 uncultured Alphaproteobacteria bacterium | reverse complement strand
GACTTATTAGTAATTCTGTTAAGATGCAGTTAACAGCAATATTTCCTACATCGTTCCAGTTTTTGGCATGAACTAAGTCATATCCAGTTTTTACTCTAGAAGCCCAAGATATCGCAGTCAGTAATTCAACCATATACATTTCTCCTCTTCAAATTGATACTTATACCATATATTGTATTAAAATAAATACAAAGTACAATATATTGTAAGTCAATAAAGGAGTCAAGGAAGAAGTTTGTCTCAAAAATGTTAATGCAATGTCTCTGGTCATAGTTTGTGGGTATGTTGTTTATGCCCCCAAAAAGTTTTACACACCGATTTTATAGCTTTTTCAAGTTATTATCAAAAAACTAAAAAAACATATTTACACCCCATTTTTATACTATATATAGTATTTCCCGAAAAGCAGTAACACATAATGTAGTCTTTTTACATATTGGGGAAAATGTTATGGAAAATCAAAAAATTATTAAAAAAAACGGACAAATCGCCGATTTTGACATTGCCAAAATCAGCAAAACGGTTGAGCGTGCTTTGCAAGGCTTTGCTCTGGATGAAAACGAGCTGTTGAACACGATTCCGAGTTTTTATAAAGAGAATATGCCCACCTCCGAAATCAACCAGGCCTTGATTCTCAGCGCCTTGAATCTCACCTCTGTTTTGGAGCCGGACTGGAAGAATGTGGCCGGCCGCCTAAAAATATTTGATTTATATAAAGACATTAAGCTCTATCGACAAGAAAAAGACGCTGTCCCCTATGACTATATAAAGTTTTTAGATTTTGCCATAAGCAATAAGATTTACTCTGCCGATATTAAAGAAAAATATTCTCCGGCCGAGCTCCAAGAGGCTACCGGCTTTATTGACCCGTCATTAGATATGGTTTATGACTATGCCGGCGCCAATTTGTTGATTAAAAGATATTTGTGTGAATTTGATGACCATGTGGTTGAGCTCCCGCAAGAAATGTTTTTAAGCATTGCCTTGTTGATTGAGCAAAACGAGGACAAATCGGTTCGTTTGGCACGCGTTAAAGACACCTATCTCAAATTAGCCGACCGCAAAATCTCCTTAGGCACGCCGTTATTGATGAATTTGCGTCGCCCGAACGGCAATTTGAGCTCATGCTTTATTACCGTTATGGACGATAGCCGCGATTCTATATTCTATGTGATTGACCAAATCTCTGCCATCTCAAAGTTTGGTGGTGGCGTTGGCGTTAATATTTCCAGGGTTCGAGCCAAAGGCGCCCGCATTAAAGGCATCAAAAACGCTTCCGGCGGTGTTATTCCTTGGATACGCATTATCAACGACACGGCCATTGCCGTAAACCAACAAGGCAAAAGAAAAGGCGCCGTAACCGTTTCGTTGGATATGTGGCACCTTGATATTGAGAATTTTTTGGAGTTGCGTACCGAAAACGGCGACCAACGGATGAAAGCCTATGATATTTTTCCGCAAGTGGTTATTCCCGACTTGTTTATGAAAAAAGTTGAAAATAATGAAAAATGGCTGTTGGTTGACCCGCACGAAGTCCGCACCAAATATCATCAAGAAATTGCAAACCTTTGGGGCGAAGACTTTGAAAAATTGTATAATCAACTTTATTTTGATGCCGAATTCGGAAAACTTGAGATGTACAAGTTTGTCCCGGCCAAAGAGCTTCTCAAACGTTTGATGAAATCGCAGGTCGAAACCGGAATGCCTTATATTGCGTTTAAGGACACGCTAAATCGCTACAATCCGAATAAGCATGACGGCGTCATTGTCGGCACCAATCTGTGCACGGAATCTCACAGCAATGTGCGTCCGGCAAAATTTGGCGAAAAGCGGATAGAAAACGGCAAAATCATTTCTGAAACTTATGATGGTTTGGTCCATGTCTGCAATTTGGTTTCCATCAATCTGGCCAATGTTGACAGCGATGAAGAGCTGGCCTCCATTTGCCAAACCTCGGTGCGCATTTTGGATAATGCCATAGATTTGACCCGTGTCCCGATTATGGAAGGCACTCTGCATAATCAAAGATACAGAACCATTGGTGTCGGAGCCATGGGCTTGGCAGACTATTTGGCCAAAAACAATATTCCGTATAATGCCTCGGCCGATGTCGTAGATGACTTGTTTGAAAAAATGGCAATTTATAATATCCGCGCCAGTATCGACATTGCCAAACAAAAAGGCCCCTTCGGTGCTTATCAAGGCTCTGATTGGCAAAAAGGCATTATCTTAGGCAAAACGCAAGTCTGGTTTAATGCCAACTCAAAATACAAAAAAGAGTGGAACGAGATTTATGAAAACCTGCAAAAATACGGTATCCGCAATTCACAAATCTCAGCCATCGCGCCCAATACCAGCTCTTCACTGATTCAAGGCTGCACGGCGTCGGTTTTGCCGATATACAGCAAGTTTTTTGTAGAAACCCACGGCAAAGGCAGTATTCCGAATTGCCCGCCGTTTATCAAAGACAAGTTTTGGTTTTATCAAGAAAATCGCAATATTGACCAACGCAAAATAATCGAGATTATGGCGCGCATCAATAAATGGATAGATACCGGCATTTCGATGGAGCTCATGTATAACCTCAACCGCGATATTCGCGCGCGAGACATTTATGAAACCATCATGAAAGCCTGGAAAAACGAAATTAAGACATTGTATTACACGCGCACAATTCAAAAGGACGGCTCTTCCGCCGCCAAAGAAGAATGTGTCAGCTGCGCCGGATAAAAGGAACAAGAAAATGCAAAGAAAAAAACTTTTTAATGTTGAAGGTAATGATGACGTTTTGCAAAGAAAAATGATTGGCGGAAACGTTACCAACCTCTTTAATCTGAATAATGTTAAATATCAATGGGCCAACAAACTCTATCGTTTGATGATGGAAAACTTTTGGATTCCGGAAAAAGTTTCGCTCTATGATGACAAACGCTCTTATGACGAACTCACCCCGGCCGAACAAAATGCTTATGACGGCATCTTGTCCTTCTTGGTGTTCTTAGATAGTATCCAAACCAATAACTTGCCGAATATTTCCGATTATATCACCGCGCCGGAGGTTAATTTGGTGTTGGCAATTCAAACCTACCAAGAGGCGGTACACTCGCAAAGTTATGCATATATAATAGAAAGCATTATCCCAGCCGAAAAAAGAGCCACGATTTATGACCGCTGGCGTGAGGATAAGGTTTTGTTTGAGCGCAATAAATATATTGCGGAAATTTATCAAAAATTTGTTGATGAAAGAAATGACGTTAATTTTTCCCGCGTATTGGTTGCCAACTTTTTGCTCGAAGGCTTGTATTTTTATAACGGCTTTAACTTCTTTTATAATTTGGCGGCCCGCTCATTGATGATTGGCACGGCAGACGAAATAAAATACATCAACCGTGACGAGTTAACCCATTGTGTTATTTTTGCCAACATCATTAAAGAAATCCGCAAAGAAAGACCTCAGTTTTTTGTTGATGATGAAATTTATGAAATGTTCAGAACCGCCACCCAACAAGAAATAGCTTGGAGCAATCATATTATTGGCGATCAAGTCTTGGGCATTACCCCGCAAACGATTGAGCAATATACCAAATTTATGGCCAACAAACGTTTGAAAGAAATTGGCCTGCAGCCGATTTATGAGGGCTTTAACGAAACGCCGTATAAAAACTTAGAAAAAATTTCGGATACCAACGGTGAGGGGAACGTCAAAGGCAATTTCTTTGAAGCCAATGTCTCTTCATATAACCAATCCACTGCGGTTGAAGGTTGGGACGAAATCTAAGCCAAA
>CALXOP010000002.1 GCA_944390035.1 uncultured Alphaproteobacteria bacterium | reverse complement strand
GCATTTCATCAATATCTTTTTTATCAAAGCCCTCACCATAGAGAGAATAATCAATATTATTTACTTTTGCATCATTTGCTACATTCCCTTTGGTATTTTGAGCAATTTTGAATGAAGTCGCATCATTTCCGATTGGTTTAGGTGATAAAGCAGAGCTTACTTTATTTCCCTCTTTTGCCATACTATTCGTTAATGCCTGAGATAAATAAGAACGAGCCGTGGTTGTTTGCTTGGAATTAAGGTGAGAAAAATCATTTTCCAACAAATGGCGAGAGCTGAATTTATAGTTTTTACCAGTCTCTTCTTGAAAAGAACCCTCTCTTGAAAGTAGAGATTGAGATTGTTTCTTTTTCATCTCTTGTTCCGGGTCATCTTGAATTATGTATTGAATTAAATTAGACATAGTTTTTTCCTCCGTTAATGAACAAAAAAAATCCGAAGAACTTAATCTTCGGATTTTGGGCACACTTTTCCCAAGTGGCTTTTGTTTTATAGCAAAATTAAATACAATTTTCAAGTTCTTAATTAATCATTTAACAACTTTAGAAAGTTGACATTACTTTACTTAACTATATTTTCAATTTTGGTATTTATACTTTATTCATCTTAATCTTTGGAGTTTGTGAAAGCAACTAATAAAAAGGAGAGGTATGTTAACCTCTCCTTTATAAGGATTAAACCCCAGAATTATCTTTTATTGCAAATTGCTGGATATTCCCAATTTCCTGTTAATTTAAAACAATCTTGAGAAATAAAGTCAAATTTGCAATCATTATCATCAATATTCCAAGATTTTTGATTATTTAAGCAAATTTCTTTAAGAGTTTGATTATCTGGGCAATTTGATAAATTTTTGCATCGTTTCAAAAGTTTTGTCTGTTCTGGTGTAAGTTTGATACAGCCAAATTCTTTTTTCCAAATTAAGCAATCATCACGGCAAATATTCTTTTGATAATCCCATACTTGTCCGTTATCCAAACAAGTATCAATTCTCAACCAATAAGGATTGCGAATAAAGGAAATGCCTAAACCCAGAAAACACACGCAAAAAAGGCTCATTATCAATATTTTTATAATTTTTGTCATTGCCTAATATTTTTTATTTGTTGATTTTTTTCGTTTAAATTTGCAACCATCTTTAGCATTGGTATATAGCCCACTTTTTGCTTGATGGCGTCCTAGCGAATTAATATATTTATCGTGTTTATAATCAGCATAAGCGTCTACAGCTGATGTTCCTTTTATAATCCTATTTTTGAAATAGTCAATTCGTTCTTTGGCATCACCAAGAGCTTCTGCCGTTTTTTCGCCCCATTTTCCTCTTTGAGTTGCTTCATAATTTGCTTTACAATGAAAATAATCATCATTTCCAATTACATTATCTTCTTTCATATCATTATAATTTTTATACATGTCAGAAGCAGCACCAAAAATTTGAACCCAAGGCGTTTCTAGTAAATTAGTCATTTTATTATTTCTGATTGTTTGCTTTTTAGTCATTTCTTTTTCAGGATCGTCCTGAATGATATAACGTATAAGATTACTCATAATTTTACCTTTCGTGATAATGTTGTTTAAACGAAAAAAATCCGAAGAACTTAATCTTCGGATTTTGGGCACACTTTTCCCAAGTGGCTTTTGTTTTATAGCAAAATTAAATGCAATTTTCAAGATACCATTTAATTCATAAACAACTTTTAAGTTTTTTACTTAACCTTTATACCTTGGTGATATTGGCTTTGCAGGGCAAAATGGTTGTGTGTGGTATCATAAATCGAAAGCTCATCGACCAAGGGTTTGTAAGTTTCAAGATAACGATTTACGAGCGCACCTCTTTGCAAAATCATATCACGCGAGGTATGGCGGTGTGTGACTTTTTCGCGCTCGGCGGCACGGCGGCAAGCCTCGTTTATATCACATAAGATAAAACATATTTCGGTTTGGTAGCCTAATTTGTGCAAATTTTTCATTAGCTCAACATGGGCATCATTTACGCCGCTGTGTTCCAGATAGATGTCAGCTTTTTTCTCAATAGCGCGGCGCAAAACCTCGTAACCGATTATGCGGGCCGGCATTTCCCATTTGGCAAAAGTTTTGATACTCCCTAACCGATAAATATCTTGCCAATATTCAGGGATGCTTTCCATAATTTTATCAAAGCTGATGAAGAGCTTTTTATCCCAATGTAATGTTTTGCAAAAAGTGCTTTTTCCGGCTCCCGGAATGCCGCCAATCTGCACAAAATGAGGTGCGGCACTTTGGCGTGCTTTTTGCAAATAAGATGCGATGATTTTATCATATTGCGGGGTTTGTATATCTTTATATTCATAAGGAATAAGTAATCCTACCGCCGGCAACAAATTTGAGAGTTCCACGTTAAAACTTCTCCGTTCCTCTTTATTTTTATTCACTTGCACATTATTTTGATTTGGCTTATTGTACATTAAAATATTTTTTAGGCAACAAAAAGGTGTAAAAAAAATGACAAAAATTAATTGGAAACCAGGGACAATGCTCTCCCCTCTGCCGCCGGTTTTGGTCTCTTGCGGCACGGTTGATAAACCAAATGTTATGACTGTCGCTTGGACGGGAATTATTTGCAGTGATCCGGTGATTACGTATGTATCTATTCGTCCGCAAAGATTTTCTCACGATATTATTAAAGAAAGCGGCGAATTTGTGATTAACCTGCCTACTTGGAATATGGTCACGGCAGTTGATTTTTGCGGGGTGAAGTCCGGTCGTAATGTTAATAAATTCAAAGAGATGAATTTAACGCCCCTTGCCTGCCCCAATGTTAAGGCGCCGCAAATTGAAGAATGTCCCGTATCTATTGAGTGCAAGCTCAAAAGTATTACCAATTACGGAACGCATGATATGTTTTTGGCCGAGGTGGTCGGTGTTTGTGTCGATGATAAATATATTAACGAAAAAGGTGCGCTTGACTTGGAAAAAGCCGGAATTATCGCCTTTGCACACGGCAATTATTACACCTTAGGCAGAAATTTGGGCAGCTTCGGTTTTTCGGTCAATAAAGCTAAGCTCAAACAAATGCAAAAAATGGAAAAAGTGGAAGTTGAAGTCAAACCTGCGCACAAAAAGCCCGTTAGTGATGCAGGCAAGAAATTTTCGGACAAGAAAAGACGCTCTCCTTTTGGCAGAAGTCCTTTCAAATCTCGGTTTAAGGATAAGCCGGGTACAGGCAAAGCACCGAACAAATCTTTCGGAACACACAAAAAATTTGCTAAAAAACCAGAAAAAAAATAGTCCTTTTCAAACGCTGTTGCAAAACAGCGTTTTTCTTTGGGTGATGCTTAAGTGCTTGCAGGTTTTTTATTTCTCTTTTATAATGAGGGCAAAACAAACAGCCTAATTCTGACGGGAGAACTGCCATGAGTGACATTGTTTATTTATCTTATATGCCGGAACGTAAAGCTTTTGGCGTGAAGGAAGAAAAAATCGAAAAACTTCGTAATGAGGGGAAAATTCCTCAAATTAAAATTGCTCCCAAAGATTGGAAAAAAATTAATCCCAAATACGCCGCCGATAAGTCAAATCCGATGGTGGCTTTTTTGTTGGGTCGTGAAGACGGTTATTATCTCATGATGGAAAATTACGTTAAGGCATTGGCATTTGTTAATGTGAACTTAAAGGTCTTAACTCATGAAGATATGGTCAGCGAATTAGATGATGTTTGCGGTCTTATTTTGCCCGGAAGACTTGATGACCCGCTTAATACTTTTGCTAATCCTAATTTGCCGAAAAAGCCTGTTTTGTGTTCATTAACCTACGTTAATATGGTGCGTGAAGCCGAAAAAAGAGGAATGCCGGTTTTAGGAATCGGTGCCGGCGCAAAAATTATCGGTCGGTTGCACGGTTTGCGTCCTAAACGCGCAATTGAAGATGACAGTGCAATTTTAAGAGTAAAAAGTTTGAAGTTGCTCAATGTCTTTCCGGAATCTGTCTTATATCGCATTCTGGGTAACACCCGAAAAGTTGAGATTTATTCGGTGAGTGAACCTTTGTTACCGATTAATGATAACTTTGATTTGAAGGTGTTTGCTGTTTGTGATGACACGCCTGAGGCTTGGGGCAATGACAATATGTTATGTGTTCACTGGGAATCGGAGGATGTCAGCGTTGAGGCAAATAAATATACCCTCAATATTTATAAATGGCTGGCAAGAAAAGCTCTTGCTTTCCAAAAAGCAAAACAAAGAAAACTTTTATTGCAAAAGAAATCACCCAAAAAAAGCTAAGTAACAAACAAAAACTCCGCTCATTAAATAAGCGGAGTTTTTTGTAATCGGAAATTTAGTGTTTCTGCCAATAGGCAAGCTCTTGGGTCATATTTGAGCGCGCTTCTTGTTCAAACATTGCGGCAAAGGCATCGTTTACAAACAAACGAGGTCGGGCAAGCAAGTTTTGCAAAAAGTCCGTGCGCCCTTTGGCATAGTCCTCCTCTGAATAGTCAGCATATTCACGACGAAGGTTTATGGCATAGAGGCCATAGTTGCTTCTATCCCCCAAAATAGCAAAGTCCAAATCATGGATTATTTGCATATCGTTTGACATCGACGAAGTAGTTTGCAAATGTTCGGTTGCCATAATCAAATCAGCGACCTGATTGGCCAACTTGGTATTAAAAAACAGGTTGCAAACATGAGCGGCTGACTGAGCCACATCATCTTCTTTGTTCTCCATGACATAATCGTGGAAAAATATTGCCAATTTTAAGGCTTGGGCATCGTCTGCTTTGATATGTCCCAAATTCTTCATTATCTGCAAGAGATTTAGCATATAGGCCACATGAGACAAAGTATGGTAATGACGATTGGTGTTATAATCCACCGCAAGTTGCGTATAACTTGTTTCCACCATACCAACAGAGAGATAAGCACCTTGAATTAAATCAACAAAAGTCGGTTGCAAATAATTTTCCATCATCACAGCGTGAACACTTGGCGTTACATAGCGTTGGGCTACGATATATTCACCTAAACCACACAAGGCTTTCGCATTTGAGGAAGACACATAGGTCAGCTCTTCTCTTTGAACCGGAATGGTTGCCATGCTCAAGTGAGCTTTGCGGACCTCTAGTATCTGACGGTTCAAAAGTGCGGTTTGCATTTCTGCATCATGGTCGCCAACAATTCTTTCTCCTCGGATGAGAGCTGTTGCCCCGTTTCGAAGAGCACAATCAACCGTCAAATCATCATAAGAAACAACCGTAATTGCCTCTTTTTTGTGAGAAATCTGGTCAAGACCAGAAGTCGATGTATTACCATAGAGTTGAAGCAAGTCTTGATAGCGATGTTCCCAGCACAAATCTTCCAGAGAGGAATTTATCATTCGTTTTCTCCATTTCAGGCTAAAAGCCTGAGGTTTGGCGTGATTAACACCTATTCCGATAATGACCTTGTCATAATCGTTAAGAGCTTCATTGATAATGCTTAAATGTCCGCGGGTTATGGGTGCAAAAGAGCCCGCATAAAATCCAATTTTTTCCATAAAACAATAGTATTAAAATTAATAATGATTTTATGCTTTTGTTTTAGCCTTAATCTGTTTTTTTGTCAATATTAAACAAAAAAACCTCCGCTAAAAACGGAGGTTTTTTATCATTGCCAGATTTCTTTAGAATATCTCTTTGGCCAAGGATTCAAGTGCGGTGATTTGGTCTTCAATCACTTGCAGACCTTTGTGCCAGAAGGAAGGTTGTTCCATATCCAAACCAAAATCGGCTTTGAGAAGTTGAGAATAGTGTTCACCTTGCGGATTTTTCAGCAAATGAACATATTTCTCGGCAAAGTTGGACACTTCCCCACTCTTATAGGTTTGGTACAAGGCATTTACTAAGCACTGAGAGGCCGCATAAGAGTAGACGTAGAATGGGAAATCAAAGAAATGGTGGATATAAACCCACGCACTTTCGGCTTGCGACATATCTACACTGGAGCCTAAGCTCTCTTGCATGGTTTCCAACCAAATCGAATTGATTTGCTCGACACTCAGCTCGCCTTTTTGACGCAAGGCAAATGCCTTCTCCTCAAACTGGTGAAAGGCAATTTGGCGAATGAGCGTATTAAGCTGACCTTCGATGCTTCCCGCCAACATTGAAAAACGCGCCTCTTTGCAGGTTTCTTGTTGGTAGAGTTTGTCAAAAGTCAGGGCCTCGCCAAAAATTGAAGCAATTTCAGCTTCAATATTGGTATGCTCACTTTTTAATGCCTCGCCTTCATGCATTAAGGCTTCGTGAATACCGTGTCCCAGTTCGTGCGCGTAAGCGAGCGCGTCGTTTCTGGTGTCAGCATAATTCAAGAGAATATAGGGCATGTAGGGGTTGGGCATGGGCTGACAATAGCAACCGCTTTCTTTACCTGTTTCCGGATAGACATCAATTAACGGCAGTTCAATGAACTTATCGGCAATTTTGCCCATCTCTTCCGAAAATTCATGATAAATCTTATGAATCATCGGCCAGACATTTTCCCAGTCAAAGGGCATTTCATCCGGAAACGGATTAGGCCATTTTTGCTCCATATTGTAGGCTTTATTGCTAAAGGCATAAGGCGCATTTCTGTCCCAATAAGAGAGTTTTTTGACATTTAACAATTTTGCCTTCAACGCATAATAGCGATGCGAGGTTGCCGCATAGGCTTCTCGAGAGGCCTGTGTGAGTGCTTGCGTGGCTTGGTCAGAAATGCCATTGATTAAATTGGCATTGCTTACCGGCGTTGCATATCCCCGCAACTTGTCTTCGACCTGCTGATGTTTGACCAAATTGTTGTATATTTGCGTTATCTGCGGCGCAATTTTACCCATGGTCCGGTTGATAATGCGGCCAACTTGATGGCGCACCGTCATACTTTCATCATTTAAGCGAGCCAAAATTGAGGCCTCGGAATATTCCTCACCTTTATACTTAAACACCTGCGCGGCCAGAGTTTCTTTATACAGGCGTTGCCAGCCGCGAGCATGAAAAGCATAATCTGCAATGATATGCTCTTTGTCTTCACTCAGATTATAGGGCTTAAATTTACGGACATCCGCCCAAAAATGGCAGTTCGGCGAACTGGCGCAGAGATTTGCATAAGTCTCATTATCCAATGCGCACACCTCCAACTCTACAAACAAAAGCTGTTTGTTGGCCTCGTCTAAGCGGCTCAACATATCTTCTTTGATGCGTTGGAGTTTGGCATTGTTTTCTTGCGTGGAGGCCAGCAAATAGGCGTAATTGCCTATAGCTTCGCTATCATCGACCAAACGAGCATAAGCTTTTTCCATGGCGGCGAATTCTTCCCGCGTTAGTTTGGCAATGCGTGAACGATACTTCTGAGAAAACTCAGAAATCAAGACTAATGTTTCTTCTAACTTTGCTTGAGCTTTTTTGGGACTGGAAAATACCAGGCTCAAATCCCATTTCCAATTCTTTTTCATAATTTCTATAATTTAATGCAACAAAAAAATACTGTTCTTGGGCGAAAGAATAGCATTTCTTTGCTTTTTGTCAATATTAAACAAAAAACCTCCGTTAGGAACGGAGGTCAAACACCTTAAATGAATCTTTCAAAAACTGCTTTAATGCCTCATCTTGAAAAAATTTATTACAATCAGACTCGGTTGACGTGGTGTCTGAAGGAATCGGGCGATATTTTTGTAAGTGATATTCTTCTACGCCTTTTTCTTGCAGCGAGCGTGCGATGGTATAAATATCTTCAATGCTTAACAGCCTTGGGTCGCAAGTGGTGCGGCACTCAAAAGGCTTGCCCGAAGATATAACCATATCCAGACTGGTTAAAACATTTTTCAAGGGAGTTTTACTGCCGGTTCCTTGCTGATAGCGCTCCTCGATAAACGGGGTTTTTATATCAAAGCCAATCCAATCCACCAGAGGCAAAACCTCGGCTAATTTTTCGGGACGGTAGCCTCCGGTATGCAGGGCGATTTTGTACCCCAGTGCTTTTACCTGAGACATGGCTGAGGCTAGTTGGTCTTGTACCAGAGGTTCTCCCCCGCTAAAGACAACCGCATCTAAAATACCTTGGCGCTTTTTTAAAAATGAAATAAATTTTTCCCAGTCAAAATCGGTTTCCTGTTTTATGGTCTGGAGTACCGTGTTGTAGCAAAACGGACAACGCCATGGACAACCTTGAAAAAAAACAACGGCCGCCATGTGACCAGGAAAATCGACGGTGCTGAAAGTTTCAACACCGCCGATAACTAAATTGCTTGACATTGCTCAGAATTATTCAGCAGCAATGTTCATCATTTCACCGCAGCCACCGCATACGGCTTTGCTTTCCTTAAAATATACACGAGTGTAAAATTCAGATTTCTTACCTTTGTTGAATTCAGAAACAGGACGGAAATATCCCATTACACGGGTCCATACTTCGCAAGGTTGTCTTTCTTCATCACTTAATTTAATATCTGCAAAATTAATTGTTGTCATTATTCTATTCTCCAATGGGTTAAATTTTACACTATGCAACTTCGTTTCTGGAAGCTGCGGCTCTTTTCTCTGCCAGCTTTTCTTCGTCACAAATCGGGCAGTATTTGTGTTCTCCGGAAATATATCCGTGCTTCGGGCATACGGAAAATGTCGGAGTAATCGTGATATAGGGCAAACGGTAGTTTGTCAGAACCTTGCGAACAATATCACGGCATACTTTGGCGGAAGATATTCTTTGTCCCATATAAAGGTGCAAAACTGTTCCTCCGGTGTATTTGGTTTGCAGGGTTGATTGCAAATCCAATGCTTCAAACGGATCATCCGTAAAGCCAACCGGCAATTGTGAAGAGTTGGTGTAATACGGATTTTCTTCGGTACCGGCTTGAATAATACCTTTGAAGCGTTTTTTATCTTCTCTGGCAAAGCGATAAGTTGCGCTTTCGGCCGGAGTGGCTTCCAAGTTATACATGTGGCCGGTTTCTTCTTGAATTTTTACCAATTTGGCGCGGATGTAATCCAAGAACTTAATGGCAAAGTTTTGTCCCCACTCATCGGCAATGTTGTGTTCGTCATTGGTGAAGTTGCGAATCATCTCATTGATGCCGTTAACACCAATTGTTGAGAAGTGATTCCGCAAGGTGCCCAAATAACGTTTGGTGTATGGGAACAAGCCATTGTCAATTAAGCGTTGGATAACTTTTCTCTTGATTTCAAGAGAAGTACGGGCAATGTTCATTAACTCATCAACACGGGCAAACAAACCTTCTTCATTGCCTTTGTAAACATAGCCCAAGCGTGCACAGTTGAAAGTGATAACACCGATTGAACCTGTTTGTTCAGCCGAACCGAACAAGCCGTTACCTCTGGCCAACAATTCACGCAAGTCAAGTTGCAAACGGCAGCACATTGAACGAATTTGTCCAGGTTTCAAAACTGAGTTAATGAAGTTTTGGAAATAAGGCAGACCATATTTAGCGGTCATTTCAAACAACAACTCGGTGTTGTCATCTTCCCACGGGAAATCCGGCGTCATGTTATAGGTCGGAATCGGGAAGGTAAACGGACGACCTTTAATATCACCTTTCATCATAACTTCGATGTAGGCTTTATTAATCATATGCATTTCTTCTTTGAGGTCGCCATAGGTGAAGGGTTGTTCAACTCCTGCAATAATCGGGTGTTTGTCACGCAAGTCTTCAGGGCATACCCAGTCAAAAGTAAAGTTGGTAAACGGTGTTTGAGAACCCCAGCGAGAAGGAACGTTTAAGTTATAAATCAATTCCTGCATGCTTTGGTAAACATGTTGATAATCCAGATTATCGACTCTGATGTAAGGAGCCAAATAGGTATCTACGGAAGAAAATGCTTGCGCACCGGCCCACTCATTTTGCAAGGTTCCCATAAAGTTAACCATTTGGCCAACTGCTGCAGACAAGTGCTTAGCCGGACCGGCTTCGGTTTTTCCGGGAACACCGTTGAAGCCTTCATGCAATAGGTTTTTCAAAGACCAACCGGCGCAGTAAGCGGCCAACATATCCAAGTCGTGAATATGAATATCACCATTGCGGTGTGCTTCACCGACTTCGGCCGGATAAACATGGCTCAGCCAATAGTTGGCGGTTACCTTACCGGAAACGTTCAAAATCAAGCCACCGTTGGAGTAACCTTGGTTGGCATTGGCATTAACACGCCAGTCTAATTTTTCCAGGTATTCGTTGATTGAACTTTCAACATCGACCATAACTTTTTTGTCGTTACGAGAACGATTTCTTTGGTCACGATACAGAATATAGGCTTTAGCGGTTGCAAAATAGTTAGCCGAGATGAGAACTTGCTCTACTATATCTTGTATGTTCTCAATAGTCGGAAGAGACTCCGAAAATTTGTGTTTTAAGACCTTCAGAACTTGACTGGTCAGGAGCCAGCTTTCTGATTCACCAAATTCTCCGGTTGATTCGCCGGCCTTTTTGATGGCGTTATAAATTTTGTTGCTATCAAACGGGGCAAGCGTTCCGTCTCGTTTGGTAACAGAATCAATCGCGATGTTCTCGTTGGCGATTGTACTATGGTAGCTATTTTCGGACATTTCTCTTCAACTATTCCCTATTGCATTGTTTATTATTCAAATTTTTTGTTATCAGCTATCTGACTTTACATACCATATATGGTGTTAATAAAAAGTAAAGAACTCTATATATTGTATGCACAAATAATTTTACTTTTTTTTGGAGCAGATTGTTTTTCAATATAAACTTCTCAACTTTTCACTTGAAAATATTGCTTTATTCTTTTTTCTTAAACAACAGAAAAGAATCTGTTTTTGGGACTTGACAGAGCTATCCCTTTATAAATCAAACAAAAAAAATTTAGCCTTAAGTGGATAAGTTTGTTAACCTTTGATTTTTAGTTTAAAATCAATATGTTAGCTCAAATTTTAATCCACAAAATTGTCCACAATTTTTCACTTTGCGAGAAAAGAGGATTCTCGACTCGTTTTTTACTTATTTTTAATAGCAGAAAAGATTTTTTACCTCTCCCCGTGAAGAGAAATAAAAACGGATTCTTTTGTAAAAGAATCCGTTTTTGGCA
The DNA here is from genome assembly GCA_944390035.1 of uncultured Alphaproteobacteria bacterium. Lineage (GTDB taxonomy): Bacteria > Pseudomonadota > Alphaproteobacteria > RF32 > CAG-239 > Scatocola. The sequence continues at coordinate 3,107 of CALXOP010000002.1, read as the reverse complement.
TTTTAGCGAGATACTATATCTTGTGGTTAGAATTGCGAAGGAGCGCGAATCTCGACGTCCTCCCCAACGGCCTCATCTTCAACATAGGTATCTTTGCAGACGGAGCTGAGGCAACGTTTCAAAACCGTGGCTTTGCGGCCTTCGGTCAGACCTTCAACTCGAAGAGCCGGAACAAAGACTTCTTTAATTTTGAGCTTAAAGGTCAAGTAGCCGACGTTACCGTTTTCATCCGAGACATATAATTTAATATTATATTCTCCGACATTTGACGGCATGGCGATTCCCTCAAAACGATGATTTACCTCATCATATTTTAACCATTTCGGCAGAGGAGAATCGTCTATCAATCCGGCTTTGGAGGTGATTTTGCCAACCAAATCCATCTTGTTAAAGACAGCATCGGGAACGTCTATTTTGATTCTTTGACCGGTTTCGACCTCATAGTCCGGAATAAGCGAACTCATATTTACCGGCGGACGTTTGGCCGGAACATCTAACAAATAAGGGCGATTATCCGGAATAAACTCTCCTTTGCGCCATTTTTCCAAAGTTTGACGCAGAGCCACCGCAATCTTGGAAGGTTTGTCGTTTAACATATAATAAGGAATCGCATCCAAGCCAACGGTTGCATATAAATTGCCCAAAGCATCTTGTACTTCGGCATAAGCTAAGAAGGCTTGAACCTCGTCATCAACCGCGCGAGCGGACTCTAAGATGCTCTTAGAATTTTGCGCCCCGTCTTTGATGGTGATGTCTTCGGCAATATTTTCAGAGGTATTGGCAATTTCCATATTAATCTGGTAGTCTTCAACCGCAGCGGTATAACGCGCCCAAGCAACATGGACTTGGCTCAAAATCAACGTGGTCATCCGCTCGCGTCGCAAGTCGTTAAACTCACTGACTTTAGGGTTACGGACATCTTCAATAATGCTCATACTGACTTGTTGAGCTTTTTGTGACCAGAGGCGATTGTAATAGTTCGGGTCGTTATTGTATTGATCAACACCCGGCTCCTTAAACCCTTTGACCACAATTTTCAAATCTTCAACATCGGTGACCAAATCTTCGGCTCTCATTTCCGGACGATTGGTCAGTGCCAACCACTCTAATTGCGCCAACTCATTTTTCATGGCCGGAAGTTCAAAATTGCCATATTCCGAGCCAACTAACTTAAACTCCGTTGACGGATGGAACCCCATTAAAGACGCAAGTCTGGTTTCGGCCGTGGCCATTTGGTGACGCAAGTCAGCCGCTTTTTTGATTGCCTCCATGTAGTTACGTTTCTTTTGCAGTTCCTCCGTGGTGGGGGCTTGTCCTTGCTCGGCTAACTCTTTGGCCTTAACATTCATTTCATCAACTTCCAGAGTCATATACTCGGTCATATCATCAATCACCGGTATCAGTTTTTGAGCCGCCAAGCTCTGCCAATACAAACTTCTGACTTCTTGCAAAATGTTATGAATAACCTTGCGGCTTTGTTCGGTGGCAATGCCGTGTTTATAGGTTGGATCCATATTTTGATAATAGACCGTGGAGATATCCAAAATATTCCATGCGACTTTCAAATCCGGGCTCATGTGTGAATTAATCGGCGCATTGTTATAGCCGGCATGGCTGGCAATTTCGGTCAGTTTTTCGGTCGGTGCCTTGCCTGCTTCAATCAGGCTTTGTTGGTAGCTGACCAAGCGTCTGGTATAGTTATATTTCAACGCCAAGGCCATAGCCATATACATATCTATCGGCTTTTCTATTTTGCGCGGGGTGCCGACATACATATTTTGCATATCAACATCTACACGTACGGCTCTGTCCCAATCCGTGTAATATGCCGGCGGTGTATCATCCGTTAGTTCTTGGCTGGAATTAACGCATCCTGCGAGTGCAACCATGGCGCTGATTGCCGACAATAGAATTTTCTTCATCACATAAACCCTTTATATACTTATTCTATGTTATTATCTTTATACCAAGATTTCGAATCTGAACAGTATTTATTTGATTTTATTCCACTTTCATGTATAACTTACATGGTGAGGCTTAACTTGAGGTTAAATTTTTAAAATGTTAGAAATTTTTAATACCGTCTTCAAATACAAGGAAAAACAAAGCCCTGACAAACTCGGACTCTATCCCGAGCGCGTGCATGTTAATGCAATGCCAGAAAGAAGATACCTCTGGACCTCACGTATTTTGGTGATTTTTGCTTGTTTGAGCATTTGTTTGAATATGATGTTGGCGGCCACTATTTATCTCTTGTTGCCGCAGAGAACCGTTCAACCGCAACTTTTTCAAATTAACAAATATTTTAGTATGCTGGAGCAAGTTCAACCGGCAGAAATTAATTTTCCCGTGTCGGACCTGATTACCGAACAGCATATTACAGAATATATCATGCTCCGCTATTTGGTCAGCTCTGATTATGACGAATTGGTCAGCCGCTGGAGCCCCGGTTCCACCATTTATTGGTACTCATCTCCGGCTGTATTCCGCGAATTCAGCGAAAATGACGTGGCTTACAGCGTGATGCAATTTAGGCAGAAATCTCTGCAAAGAGATGTGGAAATAGACTGGATTAAGCCTGCAGCCTTAGGGTTGTGGCAAGTGCAATTTAGAACATTTGATTATTTGCCGAATCAAGAAAAGCCTACCATTAATATTTGGCGCGCGACCATGCGCATTACATATGTGCGAATCCCGTTCACCAAAAGAGAAGATGCCATTGCCAATCCGTTTGGTTTTCTTGTGCAGAACTATTCTTTGGCTTTTCACGGAACACCTGAAACTTCGGCTCACTACCTTGAAACGGTTAAACAAGAAACCGAAGATGCCTATAAAAGATACAGCACTACCAGACGTTAATTCATTATATCTTCTTAAACAAAACCCCGATAAGGTATCGGGGTTTTGTTTTTTTTATAATCCTAATTTTTTATCTAATCGCTCAAGCTCATCAATATAACTTGAAATGAGGCTCAAGCCCTTATTCCAAAACTCCGGTTCATCGGGGTTAAGACCAAAAGGTTTGAGGAGCTTGTCATAGTCGGTGATTGCCGTTTTGGAGAGCATATCCAAATATTTATCCGGAAAGTCTTTCACACTGCCTTCTT
>CALXOP010000001.1 GCA_944390035.1 uncultured Alphaproteobacteria bacterium | reverse complement strand
TGGCGGAATCTAATACCATGATGGCCGAATCTACCGCCGTTAAAACACGGTAAGTATCTTCGGAGAAGTCTTCGTGGCCCGGCGTATCCAGCAAGTTAAACGTAATGCCTTTATAGTCAAAAGTCATGACCGAAGAAGCAACCGAAATACCACGCTCTTGCTCAACTTTCATCCAGTCGGAGTGCGCACGGCGGTTTTCTCCTCTGGCTTTGACGGCACCGGCTTGTTGAATTGCACCGCCAAAAAGCAAAAGTTTTTCAGTCAGCGTGGTTTTACCGGCATCTGGGTGAGAAATAATGGCAAAAGTTTTGCGTGGATTAATCTTATTTTCAGGCATTTTCTTAACTCGTTCTTCTAAAATATTCAATTAAGCTGTTATTTATAATAAATAAATCAAAATTGCAAGTTTTATATCAAAAAACCGGAGTTTGACCTCCGGTTTGAAAAAACTTAGCCGTTAAACGGACTGGAAACATCAGGAATGAGAGGTTGCGGTGCAAAGCCTGCCGGAGCTGATTGCGGAAGCTCAGGCATTTGCGGTGCCGTGCTGACGGGGGCCGTGGCGCTTGGTTCCAAACTCTCAGCCGGAATTATCTCTATTTTTTCTTTTACGGTGGTGGTTTCCTTGTTTGGCGTAATGCCCAGGTTGCGCTCAATGGCGGCTTGCTCTTTTTGTTTTTCTTTGGTGGTGATTAAATCCAAATCATAAATCACTTCTAACTTGCGCAAGTTTTTGGCCGCAGAGAGTAAATCTTTGGCGGGAGCTTGGCGTTTGAGACGTTGACGCGGAGCCGGGGGCAAAATTGCCTCAATTATCAAATCTCTTTCAGCAGAAAATTCACGCGGCGTAATGGCTCTTTCTTCCGTGGCGGCTTTGAGGGCGTTAATCCTTTCAATAATGACATCAGGTGAGGGAACGGGCTTATCGGCCGTAATACCTGCCGGCGCATTGGTGAGCGGTAACAGACCGCCGATATTGGATTGACGGGCGGCCAAGAATTCTTCTTTTGTTATCATGTCGTTTTCAGCCAATTCTTTTAATATCAGAAAACGAGAGATGATATTTTGCTCTTGCGGGGTGAACAAAACTTCAACCGCTTTGACGTCGGCTTCGGTAACAGCTTTGTTATCGGCGGCATTTTTTTGTTCGCGAACAAAGAGTGCTTCTTCCAAGGCAGAGCGGCCTTGGCGGGAGGCTGCTTCTTCACTGATGCTGAAACTTGTGGTGCCGTCGGCATTTTCTATTACCAATTTGCTTTGATTAATGGTGAGCAAACGCAGGCGTTTTTTGGCAACGTCAACCATCTTTTGAGGCTGCATATCGTCCGTGCCCAAAACGGTTTCATCATCGCCTGCGACCAAGATGATGTCTTCATAATATTGGCGAGCACGATTGAGGCGACCGGTCTTTTCAGCGGTTAATGCTCCAATCATCAGGGCCTGTGTGTTTTTGGGGTTTTGTCTTAAAGACATTTGGACATGCTCGTCGGCTTGATTAAAGTCGCCTTGAGAGTAAGCCAATGTGGCCTTTGAGGCCTCCTTGGCGCCGTTGTCACCAAAGGTGAGGGCGTTGTAGGTTTCGGGTGAGGTATGACTTTCAATAAATGAGCAAGAACTCAACAAACCCGCGGCTAATGCCGTTGACACAAATATTCTGGATATGTACACAACTTTACTCCCTGATTTTCATCACATGTCTTATCATGCTTCCTGAAACGCATATTAGTAAATATCTGCAAATAATACAATAATTTTATTGGAGCTGTGAATTTTGCTTGATTTAAAAATTTTTTTATGTAGTATGCAAACAACTATTAGTGTCTTGTTTTGCGGGCGTGGTGAAATTGGTAGACACGCCAGATTTAGGTTCTGGTGCCGAGAGGCATAAGAGTTCGAGTCTCTTCGTCCGCACCAAATCAAGTCACCATTGCGTTTTAACCATAATAAAAGAGAATGTTATGAAAGCTACTGAGTTAAAGTCTGAAAAGTTGAAGAAAAATTACAGCGTCGTTATTCCGGCTGCTGATTTTGAAAACAGTATTGATGCAAAAATTGCTAAAATTGCTAAAAACACCAAAATCCCAGGCTTCCGTCCGGGTAAAGCTCCGAAAGATATGTTGAAGCAAAAATATCGTGCTTCCGTTTTGGGTGAAGTTTTGGATGATATGGTTCGCGATGCTACCGAAGAAGTTATTAAAGAAAATAAACTTAATCCGGTTATGGCTCCGAATATCAAAGTTACCAAATTTGAAGACGGTAAAGATGTTGAATTTGAACTCAGTATTGAATTGATGCCGGAAATCAAAATCGGTGATTTGTCTGCCATCAAAGTGGAAAAATTAATGGCTGAAGTTCCGGCTGAAGAAGTTGAAAAAGCTTTGGATTATATCGCAAAATCTCGCCGTGAAACCGTTAAGGTTGAAGAAGACAGAGCCGCAAAAAAAGGTGATACCGTTGTGATTGACTTTGTCGGCTCGATTGATGGCGTTGAATTTAAGGGCGGAAAAGGCAATAACTATCCGTTGGAACTCGGTTCTAATGCCTTTATTCCGGGTTTTGAAGACCAACTTATCGGTAAAAAAGCCGGTGATAAAGTTGATGTTAAAGTTACTTTCCCTGAAAATTATCATGCAAAAGATTTGGCCGGAAAAGACTCTGTTTTCGCAGTTGAAATTAAAGAATTGCGCGCTAATAAGCCGGTTGAAATCAACGATGAATTTGCTAAATCTTTGGGTGAAGAGAGCTTGGATAAACTGAAAGCCTCTATTGCCGAACGCATTAAGAGTGATTATGAAGCTGCTTCTAAAATGAAGCTCAAACGCCAACTCTTGGACAACCTTGACAGTGAATATAAGTTTGAAGTTCCGGAAGGTTTGGTTGATGCCGAATATAAGAGCATTGTTAACCAATATGAACAAGCTAAAAAATATAATCAACTCGATGAAAGTGAAAAATCTAAGTCTGAAGATGAACTGATGGCTGAGTACAAAGATATTGCCGTTCGTCGCGTTAAATTGGGCTTGTTGCTGTCTGAAATCGGTAAAGATGCTAAAATTAACATTACGCCGGATGACATTAACAAAGCTATTATGGCTGAAGCTAAAAAATATCCGGGACAAGAAAAAGCCGTATTCGATTATTATTTGAAGAATAAACAAGCAATTGAGGCTTTGAAAGCTCCCGTATTTGAAGAAAAAATCGTTGACTATGTTTTGAGCAAATCTAATGTCAGCGAAAAGACAGTCAGCATTGAAGAGCTCTATTCTTTTGATGAAGATAATAAAAAAGCAAAAAAATCTTCAGCTAAAAAGTCAGAAGAAAAAGCTAAATCAAGCAGCAAAAA